>NZ_JANIID010000010.1:0-206100 GCF_024519335.1 Streptomyces telluris
CGCGTCCCGTACGGCACCCGCCGCGTCCCGTACGGCGGGCGCGCCTCCCGCCCCTGCCCCCGAAGCGGCGCAGTCCCCCGACGCCCTGCTGATCCGCCGGACCATGGCGGAGATCGAGCCCGTGGCCGACAAGGCGACCTCGTACTTCTACGCGCTGCTGTTCATACAGCACCCCGATCTGCGGGCCCTCTTCCCCGCCGCCATGGACACCCAGCGCGACCGTCTCTTCCGGGCGCTGCTGACCGCCGCCCAGCACGCGGACGACTCCGCCACGCTCACCACGTACCTCTCCCGGCTGGGCCGCGGGCACCGGAAGTACGGCACCCTGCCTGAGCACTACCCCGCGGTCGGCGAGTGCCTGATCGCCGCCCTCAGCCGCTTCGCGCCGGCCACCTGGAACGGGCACACCGAAGCGGCCTGGGTCCGCGTCTACACGGCGATCTCCCAGATCATGATCGACGCCGCGGCGGAGGACGAACGGCACTCGCCCGCCTGGTGGCAGGCCGAGATCGTCACCCACGAACTGCGCACGCCGGACATCGCCGTCGTGACCGTACGGCCCGACCAGCCCTACCCGTTCGTCGCCGGCCAGTACACGAACCTGGAAACCCCCTGGTGGCCGCGTGTGTGGCGGCCGTACTCCTTCTCCGCCGCGCCCCGCCCGGACGGGCTGCTCTCCTTCCACGTCAAGGCCGTACCCGCAGGCTGGGTGTCCGGCGCCCTCGTCCACCGCGCCCGCCCGGGCGACGTCCTGCGGCTCGGTCCCCCCACCGGTTCCATGATTGTGGACCACAGCACTGACAACGGCCTGTTGTGCCTGGGCGGCGGCACCGGCATCGCGCCGATCAAGGCGCTGGTCGAGGACGTCGCCGAGCACGGGCGCTGCCGCCCGGTCGAGGTCTTCTACGGTGCGCGCCAAGCCGGTGACCTCTACGACATCGACACCATGCTGCAGCTGCAGCGTGCGCACAACTGGCTCTCGGTCCGGCCGGTCGTGTCCGACGGCCCGACCCGCGGGCTGAGCGGTCAACTGCCCGCCATCGTGCGCCAGTACGGGCCCTGGACCGCGTACGACGCCTATCTCTCCGGGCCGCCCGGAATGATCCGCAGCGGTGTGGACACCTTGAAGGGCATCGGCATCCCGTCCCACCGCATACGGCACGACACGATCGACGGCCTCATGGCGCCCACGCCGGGCTGATCCGAGCGGTCGCCCGGCTGGTCACCCGAGGTCGTCCGCCAGCAGGGCCCGTACGCCCTCGATGTTCGCGTCGAGGTAGGCGCGCAGCGACGGGGGCACCAGCTCCACCGAGGCGATCCCCTCCCGGGTGAACGGGATCCGCACCACCTCGTACGTCCCGTGCGGCTCGTCCACCTCGGGGCCGTGGCGCTGCGAGAGGTCCATGGACGCGAGCCGGCAGACGAAGAAGTGCTGCACCTTCACGCCGTGGGCGGCGTGGTGGAGCGAGTGGGAGACGGTGTCGACGAATGCGGGGACGACGTCGACGACCTTGGCGCCGAGCTCCTCGTCGACCTCGCGGTGGAGCGCGGCGACCACGGTGCTGTCCTCCGGCTCCATGCCGCCGCCCGGGGTGATCCAGTACGGCGCTTCGCCGGGCTTGGTGCGCTTGATCAGGACCATCTCGAAGGCGGCGTGGGGGCCGGGGTCGCCCCCGCTGTCGAGCAGGATGGCACGCGCGGTGCGCTTGACCACTGGACGTTCGGTCATAGGGGACATCTGCCGCGCGATGCGGTCGGCGAAACCCCTGGCGGCAACCCTTTCTCTCCTCTTTCTCTCCTCTGTCTCACCAGGAAACGGCGGCCTCACCAGGAAACGGCGGCGCGCAGGAGCCACTCGTGTGCCCGGGCGAGGTGCGGGTGGGCCAGCGTTCCGGTTCGTACGACGAGGAAATAGGTGCGCAGCGGGGGGACCGGCGGGTCGAGAAGGGCCACGATCTCCCCCGTGTCGAGGGCGTCCTCACACAGGTAGCGGGGCAGCACGCCCAGCCCGGCGCCCGCGATGACGCAGGAGAGGACGGCCCGCAGGTCGGGGGCGATGACGCTGCCGGAGGCGGCGGGCTCGGTGTCGAAGACGGTGCTCCAGTAGCGCGTGACGAGCGGCAGGGTCTCGTGGACCTCGACCACGGGCAGGTGTTCCAGGGCCCGGACGCCCTTGTCGCGGACGACGGCCGGGCCGCCCAGGCGGGCCGCCCAGCGCGGCGCCGCGACGAGCACGTGCTCCTCGTCGCAGAGCGGGGTGGCTGTTAGCAGGCGTCCGCGTGGGCGCGAGGTGGTGATGGCGAGGTCGTGGTGGCCGGCGGCGAGGCTCTCGAAGAGGTCGTCCGCGGCGCCGTGGGCGGCGCGCACGGCCAGGCCCCGGGCGATGAGGGGCGCGAGGGCGGGGAGCGCGCGCAGGTCGGTGAACTCCGGGGGACCGGCCAGATGGAGGGTCCGGTTACGCGATCCCTCGTCGTCCATGCCCGCTTCGGTGATCTCCAGCAGGGCGTCGACGTGCGGTGCGATCTTGTGGGCGAGCTCCTCGCCGGTGGTGGTGGGGCGCACCCCGCGGGCCAGACGCAGGAAGAGCGGGCGGCCCAACTGGGTCTCCAGCGTGCGGATCTGGCTGGTGACGGCGGGCTGCGAGAGGCCGAGCAGGGCCGCGGCCCGGGTGAACGACCCGGCCCGGTGCACCGTGACGAACGTGCGCAACAGGGCCAGATCCATGCTGTCTCCCTGACTCGGAGCCTCCCGGTCGTAGGGGAACTATAAATAAGTCGATAGGGCTGTGTCGCCGGTGTGATTGGACACTGACGCAGAGTCAACTAGCCTGGACCGGGTGGTCATTCGTGCGTGGTTCGCGCGTCCGACCACGACGGCTCGAGTCAAGAGGGGGGAGACTCGAGCCGTCCTTACGGGCGGGCCGGGCCGTCGTCCGGGCGGGCCGCCTCGTCCAGCGCCGCAAGGACGTCCGCGACGAGATCCTCGGTGTCCTCGACGCCCACCGAGAAGCGGATGAAGCCGTCCGGCACGGCGTCGCCTCCCCACCGCCCGCGCCGCTCGGCCGTGGACCGCACGCCGCCGAAGCTGGTCGCCTCGTCGACGATGCGCAGGGCGGCCAGGAAGCGCTCGGCATGAGCCCGGTCCGGCAGCACGAAGGAGACCACGCACCCGAAGCGCCCGCCGCGCATCTGCTGCAGGGCCAGGTCGTGGGCGGGGTCGGAGGGCAGCCCGGGGTGGCGCAGGGCGGTCACGTCGGGCCGGTCGCGCAGGGCCTCGGCGAGCGCGAGCGCACCGGCCGCCTGCCGGTCCACGCGCAGCTGCAGCGTCGCCAGGGAGCGGTGGGCCAGCCAGGCCTCCATGGGGCCGGGGATCGCGCCGGCGACCTTGCGCCAGTCGCGGACGGCCGCGGTGAGCCGTGGGTCGCGTGCGGCCACGTAGCCCAGGAGGAGATCGCCGTGGCCGGTGAGGGCCTTGGTGCCGCTGGCCACGGAGAAGTCGGCGCCCAGTTCCAGGGGGCGCTGGCCGAGCGGGGTGGCGAGGGTGTTGTCGACCGCGACGAGCGCGCCGCGGCGGTGGGCGGCGTCGGCGAGGCGGCGGATGTCGCACACGTCGAGGCCCGGATTGGAGGGCGATTCGATCCACAGCAAGCGGGCGCCCTCCAGCGCCGCGAGCTGGGCGTCCCCGGCGGTCGGAGCGGTGCGCACGGCGATGCCGAACGCCTCCAGGCGCTCGCGCAGCGCGGGCAGCAGCTGATAGCCGTCCGAGGGCAGGACCGCCGTGTCGCCGGGCCGCAGCTGCGAGAGGAACACGGCGGAGATCGCGGCCATCCCGGAGGGGAAGGCGACGGCCTCCGCCGCCGGGCCGGGGTCGCCGGGGGCCTCCAGCTCGGCGATCGCCGTCTCCAGGGCGGCCCATGTGGGGTTGGCCTCGCGCCCGTAGGTGTACGGGCCGGAGACCTCGCCCGGCAGGTGGTAGTGGGCGGCGAAGGCCGGGCCGGGGAGCGCGGGCTCGTTCGCCCGCGGCTCCGGCAGGCCCGCCCGCACGGCCCGGGTGCCGTCGCCCGTCATGCGCGGACCTCCTCGGACTCCCCGGCCCTTCTCGGACTCCCGGCCCTTCTCGGTTCCCGCCGGCTCTGCTCGGTCCTGGTCAGCTCTCCTCAGCCCCTTCTCAGTCCTTGTCGTCCGGCAGGATCATGTGCATCGCCCAGGCCACCACCGAGATGATCACGCCGCCGACCAGGGCGTTCCAGAAGCCGTCGACGTGGAAGGCCAGCCCCAGCTCCTTGGCGAGGAACGACGTCAGCATCAGCATCAGCGCGTTGATCACGAGCGTGATGAGGCCGAGGGTGAGGATGAACAACGGGAAGGACAGCAGCTTCACCACCGGCTTGACGATGAAGTTGACCACGCCGAAGACGAGCGCGACGAGGATCAGCGTGAGCACCTTGCGCAGCGTGTTCTCACCGGAGAGCGTGATGCCCTTGAGCAGCCAGATGGCGACCGCCAGGGCCGCCGCGTTGGCGATCGTCTTGACTACGAAATTCTTCATGGTGAGATCGTTGCAGACGCAGCATGTGGACGGACCACGACCGAGGAGCGGCGAGGGGTGGACGGCAGATGAAGGCCTTCCGGCTGGATGAACTGGAGGGGGAGCGCCTCGCGAACGACGGCGCCTACCTGCAGTTCCTGGGCGAGCGGAACATGTCGGTCGGGCTGTACGCCCTGGACGCCGGGCAGATGGACCCGCAGACCCCGCACGCCCAGGACGAGGTCTACGTGGTGATGAGCGGCCGCGCGTCGATCACCGTGGGGGAGGAGACGACCCAGGTGGGCCGCGGGAGCGTGGTCTACGTGCCGGCCGGCGTGACGCACCGCTTCCACCACATCAGCGAGGCCCTCAGGGTTCTGGTGGTCTTCTCTCCCCCTGAGAGCTGAGGGTTCGCCCCGGCGACCCGTAGGGGGACGCTCAGGGGTCGACGGGGGCTCCGCAGGCCCCGCCGGACCCCCTGCCCGCCCTAGCATCGAAAGCAAGGCCGGAGCACCCGCGCTCCGGGTCCACGAAGCGGAAAGCAGGGACGAACGACATGGCTGAGAAGGGGATTCTCGCAGGACTCCCGTGGTGGGTGAAGTGGATCGCCGTGCCGGTCCTCGTCCTCGTGGTGTTCGGCAGTCTGATCATGAGCGTGCTCGGCTTCGTCATAGCGCTGGTCTTCAAGGCCCTGCTGCTGGTCGCGCTCATCGGCGGGCTGATCTTCGTCGTCAAGAAGTTCACGTCGTCGTCCTCGTCGTCGAAGGGCGACTGGTAGGGCCCGCCGGCCGGCGCCCCGGCCGCCGCCCCGGCCGGTCGTCGCCTGGACCGGTGTTGACGGCTCTGGCAATTTCTCTGCCCTGAATCCCCCGGAACGACTCCGCCCCGTAGTCGAGTCGCTACGCTCCAGAGTCATAGAGCTCGTAAGCTCAGTCTCGATCTCTATCGGTAGCTGAAGAATCACTCCTGGTGATCTATGGATGCCGTCGAGCGGTGGTGTCTATGGGGCGCGAGGAGCCAATCCCGGGCCAAAACGACGAATACGGGGCATTGGGCGATGCGTGAAACGGTTCAGGCAGAAGTGATCATGACCTTCCTCGTCTCCGAGGAGCTGTCCTTCCGGATCCCGGTGGGACTGGACTACGACAGCAGCGATCCCTACGCGGTGAAGTTCACCTTTCACCTTCCCGGCGACGCGCCTGTGACCTGGGCCTTCGCGCGGGAGCTGCTGCTCGACGGGCTCAGCCAGCCCTCCGGCGAGGGCGATGTGCACATCGCCCCCGCCTCCGCCGAGCACCTCTCGGACGTCTTCATCCGGCTGCAAGTGGGCTCCGAAGGGGCCCTGTTCCGGGCCGGTGCGGCGCCCCTCGTGGCGTTCCTCGACCGGACCGACCGCATCGCCCCCCTCGGCGAGGAGCGCTCGGTCGCCGACTTCGACTACGACCTCGCCGCCGCGCTCGACAACATCCTCGCCGGCAACACCGAGGGGCAGAACGCCGGTTAGCGGCCCGGCGTGCCTCCGCCGGCCACGCCCTCGTCCCGGACCGGCACCCGCTCAGTGCGCGGGGGCGCGCCCTTCGGCGCCGTCCCGGCCCCCAGCGCTCCTGAGCCGGCCTTCTCTCCGGAGTCCGGCGTCCCGCCGGGCCCCGTGGCGCCCGGGAAACCGGCCCCGTTCCCGCCCGGCCCGTCCGCCGCGCCCGCCGTGCCCATGGCGGAGAGCAGCTGTCGCGCCAGGCCCAGACCCGTACCCCCCATCGTCAGCGCCTTCGCAAACATCTCGGACATCCCGTCCGCCCCGTTGAGCAGCACCATGTGGTCAACGTTTCCGAAGGCTTCAGCCCCCGCACGTACGATCTCGGGCCACTTTTCGGCCAGTTGTTGCGCGACCACCGCCTCCTGGTTCTCCGCCAGGGCCGCCGCCCGTGCCTTGATCGCATCCGCCTCCGCCAGACCCCGCGCCTTGGCGGCCTCGGCCGTCGCCAGACCCTTCGCCCGCGCGGCCGCCGCCTCCGCCTCACCGGTCGCCCGGGTCGCCTCGGCGGCCGCGGCGCCGCGCGCCTTGGTGGCCTCAGCCTCGGCGCCGGCGGCGGCCTTCACCCGCGTCGCCTCGGCGGCCGCCGCCAGCTCCGTCTCCCGGGCCCTCGCCTGGGCCGCGGAGATACGGGCGTCGCGCTCCGCCTCGGCCAGGGTGCGCTTCTCGTAGGCCGCCGCGTCCGCGGGCTTGCGCACGTCCGCCTGGAGCTGCTGCTCCCGCCGGTGCGCCGCCAGCTCCGCCACCCGCGTCTCCTGGACCACGACCTCCTGCTGGGCCGCCGCCTCCGCCAGCGGACCGGCCTGCCGCGCCTTCGCCGCCGCGCTGTCCCGCTCCGCCTGATAGCCGGCCTGCAGGATCTCGGAGTCGCGCTGCGCCTGGGACATCCGGGCCGCGGCCTGCTGCTCGGCCTCGGTCGCCAGCCGGTCGGCCTCGGCCTGGGCGATGCGGGCGTCCCGCTGCACCGCCGCCGCGTGCGGCGCCGACAGGTTCTTGATGTAGCCCGTCGGGTCCTGGATCTCGTGGATCTGCAGCGAGTCGATGATCAGACCGAGCTTCTCCATCTCGGTGCCCGAGGCGGCCCGGGTCTCCCCCGTCAGCCGCTCGCGGTCACGGATCATGTCCTCCACGGTGAGCCCGCCGACGATCGAGCGCAGATGGCCCGCGAAGACGTTGTGCACCCGGTCGCCCATGAACTTCTGCTGGTCCAGGAAGCGGCGCGCGGCGTTGGCGATCGACACGAAGTCGTCGCCGACCTTGAATATGACCACGCCGTGGACCTTGAGCGGGATGCCCTGCTTGGTCACACAATCCACATGGAGATCGGCCTCATTGAGGTCGAGCGACAGCTTCCGGACCACCTGGACCCCGGGCAGCACGAGGGTCCCCCGCCCCGTGACGATCCGGAACCCCATCCCCTCCTCAAGGCCCTCGGTCCGGTGCTTGGAACCGGAGATGACGAGCGCCTCATTGGGCTCGGCCACTCGCCACATCAGTTTGAACAGCCCGACCACGACGGCCACGGCGACGAGGACGATCCCCGCCACGATGCCGATGAGCATGCGTGCAGCCCCCCTTCGGGACCCCACGACGGGGCCCCTCAAATCCCTTCTGCCCCGGCGGTATCACCCGTAAGCGGCGGCCGGACCGTGCCTACGCGGCCGGACCATGCCTACGCAGCCGGACCACGTCTACACAGCCGGGTCATGCGTAGGCAGCCGTCACGTACACCGTGCGCGGCGGCTGGTACTCCATGACCACCACCAGCGCCCCGCGCTCGATCCGCTCGCCCGGCTCCACCGCATAGGCCAGGAAGGCCTCGGCCCCGCCCCGGACCCGCACCATCACCTCGCCGACCAGCCCCGGGCCGACCGTGCCCGTCACCCTGCCCTGCTCCCCGACCACCGGCAGCTCCCCCCTCGCGGGCTCACTTGGCCCGGCGGCGCCGGCCACCCTTCGCCCTGGCGCGCCCCCCGGCCCGCGAACCGATCCCGGCGCCGGCACCCGGCCCCGTACCCGCATTGTGCCGGTCGGCACTGACAACGAGGGCCGCCAGCGCGGTCGTCACGGGCACGGAGGCCACCAACCCGATGCTGCCGACGAGCGTCCGTACGATCTCCTCGGCGACGATTTCGCTGGTCGCGACCGTTCCGACGCCGCTGTCGGCGATGGAGAACAGCAGCAGCAACGGCAGCGAGGCGCCCGCGTAGGCCAGTACCAGGGTGTTCACGACCGAGGCGATGTGGTCCCGGCCGATACGCATCGCCGCCCCGTAGAGCTTCCGCCAACTCGCGGTCGGGTCGGCGTCCTTCAGTTCCCACACCGCCGACGTCTGCGTCACCGTGACGTCGTCGAGCACGCCGAGCGAGCCGATGATGATGCCCGCGAGCAGCAGTCCGCGGATTTCGATCTCCGGGTAGAGGCTGTGCACGAGTCCGGTCTGGTCGTCGGTGTTGCCCGTCAGGTGGGCCCAGCTCGTGAAGATCGTGCCGAGCAGGCCGATCAGCAGCAGTGAGGTGAGCGTTCCGATGACCGCCACGGACGTGCGTGCTGTCAGGCCGTGGCACATGTACAGCGCGATCAGCATGATCGCGCTGCCGCCCATGACGGCCACCACCAGCGGATCGGAGCCCTGGAGGATCGCGGGGAGGATGAACAGCGTCAGCACCCCGAAGCTGATCACCAGCGCGATCAGCGCGAAGAGCCCGCGCAGCCGGCCGACGACCACGACGGCCAGTGCGAACACCGCCGCCAGTATCGCCATGGGCAGCGTCCGGTTCACGTCGCTGACCGAGTACTGCAGGTTCTTCGGCGCCTTGGGGGCGTACGCGAGGACGACCTCCTGGCCGACCGTGTAGCGGCGAGAGGCGCTCGGCTGGACGAGCTCGGTGAACGTCCTGCCCTTGTCCGGGCCCGACGTCACCTCGATGTCCGACTTCTCGCAGGGGCCCTTCGGCTTGGCGGGCCCGCCGGGTCCTCCCGGACCGCCCTGCTGCCCGGGAGGCGGCTGCTGCTGGCCGCCGCTGCCCTTCGCGCAGTCGACCTCCTCGATCTTCACGACCCGGCCCGACTCGGTCTTCTGGTCGAGACCGAGCCCGGAGTGCTCGTGCGGGGGCGCACCGCCGGGCCACAGCACGACCAGGCCGGTGAGCACGGCGGCCGCGAAGGGGATGAGGACCGCGGCGATCACCTTGCGCAGGTGCGCGGAGACGGGGGAGGCGGGGCCGTGGGAGTGGCTGTGCCCATGGCCGTGGCCGTGCCCGTGGGCGTGTGCATTGCCTTGGGGCCGGGCCTGGGCCTGGGCCGGGATCTCCTCCTGGGCCCGGCCTTCGCCATGGCCTTGGGGGTGGATCCGGTCATGTGGATGCCCGGGGCTGTGGGGGTGGTCTGGGAAATCATGGTCCGTGGGGGTCACCCCCCGATCATTGCAAGCCCCCCTGGTCCTTCGGACACGAGAGGCGCTAGCGTGGTGGCACCTTTGCAATCGCGGGAGCTCGGAGCACCGGGCTGAGAGGGCGCTGACCTCCGTACGGAGATTCGTACGGAAGACCGCTGCGTCGACCGCCGAACCTGTTACCGGGTAATGCCGGCGTAGGGAGTTCTGGTCTCATGACCTCGCAGGATGCACGCACGTCCGAAACCGGCCGGGAGATCGGCTGGCACAAGGACTACGTGACCGGCTCGCGTCCGGACCTTCGGGTGCCGGTTCGGCGGGTCCACCTCACCAACGGGCAGGACGTCCAGCTGTACGACACGTCCGGCCCGTACACCGACCCGGCGATCGAGACGGACGTCCGGCGCGGCCTCCAGCCGCTCCGGGAGAACTGGATCATCGGCCGTGGTGACACCGAGGAGTACGCCGGGCGCCCGATGCGCCCGGAGGACGACGGCATCAAGCACACCTCGCCGCGCGGGGGGCTGAAGAACCTCGACGCGGTCTTCCCGGGCCGCCCGCGCCAGCCCCGCCGGGGCCGCGGCGGGCAGGCCGTCACCCAGCTCGCGTACGCCCGCCGCGGTGAGATCACCGAGGAGATGGAGTACGTGGCCCTCCGGGAGAACGTTTCTCCCGAGACCGTCCGCGAGGAGATCGCGGCGGGCCGGGCGGTCCTCCCGGCCAATGTGAACCACCCGGAGATCGAGCCGATGATCATCGGCAAGAAGTTCCTGGTGAAGGTCAACGCCAACATCGGCAACTCCGCGGTCACCTCCTCCATCGAGGAGGAGGTCGAGAAGATGACGTGGGCCACCCGCTGGGGCGCCGACACCGTCATGGACCTCTCCACCGGCCGCAACATCCACACCACGCGCGAGTGGGTGCTGCGCAACTCCCCGGTGCCGATCGGCACCGTGCCGCTCTACCAGGCCCTGGAGAAGGTCGACGGCAAGGCCGAGGAGCTCACCTGGGAGATCTACAAGGACACGGTCATCGAGCAGGCCGAACAGGGCGTCGACTACATGACCGTGCACGCGGGCGTGCTGCTGCGCTACGTCCCGCTGACCGCCCGCCGCAAGACCGGCATCGTCTCGCGCGGTGGTTCGATCATGGCCGCGTGGTGCCTGGCGCACCACAAGGAGTCGTTCCTCTACGAGAACTTCGAGGAGCTCTGCGAGATCCTCGCGGCCTACGACGTGACGTACTCGCTCGGCGACGGCCTGCGCCCCGGCTCCATCGCGGACGCCAACGACGAGGCGCAGTTCGCCGAGCTGAAGACTCTCGGCGAGCTCAACACCATCGCCAAGCGCCACAACGTCCAGACGATGATCGAGGGCCCGGGCCACGTCCCGATGCACAAGATCAAGGAGAACATCGACCTCCAGCAGGAGATCTGCGAGGAGGCGCCGTTCTACACCCTCGGCCCGCTGACGACGGACGTCGCACCCGCGTACGACCACATCACCTCCGGCATCGGCGCCGCGATGATCGCGTGGTGGGGCACGGCGATGCTCTGCTACGTCACGCCCAAGGAGCACCTGGGCCTGCCGGACCGCGACGACGTCAAGACGGGTGTGATCACCTACAAGATCGCCGCTCATGCCGCGGACCTCGCCAAGGGCCACCCGGGGGCGCAGGAGTGGGACGACGCGCTCTCGGACGCGCGGTTCGAGTTCCGCTGGGAGGACCAGTTCAACCTGGCCCTCGACCCGGAGACGGCACGGGCCTTCCACGACGAGACGCTGCCGGCCGAGCCGGCGAAGACCGCGCATTTCTGTTCGATGTGCGGGCCGAAGTTCTGCTCGATGAAGATCTCGCAGGACATCCGGCGCGAGCACGGCGGCGATCTCGCCGTCGACCCCGAGGCCGGGATGGCGGAGAAGTCGAAGGAGTTCGCGGCGGCGGGCAACCGCGTCTATCTGCCGATCGCGGACTGACCGGGCAGGCAGACGGCGGACCGGGATCCGGGAGTCCACCGGATTCCGGAAGCCACCCGATTCCGGATGCGCCCCGGATTCCGGCGGCCGGCCGGGGTCCGGCCGGCCCCGGCCGCCGGCGTCCGGAGGGCCGCCCGGAGTCACTCCGGGCGGTGGTCCGGGCCGCCGTAGTCGGGGCTGGTGAAGTCCGGGCTGGTGTAACCGGCGCGGGTGCCGGAGCCGGAGTCGCTGTCCGGGCTGGTGAAGCCGGGCCGGGAGTACCCCAGGTGGGGCGTGCGGCCGTGGCCCTCGCGGCGCCTGGGGACGACCGGGGCGGATCGCCCGGCGCCCCCGCCGGGACCGGCGGGGGCGTTGGCCAGGGCCTCGCGGACGAAGGGCAGCAGGCCGCGGTGGATCAGGGCCTGCCGCCACGCCTCTCTGGCCCGCTCGGCGTCCTCCTTCACCCGCACCCCTCGCGCATCACTCCCCCCGGAGGAGCCGTTGCGCAGGGCCGTGAGCAGGATGCCGACCATGGCGATGAACACACCGGCTGCCGTGAGGCCGGCGAACCACCAGCCGACGTTGACCATGGGGTCCGCGACGGCCGTGTTGGAGCCCACGGTCCGCAGGACGTAGCCGATGGCCAGGAAGATCAGGGCGGCGATGCCGGCGAGGACCGGGGCCAGGACGGCGAGCACCGCTCCGGCACCCGCACCCGAGGACTCCTCCGGCTCGCCGTCCGCGGCAGCGGGGGCGGCCGCGCCGGAGGGAGCGCTTTCGGAATCGGATGCGCCCCCAGCGCCTACGGTTTGGGGGCGTGCCGTCGCGGAGAGCGCGCGCAGTGCATCGCGCGCCCTTACGTAGTTCTGGTATTCGACCGTTGCGCAAGCCGAGATGGCGGGCATGGCGTCGAGAGCCATCTCGCGCAGCTGTTCTGTATTGAGCCGCTGTCCTATCGCGGCGGCAAGTTCCGGGTCATGGTTCGCGGTACGCAGCGCCTGGTCGAGAACCCGCTCGAATTCCGGGTGGTCCTCGGCCAGCAGATGCGGAGCGCTGTTCATGTGCATCCCCCGATGCTCCGTAGGGCCGTGGTGCCGGCTTACACCGGGCAGTGGGCGGAAACGGAGGAGAGCCTGCTACGGATAAGCCGATGGTAGAGCCGTACCGGCGCGGGGTGACAGTGTGTTTCCCGAATTACCCCCGCGGCGGTGGAACTCCCTACCTGCCCGTCCGCCTGCCCGCTGAACCCTCAGTCAGCCAGAGGAAGTTGCACGACCAGCAGTTTTCCGGCCATCGTGACGCCGCCGTCCATGGCGAGGGCGAGCCCGTCGGCGTACAGGTGCGGGCCGTCCACCAGCGGCGCTCCGTCGTCCTCGGCGTCCGGCTCCTCCGTGCCGACCTCTCCCAGGAGGTACGGGATGGGGCTGTGACCGTGCACGATCCGGCCACCGCCGTAGGTGCCCAGCAGCTCGCGGACGGCCGGCGGGCCGGCGTCCTCGTCGCGGAAGGCGAAGCGCTTGGTGAACTTCCGGAAGAGGTCCCAGACCTCGTCCGGGTCGTTGCGCTGCAGGGCCTCGGTGATCGCGTCGTTGACGTCCTCGATGGAGTCGCCGAACTCCAGGTAGGCGGTGGTGTCGGAGTGCACCAGCAGGTGCCCGTCCTCCTTCGCCATGGCGTCGAGCCGGGACATCCACTGCAGGTGGTGGTCCTCCAGGCGCTCCATGTCGCTGCGCTGGCCGCCGTTGAGCAGCCAGGCCGCCTGGAAGGAGGCCGTGCCTGCGCCCGAGTTGACCGGCGTGTCGGCGAACCGCTTCGCGCCGATGATCAGCAGCTCGTGGTTGCCCATGAGGGCCTTGCAGTAGCCGCCCGCGGCCGCGGCCTCGGCCGACAGCCGCATGACGAGGTCGATCACGCCGACGCCGTCAGGGCCGCGGTCGGTGAAGTCGCCGAGGAACCACAGGCGGGCGTTGCCCGCGGCCCAGTGGCCCGCCGCGTCGATCAGGCCCTCCGCGGCCAGTGCCTCGTAGAGCTCGTCCAGATAGCCGTGGACGTCGCCCACGACGTAGAGCGGGCCCAGGCCGGGGTGCTGCGGGGCCGGGGGGTGCGGGTCGGTGAGCGGGGTCAGCTCGACCGTCGGGACGTCCTGAGGGGCCCTCTGGGGGGCGCCACGGCCGATCACCGGGAGGTCCCGCGCGGTCGGCGTGTAGCCGTCGGGGGCGTCCATGGGCGGCTGCACGGGGGGCGCGGACTGTGCGTACGGCCCCACGGGGCCGGGGGCCACGGGAGGCGCAGGAGGCGCGGCGTAGCCGGGGAAGGGCGGGATGCCCGCCGTGTGCCGTGCCGCGGGTCCTTGACCGGCCCCCTGAGTCATCGACCCCTCCACCATTGCGCCGCCGTGCACCTTGTGGACCTTGCCTGGTCGACGGCGGTCCGTGGTGTCGTGCGCCCATCATAGGAATGACCGTCGCGGCTTGTGACGCACCAGGGGCCGCGAATCGGTGCAGGAGAGTGCGCGCGACGGGTTTTTCTCCCCAATTGAGCCATTCGCCCAGGGGTCGTGCGCCCCCCGAGCGCCCTCACGGCGTCCCGGTGAAGGTGGTGGAGACCGGGAACGGTGCGTTGACCGGGAGACCGGGCGGAGGCGAGCCGGCACCCCCGGTCGCCGCCGCCCGGCGTCCGCCACTGCCGGAAGCGGTGGCGGAAGCGGGGGCGGACGGACGGCGGACGCGGAGCTTCCGGATCAGCCGGCGGGACCGCGCGGCGGGCTGACCGTGGTGCGGGGCGGGCGGCGCTGCGAGGAGGTGCGGACGATCAGCTCGGTCGGTATCACCTGCTCGACCGGCCGGCCGCTGTCCAGTCCCTCGATGGCGTCGATGAGGAGCTGGACCACCGCGGTGCCGATGCGCCGCGGCTTGAGGGAGAGCGTGGTGATGGGGGGCTCGGTGGTGGCGTAGACCGTGGACTCGCTGCAGCAGACGAGCAGCAGGTCGTCCGGGACGCGCAGCCCGTAGCGCCGGGCGGCGGCCAGCAGGTCGGTGCCGTTGGGGTCGAACAGGCCGTACACCGCGTCGGGCCGGTCCGGGCGGGCGAGCAGCCGGTCGGCCGCGACGGCGCCGGCGCAGGGGTCGTGGGCGGGGTACTTCTCGTAGACCGGGTCCTGGCCGACCCGCTCGCACCAGTGCAGGTAGGCGTGGGTGGAGAGCCGGGTGTACGTGTCGGTGCTGGTGCCCGTCAGCAGGCCGATGCGGCGGGCTCCGGCGGCGGCCAGGTGGTCGAGGATGCCGAGGACGGCGGCCTCGTGGTCGTTGTCCACCCACGCGGTCACGGGGAGGGTGCCGGCGGGGCGCCCGTCGGAGACGACGGGGATGCCCTGGCGGACGAGGTCGGAGACCACGGGGTCGTGGTCCGAGGGGTCGATCACGACGGTGCCGTCGAGGGCCACGTTGGACCACACGTCGTGACGGGAGGTGGCGGGGAGGATGACCAGGGCGTAGCCGCGGGCCAGCGCGGCGGAGGTGGCTGCCCGGGCCATTTCGGCGAAGTAGGCGAATTCGGTGAAGGTGAAAGGTTCATCCCCGTACGTGGTCACCGTCAGGCCGATGAGGCCGGACTTGCCCGTGCGGAGGGTGCGGGCCGCGGCGGACGGGCGATAGCCCAGCCTGTCGGCGACCTCGCGGACATGGCGGCGGGTCGCGTCCGGTAGCCGGCCCTTGCCGTTGAGCGCGTCGGAGACGGTCGTGATCGAAACCCCGGCGGCGGCGGCCACGTCGCGGATGCCCGCGCGTCCATGCCGGCTGCCCCTGCGGGATGGTTCCGCCCGGCTCACCTGATGCTTCCCTGCTGCTGTCATGGCGAGCCGATAGTAGGGCTCGGGTGGTCCGTTGGCAGGGCGGCATATTTGACTGTTGACAGGCACGTTTCTGCAAGAGGAATTCCCTTCAATGACCATGGAAACGCAGCCAGTTGCGGGCTACGGCAGGGTGCCGGGGGCCTGTGGCATATCCGCGCCTGGTGAATGGTCCAGGTCTCGAAGAGGTCTCAACTCACCTTCATGGGGGATGCGCGCCACGGCGCCCGCCACCGGCGCACGCCATTTACTGAAGCGCTCCCCCTGCTCTGGACGCCGACCCGGTGAATCCTCTTAAGGTGTGCAGTATTCATGTCCGCTATTCGTGTGCGGCTCGTCCCGTGCGGCAGCGAGCGCACGGGATGTCTGAGGAGGACCTGCGGTGACCGAGAAGACCCCCAAGCTGCGCGCTGCGCTGGACGGCGTGCCGACCTACAAGCCGGGCAAGCCCGCCGCTGCCGACGGCCCGGTCGCGTACAAGCTGTCCTCCAACGAGAACCCGTATCCGCCGCTCCCGGGCGTGCTGGAGCGGGCGGTCGCCGTGACGGGCTCCTTCAACCGCTACCCCGACATGGCCTGCACCGGCCTGATGGCCGAGCTGGCCGAGCGCTTCTCGGTGCCGGTCTCCCACCTGGCCACCGGCACCGGTTCGGTGGGCGTGGCCCAGCAGCTGGTGCAGGCCACGGCCGGCCCCGGCGACGAGGTGATCTACGCCTGGCGGTCCTTCGAGGCGTACCCGATCATCACCCGGGTCTCCGGCGCCGCGCCGGTGCAGGTGCCGCTGACCGGTGACGACGTCCACGACCTGGAGGCGATGCTGGCGGCGATCACCGACCGGACCCGGCTGATCTTCGTCTGCAACCCCAACAACCCCACCGGCACGGTGGTGCACCGGGCCGAGCTGGAGTCCTTCCTGGACCGGGTGCCCTCCGACATCCTGGTGGTGCTCGACGAGGCGTACATCGAGTTCGTCCGCGACCCCGAGTTCCCGAACGGGCTCGAGCTCTACCGCGACCGGCCGAACGTCTGCGTGCTGCGCACGTTCTCCAAGGCCTACGGCCTGGCGGGCCTCCGGGTGGGCTTCGCGGTGGCCCACGAGCCGGTGGCGGCGGCGCTGCGCAAGACGGCCGTCCCGTTCGGCGTGAGCCAGATCGCCCAGGAGGCGGCCGTCGCCTCGCTGCGCAGCGAGGACGCCCTGCGCGAGCGGGTGGACGCGCTGGTGGCCGAGCGGGCGCGGGTCGTCGAGGCGCTGGCCGGGCAGGGCTGGACGGTGGCGCGGACGCAGGCGAACTTCGTCTGGCTGCGGCTCGGGGACCGGACGCTCGACTTCGCGGAGGCGTGCGAGCGGGCCGGTGTGATCGTGCGGCCGTTCCCCGGCGAGGGCGTGCGGGTGACGATCGGCGAGACCGAGGGGAACGACATCTTCGTGCGCGTGGCGGAGGAGTTCCGCAAGGAGCTCTGAGCGCGCGGGCCTTCCGGCCCCGGTCGTCTCCGACGCCGTCCGTCTCGGACGCCGTCCGTCTCGGACGCTGTCCGTCTCCGGCGCCGCGCACCCCTGTCCGGGGTGCGCGGCGTTCGCGTGTCCGGATGGGGCGGGGTGCGCATGTCCGGAGGGGGCGGGCTGCGAGGGGGCCGGCGCCGGGACCGGCCCGTCCGGCCGTCCGGGCGGCGGGCGCTAGGGCCGAAGGGGGTACCCCCCTCACTTGTCCGAAAAGCTGGTGCGCCATAATGCTTGTGAATGTGAACGCGTTCACAAGCGCGCCCTATTGTCCTGCTTCACCTGGGGCATACAGGTGCATAACGCCGACGACCCGTGTCGTCGGCGACGCGAGAGGCAAGGAGAGACCGAGTGAATCTGGCTTTGGCTCCTGAGACGCTGGCCCGCTGGCAGTTCGGCATCACGACCGTCTACCACTTTCTCTTCGTCCCGCTCACGATCAGCCTTGCCGCGATCACCGCCGGGCTGGAGACCGCCTGGGTCCGCACGGGCAAGGAGAAGTACTTCCACGCCACGAAGTTCTGGGGAAAGCTCTTCCTCATCAACATCGCGATGGGCGTGGTCACCGGCATCGTGCAGGAGTTCCAGTTCGGCATGAACTGGTCGGACTACTCCCGCTTCGTCGGTGACGTCTTCGGAGCCCCGCTCGCGATGGAGGCCCTGCTGGCCTTCTTCTTCGAGTCGACCTTCATCGGGCTGTGGATCTTCGGCTGGGACAAGCTGCCGAAGAAGATCCACTGCGCGTGCATCTGGATCGTCGCCGTCGGCACGCTGTTGTCCTCGTACTTCATCCTCGCCGCGAACTCCTGGATGCAGCACCCCATCGGCTACGCCGTCGACAAGGCGACCGGCAAGGCGCACCTGACCGACATCTGGGCCGTGCTGACCCAGAACACCACGCTCGTCGTCGTCTTCCACACCCTCACCGCGGCCTTCCTCACCGGCGGCGCCTTCATCGTCGGCATCGCCTCCTTCCACCTGTGGCGCGCCAAGCGCAAGCAGCTGCGCGGCGAGGAGCTGGGGGAGAAGCAGCGCAGCCAGGTCGGTGCGATGCGCGCCTCGCTGCGCGTCGGCCTGACGGTGGCGGTGATCGCCGGCCTGGGCACCGCGATCAGCGGCGACGAGCTCGGCAAGGTGATGTTCGAGCAGCAGCCGATGAAGATGGCCGCGGCCGAGGCGCTGTGGGAGACCAAGGCGCCGGCACCGTTCTCGGTCTTCGCCGTCGGCGACGTCTCCAAGGGCCACAACAGCGTCGAGATAGAGATCCCCGGCCTGCTCTCCTTCCTCGCCCACAACAACTTCAGCGAGGCCGTCCCCGGCATCAACGACATCGCCGCCCGGGAGGCCGCGCTCTACGGCGGCGATCCCGAGGACTACATCCCCAGCATCTTCATGACCTTCTGGGGCTTCCGGCTCATGATCGGCTTCGGGATGACCTCCTTCGTCGCCGCGCTGATCGGGCTGTGGACCACCCGCAAGAAGTTCTGGCTCGCGCCCGCGTTCCGCACCGGCGAGAACGAGGTCCCGCGGCTGATGCTGACCCGGACCCGCGAGATGAGCCCCTTCTTCACCGCCTGGTCCTGGCGGATCGGCGTCCTCACCATGGGCTTCCCGCTGATCGCCAACTCCTTCGGCTGGATCTTCACCGAGATGGGCCGCCAGCCCTGGGGCGTCTACGGCCTGATGAAGACCGCCGACGCGGTGTCGCCCGGCGTCAGCCAGGGCGAGGTGCTCACCTCCATGGGCGTCTTCACCCTGCTGTACGGGGTGCTCGCCGTCGTCGAGGTCAAGCTGCTCGTGAAGTACGCCAAGGCCGGACCGGACACCGACGAGAAGCCGCCCGCGAAGGACCCCCGGCTGCGGCTGCCCTCCGGCGAGAGCCCCGAGGACGCCGACAAGCCGCTGACCTTCGCCTACTGACGCGCTCACCCGCTCGAACGGCGGAACGGAGAACCGACCATGCACCTCCACGACTTCTGGTTCCTGCTGATCGCCGTCCTGTGGACCGGCTACTTCTTCCTCGAAGGGTTCGACTTCGGCATAGGCGTGCTGACCAAGCTGCTGGCCCGGGACCGCACCGAGCGCCGGGTGCTGATCAATACGATCGGCCCCGTCTGGGACGGCAATGAGGTCTGGCTGATCACTGCGGCCGGTGCCACCTTCGCGGCCTTCCCGGACTGGTACGCGACCCTCTTCAGCGGCTTCTACCTGCCCCTCCTGGCCATCCTGGTGTGCCTGATCGTGCGCGGCGTCGCCTTCGAGTACCGCCACAAGCGCAGCGGGGAGCGCTGGCAGAGCAACTGGGAACACGCGATCTTCTGGTGCTCGCTGCTGCCCGCCTTCCTGTGGGGCGTCGTCTTCGCGAACATCGTCCGCGGCGTTCCGATCGGGCCGGACAAGAACTTCACCGGCACCCTCGCCGACCTCTTCGGCCCGTACGCGCTGCTGGGCGGCCTCCTGACCCTCGTGCTGTTCACCTTCCACGGCGCGGTCTTCGCGGCGCTGAAGACGGTGGGCGACATCCGCGACCGCGCCCGCTCCCGCGCCACCGTGCTGGGCATGACCTCGGGCGTGCTCGCCGTGGCCTTCCTCGGCTGGACGCAGGCCGAGTCGGGCAACGGGCGCAGCCTGCCGGCCCTGATCGTCACCGTGGCGGCCCTGGCCGCCGCGCTGGTCGTGAACCACTACGGCCGCGAGGGCTGGGCCTTCGCCTGCTCCGGCGTGGCGGTCGCGGCGGCGTTCGCGCTGCTCTTCCTCGCGCTCTTCCCGGACGTCATGCCCTCCTCGGCCAACGCGTCCTGGAGCCTGACCGTCGAGGACGCCGCCTCCAGCCCCTACACGCTGAAGATCATGACGTGGGTCGCGGTGCCCATGACACCCCTGATCATCGCCTACCAGGCGTGGACGTACTGGGTCTTCCGCAAGCGGATCGGCACCCAGCACATCCCGGCCCCCGCTGCCCACTAGGCCCTTCGGGCCGCCGGTGACCTGAGGGACACCCGCCCTTCGAGGCGCGCGCCCCTCAAGCCACCGGTCCCTCAAGTCACCGGCCCCTCAGGACGGATAGGACGGACCGCCATGAAGCCCGTCGACCCCAGGCTGCTCCGGTACGCCACCGCGACCCGCTTCTTCCTCGCCGCCTCCGTCGTGCTGGGGCTGGCGGGCGCCGGGCTCGTCATCGCCCAGGCGATGCTCATCGCGGAGATCGTCACCGGCGCCTTCCAGGACGGGCGGACGGCGGGCGGGCTGGGCCCGGCCCTGGCGGGGCTGGCGGCCGTCGCCGCCGGCCGCGCCGCCGTCTCCTGGCTCACCGAACTCACGGCCCACCGCGCGAGCGCGGCGGTCAAGTCCGAGCTGCGGGACCGCCTGCTGACGCACGCCACCCGGCTCGGCCCCGGATGGCTGGACGCGCGCAGGACGGGCGAGCTCACCACCCTCGCCACACGGGGCGTCGACGCGCTGGACGACTACTTCGCCCGCTACCTGCCCCAGCTCGGCCTCGCGGTCGTCGTCCCGGTCGCCGTCCTCGCCCGTATCGTCTCCGCGGACTGGATCTCCGCGCTGATCATCGTCCTCACGCTGCCGCTCATCCCCCTCTTCATGGTGCTCATCGGCTGGGCCACCCAGTCGCGGATGGACCGCCAATGGCGGCTGCTGACACGGCTTTCGGGGCACTTCCTCGACGTCGTCGCGGGGCTGCCCACGCTCAAGGTCTTCGGGCGGGCCAAGGCCCAGGCCGAGTCGATCCGTGCGATCACCGCCGACTACCGGCGGGCCACCCTGCGGACCCTGCGCCTCGCCTTCCTCTCCTCCTTCGCCCTCGAACTGCTCGCGACCGTGTCGGTCGCGCTGGTCGCCGTCGGCATCGGCATGCGGCTCGTCCACGGCGAACTGGACCTGTACACCGGGCTGATGATCCTGGTGCTCGCGCCCGAGGCCTATCTGCCGCTGCGGCAGGTGGGCGCGCAGTACCACGCCGCGGCCGAGGGGCTGACGGCCGCGGACGAGGTCTTCGCCGTCCTGGAGACCGGGCCCGCCCCGGCCGGGACCGCACCCGCCCCCGACGCGCGGCAGGCGACCCTGACGGTCGACCGGCTGGCGGTGTGGCACGCGGGACGGGCCGAACCTTCCCTGCCCGAAACCTCGTTCGAGGTGCGGTCCGGGGAGACGGTCGCGCTCGTGGGGCCCAGCGGCTGCGGCAAGACGACCCTGCTGAACGTGCTCCTCGGCTTCGCCCGCCCGGACGCGGGCCGGGTGCTCGTGGACGGTACGGATCTGGCATCGCTCTCCCCCGAAAGCTGGCGGGACCAGGTGGCCTGGGTCCCGCAACGACCCCGTCTCTTCGCCGGGACAGTCGCAGAGAACGTACGACTGGCACGGCCCGGCGCCACGGACGCGCAGGTGCGGGAAGCACTGCGCGCGGCCGGTGCGCTCGACTTCGTCTCCATGCTGCCCCACGGCACTGACACTCGCCTCGGCGAGAACGGAGCCGGGCTCTCCGCAGGGCAGCGCCAACGCCTCGCGCTGGCACGGGCGTTCCTCGCCGACCGGCCGGTCCTCCTCCTGGACGAGCCGACGGCGAACCTGGACGGCGAGACCGAGGCGTCGGTCGTCGAGGCGATCCGCCGGCTGGCCGCGGGACGCACCGTGATCATGGTGGTGCACCGGCCCGCGCTGCTGGCCGTGGCCGACCGGACGGTGCGGATCGCCGCACCGGTTTCCCGGGCCGATGCCGTGCCGGCGCAGCGGGGGGCCGGGGCGGAGGGGAACGCGGAGGGGCAGAGTCAGGAAGCTCCAGCTGCTGCCGGTTCTCCTGATGTTGCTGATGCGTCTGACAAGTCCGATGCATCAGATGTGACCGGTGTCGCCGACGACCCCCGCGTCCTCGGGCGCGTACGGGCCGCCGCCCGCCCTCTGCGCGGCCGGTTCGCCCTGGCGCTGCTGCTGGGAGCCCTCGCCCTCGGCAGTGCCGTCGGGCTGATGGCCGTGTCCGGCTGGCTGATCTCGCGGGCTTCGCAGCAGCCGCCCGTGCTCTATCTGATGGTCGCCGTCACCGCGACCCGCGCGTTCGGCATCGGGCGCGCCGTCTTCCGCTACGCCGAGCGCCTGGTCTCCCACGACGCCGCCCTGCGCACCCTCGCGGGCCTGCGGGCGGGCGTGTACCGGAGGCTGGAGCGCCTGGCGCCCGCCGGGCTGCGCGAGACCCACCGGGGCGACCTGCTGTCCCGGCTGGTGGCGGACGTGGACGCGCTGCAGGACTACTTCCTGCGCTGGCTGCTGCCGCTCGGCTCGGCGGTCCTCGTCGGCGGCGCCGCCGTCGGCTTCACGGCGTGGCTGCTCCCGGAAGCCGGCCTGGTGCTCGCCGTCGGGCTGCTCGTGGCCGGGGTGGCGGTGCCGGTGCTGTCCGGCGCGGTCGCCCGGCGGGCGGAACGGCAGTCGGCTCCCGCCCGGGGCGAGTTGTCGGTCCGGGTCGTCGATGTCCTCGCCGGTACGGACGAGTTGACCGTCGCGGGCGCCCTGCCGGCGCGGCTGACCGGGCTGCGTGCCGCGGATGGCCGGCTCACCCGCATCGCCCGGCGCGCCGCCGCGGCCACGGCACTCGGATCCGGTCTGTCCGCCCTCGCGTGCGGACTGACGGTGGCCGCCGCCGCCTGGACGGGAGTGACGGCCGTGCACGACGGCCGGCTGGACGGACTGTGGCTGGCGGTCGTCGTACTGACGCCCCTGGCGGCGTTCGAAGCCGTGGCGGGGCTGCCGCTCGCGGTGCAGTACCGGCAGCGCGTACGGAAGTCCGCTGAGCGCGTGTACGAGGTGCTGGACGCGCCCCTGCCCGTCCGGGAAGGGACGGCCGGCGCGCCCGGAACGCCCTTCCCGCTGCGGCTGACGGACCTGACGGCGCGCTACCCCGGGCAGCCCGTCCCCGCCCTGGAGGGGTTCGGGCTGGAGCTGGCGGCGGGCCGCAGGGTGGCCGTGGTGGGCCGGTCCGGCGCGGGCAAGACGACGCTGGCCCAGGTGCTGCTGCGCTTCCTCGACGCGGAGTCCGGCACGTACACCCTCGCCGGCCGGAACACCGTGCCGATGGCGGGCGACGCGGTGCGCGAGCTGGTCGGGCTGTGCGCGCAGGACGCGCACATCTTCGACAGCTCGCTGCGCGAGAACCTGCGCCTGGCCCGGCCGGACGCGAGTGAGGCCGCCCTGCGCGAGGCCCTGCGGTCGGCGCGGCTGCTGGAGTGGGTGGAAGGGCTTCCGCGGGGGCTCGACACCCTGGTCGGGGAGCACGGGGCACGGCTGTCCGGCGGCCAGCGGCAGCGGCTCGCGCTCGCCCGCGCGCTGCTCGCCGACTTCCCCGTGCTGGTGCTGGACGAGCCCGCCGAACACCTCGACGTGCCGACGGCGGACGCCCTGACCGCCGACCTGCTGGCGGCCACGGAGGGTCGCACGACCGTGCTGATCACGCACCGGCTGACGGGCCTGGAAGCGGTCGACGAGGTGATCGTGCTGGAACGGGGCCGGACGGTGCAGAGGGGCTCGTACGAGGCGCTGGCGGCCGCCGACGGGCCCTTCCGGCGGATGCTGGAGCGCGAAGAGGCGGCGGACACCGGCCTGGAAGCCCTTTCCCTGACAAATGGTGCTTACTAGGCTCGTGGGTATGGCAGCCACGGCAGACGACTCCAGCCCGCGGGGCGCCGCCGGTCCCAGGGGCGCCGGGGCGCCCGGGAGAGGCCCGGGACCGATGGACCCCCTGGCCATCGCCACGGAGGCCACCCGCAGCCTCCAGGGCATGTCCACGGAGCTCACCGCGCGCGTGCCGCAGCTGCTGGAGGCGATGCGCTCGGTCGGCACCGGCCTGGAGCTGCACACGACCCTCGACCGCATCACCCGGACCGCCGCCGAGCTCGCCGACGCCCGCTACGCCGCCATCGGCGTCATCGACTCCACCGGCGAGGGGCTGGCCGACTTCATCACGTACGGGGTGACCAAGGAGCAGCACGAGCGCATCGGCGCGCTGCCCGACGGCCACCACGGGCTGCTGGGCGCGCTCATCCACCAGCCCGCGCCCGTGATGCTCACCGACCTGTCCTCCGACCCGCGCTCGGCCGGGTTCCCGCCCGGTCACCCGCCGATGCGGACCTTCCTGGGCGTGCCCATCCGCGTCGGGGCCGAGATCTTCGGCAACCTCTACCTCACCGAGAAGCTCGGCGGCCGCGAGTTCAGCCTGGCCGACCTGAACATGGTGAAGATCCTCGCCACCGAGGCCGGCATCGCGATCGGCAACGCGCGCGTGCACGAAGAAGAGCGTCAGCGGATGCGCTGGATCGACGGCTCCGTTGCCGTCACGACGGCCCTGTTGTCGCGCGGCGACGCCGAGGACGCACTGTCCGTCGTCGCCGAGCAGGCCCGCCGCCTCGCGGACTCCGCCGCCGGCATCGTGCTGCTGCCGGACGACGACGGCGGGCTGGAGATGGTGGCCGTCTCGGCCGACGACCCCGCCGGCCTGCTGGGGACCGTGATGCCGGCGCACAGTCCGGTCGTCGCGGACCTGCTGGCCGGGGAGCCGGTCTTCGTCGACGACTCCGCCACCGACCCGCGCATGATCACGGGGGTGGCCCCGCGCTTCGGGCCGAGCATGCTGCTGCCGCTCAAGAGCGGCGACCGGGTGCTGGGGACGCTCGCGACGCCGCGGGCGCGCGGCGCCCGCAAGTTCACGCCCGCCGAGCGCACGCTCGCCGCCCAGTTCGCCGCCCAGGCCGCCCTCGCGCTCGTGATGGCCGAGGCGCAGCGCGACCGCGAGCGGTTGGCCGTCTTCGAGGACCGCGACCGGATCGCCCGCGACCTGCACGACCTGGTCATCCAGCGGCTGTTCGCCACCGGGCTGATGCTGGAGAGCGCGCAGCGCAACGCCGTCGTGCCCGACGTGAAGCTCAAGGTCGGCCAGGCCGTCGACGAGCTGGACGTGACGATCCAGGAGATCCGTACGGCCATCTTCGCGCTGCAGCAGGGCCCCGCCGAGGCGCCCGCGGGGCTGCGTACGCGCGTCCTGCGCGAGCTGGGCACGGCCGCCGTGCCGCTGGGCTTCCAGCCCTCCGCGAGCTTCGTCGGCCCCGTCGACGCGAAGGTCGGGGAGCTCACCGGCAAGAACCTCATCGCTGCGCTGCGGGAGGCGCTCTCGAACGCCTTCCGGCACGCCCGGGCGTCGCGCATGGAGGTGGTCGTCGACGCCACGGTCGCCCTCCCGGACGGCAGGCCCGCGGTGCGGCTGACCGTCGCGGACGACGGGGTCGGCATCCCGGAGGGCGGCCGCCGCAGCGGCCTGAAGAACCTCGCCAAGCGCGCCGAGTCGCTGGGCGGCTCCAGCTCGTACGGGCCCGGGATCGGGGAGGACGGGGGCGGCACGAAGGTGGTGTGGGAGGCACCTCTTTAGACGAGGGTCTCGCCCCGGATCGCCCGGGCGGCCGCAGGTGTTCCTCCGAACGGACCTCAGCGGGCGCGCCCGGGCAGGACACGCGACAAGATCGCGTCCATGCGACGCCTGTACCGCCCGATACGCGGACCGCGCCTGCTGCCGAGGGCCGGCGCCGTGGTCGTCTCCGTCATGTGCGTGGTGTGCGCCGTGTGCGCACTGGGCTTCCCGTCACTTCCCTCACTCCCCTCCGCCCCTCCCGAGACGGTCCGCGCGCCGGACCGTGCGACCCGGGTCACCTCCGAGGTGCTCCGGCTGGCGCAGGAGAAGGAAGAGACGCGGAGGCAGTACGAGAAGGCGCTGCGCGCGGCGAAGGAGGAGAGGGAGCGGGCCCGGGAGATAGACCGCCTGCTGGAGGGCCGGAGGGTCGTCTCGGACACGCTGCGGGAGGACGTGGGGTCCGCCGCCCGCGCGCAGTACCGCACCGGCGGCTTCACCGCCGTCCCTGCGGATGAATCGGCTGCCGAGGACCCCCTTGAGCTGATGGCCGTGCAGGTGCCCGACGCCCGCCGCCGGGCGCGCCTCGCGCGGATGGTGGACGAGGACGACCGCAAGAGCCGCAGGCTGGTCGCCGAAGGGGAGGAGCTCGCCCTCTCCCGGCCCGGGCTCGACAAGCACAGCGAGCGGCTGCGTGAGCAGGTGCGCGCGCTCGAAGGGCGCCTGGTGGAGGCCCGGAGAGATCTCAACACCATGGCGGAGGCGGCGATCGACAACGGCCGCTGCGTCCCGCTCCGGCGCGCCCTCGCCGGCGGCGGGGGAGCGGGTGCGGACCACGCCGCGGCGCAGACGCCCGCGCGCTGGACGCGTCCGGTCACCTCGTACCAGCTGACCGCGGGCTTCGGGGGAGTGGGCGCCAACTGGGCGAATACGCACAGCGGCCAGGACTTCGCGGTGCCCTCCGGCACCCCGGTGCGGTCGATCGGCGCCGGCACGGTGGTCGCGTCCGGGTGCGGAGGGGCGTTCGGCATCAGCCTCGTCGTGCAGCACGACGACGGCTGGTACTCGCAGTACGCGCACCTCGCGGCGACGTTCGTGACGCCCGGGCAGCAGGTGCGCGCCGGACAGTGGATCGGACTGTCCGGGACCACCGGCAACTCCACCGGACCGCACCTGCACTTCGAGATCCGGACCTCGCCCGAGTTCGGGTCGGCGGTCGACCCGGTCCCCTGGCTGAACGCCCGCGGTGTGCGGCTGTAGGCGTGCTGCTGCAGCCGCGCGGGCCGCTAGGCGGAACGCCGGGCGGGGTCCGCGCCGGTGCCGGCGCGGAGGATCTGCTCGATGACGGCCGCGACGCCGTCCTCGGTGTTGGCGACGGTGTGGCGCGTGGTGACCGCCAGCACCTCCGGGTGGGCGTTGGCCATCGCGTACGCGGTGCCGGCCCAGCCGAGCATCTCCAGGTCGTTGGGCATGTCGCCGAAGGCCACGACATCCTCCGGGGCGATGCCGCGCTCGGCGCAGCACCGGGCCAGGGTGCTGGCCTTGCTGACGCCCGGCCCGCTGATCTCCAGCAGGGCGGTGGGGCTGGACCGGGTGAAGGATCCGTGCGCGCCGGCGGCCTCGCGGGCGATGGCGAGGAACTCGTCCGGGGCCAGGTCGGGGTGGCTGGCCAGCAGCTTGAGGATCGGCTCGGTGTACCCGCCGTCCTCGGCCAGCAGCTTCTCCGCGGGGGCGACGACCGCTCCCGGGTCGAGGAAGAACGGCGGGTACTCGGGCTCGTAGTGGATGCCGGCGGTGCGCTCGACGGCGAACGAGGAGCCCGGGGCCGCGGCGCGGACGGCGTGTACGACGGCGAGGGCGTCGGCGCGCTCCAGCGGGCGGACCTCGACGAAGCGGGCGCCGTCGCGCAGGTCCACGACGGCGGCGCCGTTGGCGCATATCGCCAGGCCGTGACCCTGCACGTGATCGCTGACCACGTCCATCCAGCGGGCCGGGCGCCCGGTGACGAAGAAGACCTCGATGCCCGCAGCCTCGGCCGCGGCGAGCGCCGCCACGGTGCGCTCGGAGACCGTCTTGTCGTCCCGCAGGAGCGTGCCGTCCAGGTCGGTGGCGATCAGCCGGGGCATGGCGGCGGGCCGCTGCGCGGCGGGGGTCTCGGGCTGCTCGGTAGCTGAAGTCACGGGTTCCATTCTGGGCCACGGGCATATGCGACGCACAGGTGTACGTAAGGCCGCGTATGCCTTCAAGCCGGTGTGCCCGTCGTCACCCCGGGCGTGCCGGTCCCACCGCTTAGGCTCGGTGACATGCGACTGAGCACCGTGATCCTTCCCGACCGCCGCTGGTCCGAGGGCGGCCGGGCCGCCTGGCAGCGAGCCGAGGAGCTGGGCTTCCACGCCGCCTACACCTACGATCACCTGTCGTGGCGGACCTTCCGCGACGGGCCGTGGTTCGGCGCGATCCCCACGCTGACCGCCGCCGCCACCGCCACTTCCCGGATACGCCTGGGCACGCTCGTCACCTCCCCGAACTTCCGGCACCCCGTCACGCTGGCCAAGGAGCTCATCTCCCTGGACGACATCTCGGGCGGCCGCATCACCATCGGCATCGGCGCCGGAGGCTCCGGCTTCGACGCCACGGCGCTGCTGAAGGACGGCCAGGAGCCGTGGACGCCGCGGGAGCGGGCCGACCGCTTCGGCGAGTTCGTGCCGCTGCTGGACCGCCTGCTCACGGAGGGCGTCGTCACGCACGAGGGCGAGCACTACTCCGCCTTCGAGGTGCGCAACATCCCCGGCTGCGTCCAGCGCCCCCGGCTGCCCTTCGCGGTCGCGGCCACGGGCCCGCGCGGTCTGCGGCTCGCCGCCCGCCACGGGCAGGCGTGGGTGACCACGGGCGACCCGAAGCTCTTCGAGACCGGCACGCCCGAGCAGTCCCGGGCGGCGGTCGCGGGCCAGATCGAGCGGCTGGGCGCGGCCTGTGCCGAGCTGGGCCGGGACGTCTCGGAGCTCGGCAAGACCATGCTGACGGGCTTCAGCCCGGACCGGCCGCTGGACTCAGTGGACGCCTTCGTCGACTTCGCCGGCTCGCACGCGGAGCTCGGGATCGACGAGATCGTGGTGCACTGGCCCGTCGCGGACTCGGTCTTCGCGGCGGACGTCGCCGTCTTCGAGAAGATCGCGACGGACGGGCTCGCACAGCTCTCGCCCTGACCTCATCCGCCGGGATTCCGGCACGGAGGGTGGAGAGGGAGAATCGGGGCATAGGCACCTACGGGGGGCGCGTTCCACAGAGAGCCGGCCTGGGAGGTCCCCCATGCACTCCTCGCACTCCTCGCGCTCCTCGTCGAGCACCCGGTTCGCCCCCGACCGGGGGCTCACCGCCCGCATGGTGAGCACGATGTTCTTCATCGGGCTGCTCTACGTGGTCTTCGTGGGCGTGCTGCTGGCGCTCCTGCGCGGAGCCTGGCCGGTCATCCTGCTCCTCGCGGGCGGCCTGTTCGTCGCGCAGTTCTGGTTCAGCGACCGGATAGCCGCCTTCAGCATGGGGGCGCGCGAGGTCACCCCCGAGCAGGCGCCCGAGCTGCACGGCGCCGTCGACCGCCTGTGCGCGCTCGCGGACATGCCGAAGCCGCGCGTGGCGATCGCCGACAGCGATGTGCCCAACGCCTTCGCCACCGGGCGCAACCGGAAGAACTCGCTGGTCTGCGCCACCACCGGGCTGCTGCGCAGGCTGGAGCCGGAGGAGCTGGAGGGGGTCCTCGCCCACGAGCTCTCCCACGTCGCCCACCGCGACGTCGCCGTCATGACGATCGCCTCCTTCCTGGGCGTCCTGGCCGGGGTCATCACCCGCGTCGGCCTGTGGGGCGGCTTCCGCCGCGCGGGCGAGCGCGACAGCAACACGGCCGTCCTGGTCGTGCTGATCCCGCTGATCAGCGCCGTCGTCTACGCGATCAGCTTCCTGCTCACCCGCCTGCTGTCGCGCTACCGGGAGCTGTCGGCCGACCGTGCCGGCGCCCTGCTGACCGGCCGGCCCTCCGCCCTGGCCGCCGCCCTGACCAAGGTCACCGGTGAGATGGCCCGGATCCCCACCCGCGACCTGCGGCAGGCCGAGCCCTTCAACGCCTTCTACTTCGCGCCCGCCTTCTCCAAGGAGAGCTTCGGGCGCCTGCTCTCCTCCCACCCGACGCTGGAACAGCGGCTGGAGCAGCTCGGCCGGATCTCGGCCCGGCTCGGCCGCGCCTGACAGCCCGATCGCCGTCCCCGCCCGGAAGGAGCGTGCGCCCGTGGGCTTCCTGGACGCCATCCTCGGCCGCAGCAAGCCGGTCCGCCCCGACCTCGACCAGCTCTTCGCCCTGCCCTCCGCCGCGGTCACCCTCCAGGCGGGCGCGGGGTTCGCCCCGACCGGGCTGGGCTCGGTCTGCTTCGCGAGCGTGGAGGGCGGGGCCTTCGTACAGCTGCAGCGGGACGTACGTGACCTGCTGGACGCCGACACGGAGCGCGGCGGAGTGCCCGTGGAGTTCAGCAGGGACGCGTACGGCTACACCTGGCTGCTCGCACGGCAGCCGCCGGAGGACACGGCCGCGCTGGTCAACGACCTGCACGCGGTGAACACGCTGCTCCAGGACGGAGGGTTCGGGCCGCAGCTGCTCTGCTCCCTGATGGGCTTCCGCGACGCCGGCGGGCGCTCGCTGGCTCTGGTCTACCTCTACAAGCGCGGCACGTTCTATCCCTTCGCGCCGGTGGCGGAAGGGCAGGACAAGCGGGACAACGGCCTGGAACTGCAGGTGCGGGCGCTGCTGGCGGACGACCTGCGGGTCGAGGAGGACCTGGCGCGCTGGTTCCCCGTGTGGGGCGCGCCCGGTCTGTGAGCAGGACGGGCCCGCCCCGGGCGGCCGGGGAGGGGCGGTCCGGCGTCGCCGGCCCGGGGCGAGGGCTCAGCCGGGGAAGCGCAGGAACTCGGCCGGTACGCGCTCGACCAGCCACACGCCGTTCTCGCTGACGCGGAAGACGTGCCCCGCACGGTGCATCCCCTGTGCGTCCACGGTCAGCACGACCGCCTTGCCGCGCCGGGCGCCCACGCGCGTCGCGGTCTCGCGGTCGGGGGACAGATGGACGGCGTGCCGGGCCATGGGGAGCAGGCCCTCGGCCCGGATCGCGGCGACCGAGCGCGACACCGTGCCGTGGAAGAGCACGGCAGGCGGTTCGGTGACCGGCAGACCGAGCTCCACGGGCACGGAGTGCCCCTGGTTGGCCCGGATGCGGTCGCCGTCGAGCGCGTAGCGCTGCTTGTCGCTGGCGGCGACGACCTCTTCCAACTCGGCCCGGCTGAAGGGGAAGCCGTGCGCCGCGCTCGCCGCCAGCAGGGCGTCCACGGGCGTCCACCCCTGGGCGTCCAGGGTGATGCCGATCCGGTCCGGCTCGTGCCGCAGGTGCTTGGCCAGGTACTTCGAGATGCGCGTCGCGCGCTGCGCGTCCATTACCGCCTCCGGGCCTTTCCGAGTTCCTCGGCGGCCCAGCGGGCCCATTCCTCGCGCATGGCGGCGAAGCGCAGGCCGTACTCGAGCGCCAGCCGGCCGTTCACGGACAGCGCGTCGTCTCCCCAGTCGACATTGCGCTCGACTTCCTCCAGCGCCTTGTGGAGGCCCGCCGCCCGCTCGGCCTCGCCCATGAGGTAGGCCGTGGCTTCCACGGGCGTGAGGTGGTTGAGGAAGAAGACCCGCAGGAGGGCTTCGCTGCGGCGGCCCGTGCTGGGCGGGGTCTCGGTGAGCCAGTGGTGCAGCTCGGCGCGGCCCTCGTCCGTGATCGCGTACTCCTTGCGGCCGCGCGGGCCCTCCGCCGCGACCTCCAGCATGCCGGCCTTCGTGAGCTTGCCCAGCTCGCCGTAGACCTGGCTCTGGGTGGCGGGCCAGGCGTTGTTCAGCGAGGTCTCGAACCGCTTCATCAGGTCGTACCCGCTGGCGGGCTGGTCGGCCAGCAGGCCCAGCATCGCGTGTCTCAGGCTCATGCCCTCCACTCTACCTTCCACTGTTGACATGTCGAGTGAGGAGCTTCTACCTTTGACCTGTCAGAGTTGGAATGTCGGCGGGAGGGCCGGCGCCGGCCTCCCGAGGAGACTTCGATGAACTATGTGCGTGGCTTCATTCCCTGGATCGCCTTCGCGGTCGTCTCCTCCGCCGGCTGGCAGTGGGGCGCGGTGGCCGGGCTCGTCGCCGGGGCCGGGCTGCTGGTCCAGGAGCGCAAGGCCGGCGCCGCGGGGAGTTCGCTGATCCTGGAGGTCAGCACGGTCTGCTTCTTCGCCGCGCTCGCCGTCCTGGCCTTCGCCCTCCCGCACAGCGGGCTGCGGCACTTCGGCGGTGCCCTGTCCCTGGGATGGCTCGCGCTCACCGCCTGGGCCACGCTGGCCGTCGGCCGTCCGTTCACGACGGGCATCGCCAAGACGCAGGCGCCGCCCGAGGTGTGGGACACCCCGTTCTTCCGCCGTATCAATGTCGTGATCACCTCCGCCTGGGCCCTCGCCTTCACCGTGACGGCCGTCGCGCTGGCCGCCGTGAGCGCCGCCGGCCTCGGCAGTGCGATATCCGTCCCGGTCCAGGCCGCGGGCTTCGCCCTGCCCGCCCTCTTCACCGCCCGTTACCCCGAGCGTGCCCGCGCCCGCCACGCCCCGGCAGCCCGGTAACCCCCTTCACCGCAGAGGAGATCCGCGCCATGACGACGACCGCGCCCGCCCACCTCGCCGGCAACTTCGCGCCCGTGACGGAGGAGCTGACCTCCTACGACCTCCCGGTCACCGGGGCGGTCCCGCCCGAGCTCACCGGCTGGTACCTGCGCAACGGGCCCAACCCCCGGGACGCGGCATCCGGTCACTGGTTCTTCGGCGACGGCATGATCCACGGCGTGCGCCTGGAGGCCGGCCGGGCCACCTCCTACCGCAACCGCTGGGTCCGCACCTCCACGTTCACCGACGGCGCCCGTATCTACGACGAGCGCGGCACCCGCGATCTCGCCGCAGGAGCCGCCAACACCCATGTGGTGCGGCACGCCGGCCGCACCCTCGCCCTGGTCGAGTCCTCCTACCCCTACGAGCTCGACGACCGGCGCGGACACGAGCTGGAGACCGTCGGGCCCCACGACTTCGGCGGCCGTCTGACGACGCCCATGACCGCCCACCCCAAGACCTGCCCGGCCACGGGCGAGCTGCACTTCTTCGGCTACGGAGGCCTGGCCGCGCCCTACCTCACCTATCACCGGGCGGATGCGGACGGCGAGTTGGCGGTCAGCAGACCGATCGACGTCCCCGCGCACACGATGATGCACGACTTCCACCTCACCCGCTCCCACGTCGTCTTCATGGACCTACCGGTGCTCTTCGACTTCGACCGTGCGGTACGGCCCGGCGGCGGCATGCCGTACGCGTGGGACCCCGGCTACGGCGCCCGGCTGGGGGTGCTGCGCCGTGACGACCCCTACGGCGAGGTGCGGTGGTTCGCCATCGACCCCTGCTACGTCTTCCACTCCCTCAACGCCCACGAAGAACAGCACCCCGGCGGGGAGCGGATCGTGCTGTACGTGGCCCGCTATCCGCACTACGGGAGCGAGGCCGGGGAGCGCGCCCACGCCACCTTGTGGCGGTGGACCCTCGACCTGGCGACCGGAGCGGTGGCCGAGGAACAACTGGACGATCAGCCCTGTGAGTTCCCCCGGATCGACGACCGGCTCGCGGGTCTCGCGTCCCGGTACGGGCACGTCACCAGCGCCGCACTCCCCGGCAGGCCCCAGGAGCGGGCCGCCCTGCTCCGCTACGACCTGCACACGGGTTCCGTCGCCCGCCACGACTTCGGGCCCGGGCGGACCCCTGCCGAGGCGGCGTTCGCCCCCGCCGACGACCGCCCGGGCGGCCCCGGATGGCTGCTGACGTACGTCCACGACGCGGCGACCGACCGGAGCGACCTCGTCATACTCGACGCCAACGACCTCGCCGCGGCCCCGGTGGCCACCGTCCATCTGCCGCAGCGGGTGCCCTACGGCTTTCACGGCAACTGGCTCGCGGACCGCTGAAGCGGATCAACGTCCCGGTCACCGGCCCGGTCACCGGCCTGATCACCGGCGGATCGCCGACGGCTATGCGTCCTCCGGGCGGGTGACCAGCGCGTCCATGGTGCGGGCCCGGACCTCGCGCTCCGCGGCAGCGGCGATGAAAGCGGCGACGTTCCCCGGCCCCACGAGAGCCGCCACGGCCCGGACCGTCTCCTCGGGCAGCCTGACGTCTCCCCGGGCGGACGCCGGCGAGCCGACCGCGTCGCCGCCCCCGCCGGCCGTGCCCACGGCGGCCTCGCCGTCCAGGTGGTCGCGGAGGTAGCGCGTGGCCATGGCGCGCATGGCGCGGGCGAGTTCGGCGTCGACCGTCTGCTGGGCCAGGGGGCGCAGGCGGCGCACCAGTGCGGCGGCCTCGGCGGCCTCCTCGTCGGTGGGCGCGTGGTCCAAGTACTGCCGGAAGACGTATTCGGTGGTGAAGTCCAGGAAGCGGCCCGCTATGTGCTCGACTCTCGTGCGCAGTTCGCGCAGGTGGCCGGTGATGGCGGGCAGGGGCACCCCCGCGGCGTGGAGCTCGGCGGCGACTGCCAGCTCCTGCGGGCTCGGGACGAGGAACTCCCCGGGCGAGCCCGGTACGCGCACGAGGACGCCGAGCTGCACCGCCTCCTCCACGGCGGCGTCGTCGGGGACGCCGCCGAAGCGGGCGTCGAGCTCCGCGCGGGTGATCCGGCCCGTCTCCTCGTCCGTCCACGGCCCGTCCACCTCGGCCACCAGCCCGAGGACCCCGCCCAGGCCGCGGCCGGTGTCCCAGGCGTCCAGCAGCTCCTTGATGCTGGCCAGGGTGTAGCCCCGGTCGAGGAGCCCCGCGACCTGGTGCAGCCGCGCCAGGTGCGCGTCCCGGTAGACGTTGGCGCGCCCGCGCCGCTCCGGCTTGGGCAGCAGCCCGCGGTCCTGGTAGGCGCGGATCGTGCGGACCGTGGCGCCGCTGCGGTGGGCGAGGTCCTCGATGCGGTATTCGTGGGGCCGCTCGGGTCGCCCGGGATGCTCGGACAAGTGGGTCGCTCCTTACGAGAGGGCCGCGCGGCCTATCGCGCCCGCCGCGGTCCGTGCCGCGGGTGAGGTCGCCAGATAGTCAACGGCCCTGCGCAGCGACCCCTCCTTCGAGGGATGGTACGACCGCCGGAGGTAGCGGGGCACGGCCGAGCCCAGCTCGCGCCAGCCCGGCAGCAGGCCCTTCGCCACGGCCCGGTTGTGCGCGCGCAGCGAGTAGCGCATCCGCCCCACGAGCCGGGGGTCGTTGCGGATCAGGAACCGGGCGCCGTAGCCCCACAGGTAGAACAGCACGGGCGCCGTCACGGCCATGCCCAGGGCGCGGCGGGCGTAGCGCCCGGGATCCTCCCCGCCGCAGTGCTCGTACATGTCGAAGGCGACCGAGCGGTGCTCGACCTCCTCGGCGCCGTGCCAGCGCAGCAGGTCCAGCATCACCGGGTCGGGCACGGCCCGGTCGAGGCCCTCCGCCTCCAGCACCCAGTTGCCCAGCACGGCCGTGAACTGCTCGATGGCGGCGATCAGCGAGAGCCGGAAGCGCAGCCACTCCGGTGCCGTCACCGGCAGGCCGAACGGCGGTCGCTCACCGAGCAGGACGTCGAAGAGGTAGTCGACGTGGCGGGTGTACGCGCTGGTGTCCAGGCCCTGTGCGGCCAGGTGGCCGAGCACGTACGCGTGCTGCACGCTGTGCGTGGCCTCCTGGCCCATGAACCCCTTGACGTCCTTGAGCAGCGCCGGGTCCCCGACCAGCGGGAGGGCCTCCTTGAACACCTTGACGAACCACCGCTCCCCGGCGGGCAGCAGCAGGTGCAGGACGTTGATGACGTGGGTCGCGGTGGGCTCGTCGGGTATCCAGTGCAGGGGCGTCGTGTCCCACTCGAAGGAGACGCGGCGGGGGGCTATCGTGTGCCCGCCCGCGTGGCCGTCGGTCATTTCTGCTCCTCCGCCGTCCGCTACAGCGGCGGCTCGATCCGGGCGAGGGCCCGCTGCGCCCACGGGGCGAAGCGGGACATGAAGTGGAGGCCGTGGGCCTCGGGGGTGACCGGCACGACCGCCTGGTTGCGGACCACCGCTCGCAGGACCGCCTCGGCGACCTTCTCCGGCGGGTAGTTGCGGCGGCCGTAGGCCCGGCTCGCCTTGGTGCGCATGTGCCGCTGCTCCTCTTCGGAGACCCCGGCGAAGCGCGTGGCGCCGGTGATCGGGGTGTTGACGATGCCGGGGCAGATGGCGGAGACGCCGATGCCCTGCCCGGCCAGCTCGGCGCGCAGGCACTCGCTCAGCATCAGCACCGCCGCCTTGGACGTGCTGTACGCGGGAAGGGTCCGGGAGGGCTGGAAGGCCGCGGCCGAGGCCGTGTTGACGATGTGGCCGCCCTGGCCGCGCTCGGCCATCTGCTTGCCGAAGAGGCGGCAGCCGTGGATGACGCCCCACAGGTTGACGTCGAGCACCTTGCGCCAGTCCTCGGCCGAGGTGTCCATGAAGGATCCGGCGAGCCCGATCCCGGCGTTGTTGACCAGCACGTCCACCACGCCGTACTCGGCGGCGACCTTCGCGGCGAGCTTCTCCATCGCCGCTTCGTCCGAGACGTCGGCGCACTCGCCCCAGGCGCCGGGGGAGCCGATCAGCCGGGCCATGTCGGCCGTACGGGCCGCGCCCTCCGGGTCCCGGTCGACGGCGACGACCCGGGCGCCCGCCTCGGCGAACGCGAACGCGGTGGCCCGGCCGATGCCGCTGGCCGCCCCCGTGACCAGCACCAGCCGTCCGGCGAACCAGCGCGCGTACGGGCCGGCGGGTCCGGTCTCCGCTGCCCGCCCGCCCTCCTGCCGGGACAGTGCGAACTCGGCGATCCATGCCGCCACTTGATCCGGCCGGGTGCGCGGCACCCAGTGCTTGGCGGCCAGATTGCGCCGCACCAGGCCGGGGGCCCACTGCTCCAGGTCGTCGTAGAGCCGCTCCGAGAGGTAGGCGTCACCGGTGGGGGTGATCAGCTGCACGGGCGCGTGGGCGTAGGCGTCGGTGCGCGGGCGGCGCAGCCGGGCGCGGATGTTGTCGCGGTAGAGCCAGGCGCCGTGGGCGGCGTCCGACGGCAGGGAGGGCGTCGGATAGCCCGAGACCGGGAGCTTCTCCAGGCGGGCCATCAGCTTGGGCCACTGCTTGCCCAGCGGGCCGCGCCAGGCGGCCTCCGGCAGCCCGGGGGTGTGCAGCGCGTACACGTACCAGGAGCGGGCGCTCTGGCCGAGCATCTGGGCCACCCGCCGAGGGGTGGGCCGCGCCGCGCGCTTGCGGAACCACATCGCCATGTGGTCGAGGGAGGGGCCGGAGATGGAGGTGAAGGAGGCGATGCGGCCCTCGGTCCGGGCGGCGGTGGCGAACTCCCACGCCTGCACCGAGCCCCAGTCGTGCCCGGCCAGGTGCACCGGGGCGTCCGGGCTCACCGCATCCGCGACGGCCAGGAAGTCGTCCGTGAGCTTCTCCAGGGTGAAGCCCCCGCGCAGCGGCTTCGGCGCGGTGGAGCGGCCGTGGCCGCGCACGTCGTACAGCACGACGTGGAAGCGGTCGCGCAGCCGCTCGGCGACCTCGGACCAGACCTCCTTGCTGTCCGGATAGCCGTGCACGAGCACCATCGTGGGCAGTGAGGCGTCGCCCAGCTCCGCCACGCACAGCTCGACCCCGCCCGTGCGGATCCGGCGCTCCCGCGCGCCCTCGAGTCCCGCGCTGTTGCCGGCGTTCTCGCTCATGCGGCCCTCTCCTCCTGCGTGCGCCGCACGTGCGGCAGGTCGTCGTCCAGCCAGAACGCGCTCTCCTCGGGATCCCGGGAGTCGGTGACCACCAGAAGCTCCTCGAACTTCGCGCCCGTGCCCCGGAAGCCGAGGTGGGGCTCGACCGCCCACAGGCCCGGCCGGGGCGGGTGGTCGGAGAACCGGTGCGGGCTCCACAGCGGGGACCAGCCCTCCCGGTGCCCGCGCAGCGCGTCGGAAGCGAGCCCCTTGAGCGCCTGGGTGCCGAACCCGAACACATGCGGGGACCAGCGGCGCTCCCTGACCCGGCCCACCTTGTGCGCGATCACCCCGAACGGATAGGCGCGGTGCCGGTTGGCATAGCCCTGGCGGACCATGAGCCGGTCCACGTCCTCGTATATCCCGCGCAGGGGGCGGCGCTCGCGCACCTCGCGCAGGACGAGCTCCCGGTGCTCCGCGAGATCGGCCATCAGGCGGTCGTGCAGCGGGTTCGGGCCCAGACAGCCGGAGTAGCCGATGTCGGCCGTGAAGCCGCGGTGGACCGGGGCCATGTCGAGGATGAAGGGCATCCCCGCCTCCAGCCGCCGCTCGGTCGGGAAGAACTGCAGGGGCACCCGGAAGCCCGCGAACGCCGTGCGGTCCCCGAACCAGGCGAAGGGCAGGTGGAACCAGTCCCGCACGCCGCGCCGGCGCAGCCACTCCCGCTGCATCCGGGCCGCCTCGCGCTCGGTGACGCCCGGCCCGAGCTGTGCGGCCACCGCCTCCGCGCAGTCGTAGGCCAGCCGCTGGACTTCCCTGAAGCCCCGCAACTCGCTGCTGAGTTGCCGGGGCACTGCTGAGGTCATGGCCATTCGTCCGTCCCGTGAGCCGACTCCGGTACGCGTCCGTAACGTGACACTGATGAATGTGACAATGACCGGCGGCTGCGTCAAGAGTCGTGCACGGCCTGTGGAAAACCTCTTCGCCGCCCCGCACCCTCCGCCGGCCCCGCACCAGGCCCGGCACCCGGCCCACCCCTCCCTGCGGACCGTTCCCCTACGGGCACGTCAGACCCGAGGACTACACGGAACCAGCCGTCAGGTCTGACGCCTGGTGTGGTACGCGCCACTACCTTCGAAGGTGTGACTGTGATCGCTACCGAAAGCCTCAGCAAGCGGTTCCCCCGGGTGACCGCTCTTGACCGGCTGTCCGTCGACATCACGCCGGGCGTGACCGGCCTGGTGGGCGCCAACGGAGCCGGCAAGTCCACGCTGATCAAGATCCTGCTCGGGCTGTCCCCCGCCACCGAGGGCCGCGCCAGCGTGCTCGGCCTCGACATCGCGACCGAGGGCGCCGCCATCCGCGAGCGGGTCGGGTACATGCCCGAGCACGACTGCCTGCCGCCCGACGTGTCGGCCACCGAGTTCGTCGTCCACATGGCGCGGATGTCGGGCCTGCCCGTCACCGCGGCCCGCGAGCGCACCGCCGACACGCTGCGCCACGTGGGCCTGTACGAGGAGCGCTACCGCCCCATGGGCGGCTACTCGACGGGCATGAAGCAGCGGGTCAAGCTGGCCCAGGCCCTCGTCCACGACCCCCAGCTGGTCTTCCTGGACGAGCCCACCAACGGCCTGGACCCCGTGGGCCGCGACGAGATGCTCGGCCTGATCCGCCGCATCCACACCGACTTCGGCATCTCGGTGCTGGTCACCTCACACCTGCTCGGCGAGCTGGAGCGCACCTGCGACCACGTCGTCGTCATCGACGGCGGCAAGCTGCTGCGTTCCTCCTCGACCAGCGACTTCACCCAGGCCACGGCCTCCGTCGCGGTCGAGGTCACCGACTCCGACACCCACCCGGACGGCACGGCGGCCCTCGCCGCCGCGCTCGCCGCGGCCGGCCTCGCCGTCCAGCCGATCGGCCAGGCCGGGGAGTTCGCTGCAGCAGGTTCCGGCCACGTCCTCCTCGTGGACGTCACCGGCGACGACACCTACGACACCGTGCGCGACGCGGTCGCCGATCTCGGCCTCGGCCTCATCCGCATGGAGCAGCGCCGCCACCGCATCGCGGAGGTCTTCCAGAGCGCACACGAAAGGGGCAGCACCGATGCCGCCTGAGACCGCCTCCGCGCCCGCGCAGGACGTCATCCACAACATCGGCTACCGCAACTACTCCGGTGCCCGCCTCGGCCGCTCCTACGCCCGCCGCTCGCTCTTCTCGCAGAGCCTGCGCGGCGCGTACGGCCTGGGCCGGTCGGCGAAGTCCAAGGTGCTGCCGATGATCCTGTTCGGCGTGATGTGCCTGCCCGCCGCCATCATGGTGGCCGTCACGGTCGCCACCAAGCTCAACAAGCTGCCGGTGGAGTACACGCGCTACGCGATCATCATGCAGGTCGTCATCGGCCTCTACGTCGCGGCACAGGCCCCGCAGTCCGTCTCGCGCGACCTGCGCTTCCGGACCGTGCCCCTGTACTTCTCGCGCCCCATCGAACGCGTCGACTACGTGACCGCGAAGTTCGCCGCGATGTTCTCCGCCCTGTTCATCCTCACCGCGACGCCCCTGCTGATCCTCTACGTCGGCGCCCTGCTCGCCAAGCTCGACTTCGCGGACCAGACGAAGGGGTTCGCCCAAGGACTGGTCTCCGTGGCACTGCTCTCCCTGCTCTTCGCCGGCATCGGCCTGGTGGTCGCCGCGCTCACCCCGCGCCGTGGCTTCGGCGTCGCCGCCGTCATCGCCGTCCTGACCATCTCCTACGGGGTGGTGAGCACCGTCCAGAACATCGCCCTGCAGCGCGACAACACCGACGCGATCGGCTGGATGGGCCTGTTCTCGCCCATCACCCTCATCGACGGCGTGCAGTCGGCGTTCCTCTCCGCGACCTCCGCCTTCCCCGACGGCCACGGGCCGAGCACCGCGGCGGGCTTCGTCTACCTGCTCGTCACCGCCGCCCTGATCGCCGGCTCCTACGGGGTGCTGATGAGCCGCTACCGAAAGGTCGGGCTGTGACTTCGATCCGCATCGACAACGTCTCCCGCTGGTTCGGCAACGTCGTCGCCGTCAACGACGTCTCCATGACCGTCGGCCCGGGCGTCACCGGCCTCCTCGGCCCCAACGGCGCCGGGAAGTCCACCCTCATCAACATGATGGGCGGCTTCCTCGCCCCCTCCACCGGCACCGTCACCCTCGACGGCGCACCCATCTGGCGCAACGAGCAGATCTACCGCCACATCGGCATCGTTCCCGAGCGGGAGGCGATGTACGACTTCCTCACCGGCCTGGAGTTCGTCCGCGCCAACGCCGAACTGCACGGGCTGGGCGCCGCCGAGGCTCAGCGGGCGCTCGCCACCGTCGAGATGGAGTACGCCCAGGACCGCGCGATCAGCACGTACAGCAAGGGCATGCGGCAGCGCGTGAAGATGGCCTCCGCGCTCGTCCACGAGCCCTCCGTACTGCTGCTGGACGAGCCCTTCAACGGCATGGACCCGCGCCAGCGCATGCAGCTGATGGAGCTCCTGCGCAGGATGGGCGCCGAGGGCCGCACCGTGCTCTTCTCCTCGCACATCCTGGAGGAGGTCGAGCAGCTGGCCACCCACATCGAGGTCGTCGTCGCGGGCCGGCACGCCGCCTCCGGCGACTTCCGCAAGATCCGCCGGCTGATGACCGACCGCCCGCACCGCTATCTCGTGCGCTCCAGCGACGACCGCACGCTCGCCGCCGCCCTGATCGCCGACCCGTCGACGGCGGGCATCGAGGTGGACGTCCAAGAGGGCGCCCTGCGCATCCAGGCCGTCGACTTCGGGCGCTTCACCGCGCTGCTGCCCCGGGTCGCCCGGGAGCACGGCATCCGGCTCCTGACGGTCTCGCCCTCGGACGAGTCCCTGGAATCGGTCTTCTCGTACCTCGTCGCGGCCTGAAAGGAGCCCAGCGCCATGTTCAACGCCACCGTCGCACGGCTCACCTACCGGGGCCTCCTGGGCCGCCGCCGTGCCTTCATCCTCTTCGGGCTGCCCGCCCTCCTGATCGGCGTCTCCGTCGTGGTCCGGGTCCTCGTCGGCGCCGACGACGGCACCGCGGGCAGCGTGCTGGGCGGCCTCGCGCTGGCCACCATGGTCCCGCTCATCGGCGTCGTCGCCGGGACCGGCGCGATCGGCCCGGAGATCGACGACGGCTCCGTGGTCTACCTGCTGTCCAAGCCGGTCAAGCGCCCCACGATCATCCTCACCAAGCTGATCGTCGCGATCGCCGTCACCGCCGTCTTCTCGGCCGTTCCCACGCTCATCGCCGGCTTCGTCCTCAACGGCAACAGCCAGCAGATCGCGGTCGCCTACGCCGTCGCCGCGGTCGTCGCCTCCATCGCCTACAGCGCGATGTTCCTGCTGCTGGGCACCCTCACCCGGCACGCCGTCGTGGCGGGCCTGGTCTACGCGCTGGTGTGGGAGTCGCTCTTCGGTAGCCTCGTCCCCGGCGCGCGCACCCTGAGCGTCCAGCAGTGGTCGCTCGCCCTCGCCCAGCGCATCGGGGTGGAGGGCGCCGTCTCCTCGGACGTGGGCCTGCCGCTGGCCCTGTCCCTGCTCGCCGGTGTGACGGTTGCGGCGACGTGGTTCGCGGGCCGGAAGCTGCGCTCCCTGACGCTCGCCGGGGAAGAGTGAGCCTCATCCCCCCGAGGCTCACACCGGCAGCAACCGAGCCTCAATCCCGTACGGCATAACGCTGCAGCGCCCGGGCGATCTCCACCTGCTCGGGCGCGAGCGCGTCCTCTTCGTCCTCGACGTCCCACAGGGCGTTCTGCAGCACCCTGCCCAGCGTCCAGCGCGCCGCCCGCCGCCGGTCCAGCCCCAGGACGTCGGTCATCAGGTCGAAGCGGCGCAGCACTGCCCGCCGTACGTCACCGGTCGCGGTGATGTCGTCCCACCGGTCGTGCAGGGCGGGCAGCAGTTCGAAGCCGGCGTCGCCCACGAGCGGCTTGGGGTCGATGGCGAGCCACGGCTCGCGCGCGGAGCCCGGCACGGGGGCGAGGACGTTGGCGTAGTGGAGGTCCCAGTGCAGCAGCAGACCGCCCGGCTCGCCGACGACCTCCCGGACGGCCCCGGCGCACGTCTCGACCAGTCGGCGCTCCGAGGGGTCGCGCAGCTCCGGCAGCGCCGTGGGGACGTCCTTCAGCATCGCCCCGGCGACGTCCCCGAGGGAGCGCAGCCCGGTGGGCGCGGGAGCCTTCAGGAGCCGCCCCAGCAGCTCGGCGAGCGTCTGCAGTGCGGCTTCGGCATCCGGTATGGACAAGAGTGAACGGTTGGCGTCCAACCGTTCCAGCAGCATCGTGCCGGTCGCGGCGTCGTGGTCGAGGAGCGCGACCGCCCCGTCACCGTTCCAGGCACCCAGGGCGGCCGGTTCCCCGGCGCTCTCGTCGGTGACCGGCTGGAGCTTGAGCGCCGCCGGGGTGCCGTCCTCCCGCAGCACGGGCAGGACGAGGGCGACCATGCCGTGCGAGGCCGGCCCGTCGATCCGCAGGCCCCAGCGGTTGAGGAAGCGGGCCGCGAGCTCCGGCAGAGCGGCGACCCAGGAGCGGCCGGCCTCCCCGTCGAAATCCTCGTGGAACCCGGCGAGTTCCGCCGGGACGGTGATGTGGTGAGCGGCGTGCATGGGCGACGGTCTCCTCACGACGGGTGGGGAGGCCCCGGAGGGCCTCCTGTCCACCCAACGTCTCAGATCTTCCGATCGCGCCCGGCGCCCATGGCGAGAAGCAGCAGTGCCGCGCAGGCGACGAGCAGCAGGGAGACGGGAAGCGTCCAGCTGTCGGTCGCCTGGTGGACCGCACCGATCGCGAACGGGCCGACGGAGGCGAGCAGGTAACCCCATGTCTGCGCCATGCCCGACAGGCGGGACGCGGTGTGGGCGTCGCGCGTGCGCAGCACCATCAGCGTCAGGGCGAGGCCGAGCAGACCGCCCTGCGCGACGCCCATCAGCGTCGCCCAGACCCACGCGCCCGCCACGGGAGCGGTCAGCAGGCCGGTGACCCCGGCGGCCATGAGGACGACGACCCCGGCGCCGAGCAGGCGCTGGTCGCGCATCCGGCCGGCGACCATGGGCACGACGAACGAACCGGCCATCTGCACCAGCGTGTAGAAGGCGTAGACCATGCCGGCCTCGTTCTTGCTCATCCCCCCGTCGGTGAACACCGTGGGCATCCAGGCGATGCACACGTAGGCGATCAGCGACTGGGTGCCCATCATCAGCGTGACCTGCCAGGCGATGGGCGACCGGGTCAGCTTCGGACCGCTCTGCGCCGTCTGCACGGGCGTGGTGGCCGCACGGCCGTGCCGGGTGCCGCGCCGTGCGAGGACGGCCTGCGGGATCCACACGACGGCCGCCACGGCGGCGAGCAGCGACCAGGAGGCCAGGGAGCCCTGCCAGCCGCCCAGGGCGTTCTCCAGGGGCACGGACAGGGCGGCCGAGCCGGTGGCGCCGAGGATCAGCGTGGTCGAGTACAAGGCGGTCATGCTCGCGGCGCGGTCGGGGAAGTCCCGCTTCACCAGGCCGGGCATCAGCACGTTGAGCAGGGCGGTCGCCGTGCCGACGAGCGCGCAGCCGACGAACAGGGCGACGACCGGGGGCGCGATGCGCAGCAGGATGCCGCCGCACAGCAGCAGGAGGGCACCGCACAGGACGGTCTCCGTGCCCCAGCGCCGGGCGAGCTTCGGGGCGACGATCGAGCCCAGGCCCATGAAGACCAGCGGGATGGTGGTGACGAGGCTGCTCGCCGCGGCCGCCAGGTGGAAGTGGTCGCCGATCTCGCCGATGAGGGGCGAGACGCCGGCGAGAGCGGCCCGCATGTTGAGCGAGGCGAGGACGATGCCGGTCATGACGAGCGCGGGGCGGGCGCGCAGGGTGCGGCGCGCGGCGGCCACCGGGGGCGTGGGGGTCGTGTCCTCCTCCGCGTCTATCAGGGGGTCGAGTGTGTCCGGCCTCGTTTCCGACATGGGGGTGCCTTTCCAGGGACGTGCGGTGGGGTGGCGCGGGATGGTGCGGGTCAGCTCTCGGCGAGGAGGCTCTCCACGGCCTGCTTCGGGCGCTCCAGGAGGGCCCGGGCGGCCCGCGCGGCGGCCTCGGGGTCGCCGGAGGCGATGGCGTCCATGAGGGCGTGGTGGTCGCCGTGGATGATGCGCGGCATGTCGCGGTCACCGAGCGCGGTGACCAGCGCCTCGCGCACGGAGCTGCTGAACCAGGCGTAGGTCGCGGTCAGGGCGCTGTTGTGCGCAGCCTCCACGACGGCGCGGTGGAACTCGACGTCGTGGTCGGCGTAGAGCTCCAGGTTGCCGGAGTCGGGCTGGCCCTCGGGGTCCTCGAACGCCGTCTGGGCGTCCAGGGCGGCCTTCATCCGGGCGAGGTCGGCGGGCTCGTGGCGCACGGCCGCGAGGCGCGCGGCCTCCGCCTCCAGCGCGATGCGCAGCTCCAGCACGTCGCGCACCCCGGCGCGCTGCACGCCGCGCATGATCTCGGCCGGGTCGGCCATGGAGACCACGAACGTGCCCTCGCCCTGCCGAGAGCGCAGCATTCCGGCGTGCACGAGGACGCGGACGGCCTCGCGGACCGTGTTGCGGCCGACCTGGAGCTGCTCGGCGAGCGCGTGCTCGGTCGGGATGCGGCTGCCGATCTTCCACTCGCCGGCCGCGACCTGGGCGCGCAACTGATCCACGACGGTGTCCACGAGGGACTGCCGTCCCGCTGCCCGCAGTGCCATTCGTCCTCCGGTCCCGGCCTCGGCCGCACATGATTCACCCGATTGCCCAGTCATCCTACAACTGCGCGCGCAAGGCGCCCAGGGTGCCGGGCGGCTACCGTCGAAAGGTGCGTGGACGGGAAGGGCGCCGCGGCTCCGGCACGCCCGGCCGGTGGCCGGCCGTCGCCGCCCGCGCCGCTTCCCTGGCCCGCTCCGGGATCCGTTCCTGGATCCGCTCCTCGCCGGGGACGCACATATGGCTGCTCGTCATCGGCATCACCAGCCTCGTCATCGCCGCGGCGAGCCAGGACCTGGAGAGGTTCCTGCTGCACCGCACCAGCAGCAACCTCCACCAGCTCACCAAGCACCCGTGGCAGTCGCTTCTGATCAGCGGGTTCTGGATCGAGAACCCCTCGTCGTTCCTGCTCTACGCCGCGCTCTTCGAGGCGCTGCACGCGAACGTGGAGCGCTGGATCGGCACCGCCCGGTGGCTCTTCACCGTCGGCTTCGCGCACATCGCGGCGACGCTCATCAGCCAGGAGATCGTGCTGATGTCGATAGAGGACCACTCGCTGCCGCGGTCGATGAGGAGAGTCGTCGACATAGGCGTCTCGTACGGGCTCGCGGCCTCCGCCGGGATCCTCACCTACCGGATGCCGCGGCCGTGGCGGTGGTTCTACCTCGCCGGAGTGGTGCTCTTCTTCGGCCTCCCGCTGGCCACGGGCGGCACGTTCACCGACGTGGGGCACGCGATAGCCGTGTCCATCGGGCTGGGCTTCCGGCAGTTCACGCACGGCTGCCCGGCATGGGACTTCGCGCGCGTGCCCGAAGCCCTGCGCCGGGCGGTCGCGGCCGCCCGGCCGGACCCGGTCAGCCGAAGAGACGCTCCAGGACCGTAGCGATCCCGTCGTCCTCGTTCGACCCGGTGACCTCGTCGGCGACGGCCCGCAGCTCCGGATGGGCATTGGCCATGGCCACGCCGTGGGCCGCCCAGCCGAACATCGGTATGTCGTTGGGCATGTCGCCGAAGGCGATCGTGTCGGCCGGCTTCATCCCGAGCCGGCGCGCGGCCAGGGACAGGCCGGTGGCCTTGCTCAGCCCCAGCGGCAGCAGCTCGACGATGCCCGCACCCGCCATCGTCACGCCGACCAGGTCGCCCGCCGCCGCCCGCGCGGCCTCGGCCAGGGCGTCGTCGTCGAGCTCCGGGTGCTGCAGGTAGAGCTTGTTGAGCGGCTCGGCCAGGAGCTCGTCCCGGTCGTGGGCCGGGACGGCCGGCAGGGGACCTTCCTGGATGCGGTAGCCGGGGGTGACGAGCACCTGGCCGTCGAGGCCGTCGCGGCCCGCGGCGAGGTGCAGCGGGCCGGTCTCGGCCTCGATCTTGGCGATGGCCAGCCCGGCGAGCCGCCGGTCCAGCGTCACCGACGTCAGCAGCCGGTGCTCGCCCGCGTGGTAGACCTGCGCGCCCTGCCCGCACACCGCCAGGCCCTGGTAGTCCAGCTCCTGGAGGATGTGGCGCGTCCACGGGACGGCCCGGCCGGTCACGACGATGTGCGCGGCACCCGCCTCCGTGGCCAGCTTGAGGGCGGACCGGGTGCGCTCCGAGACGGTCTCGTCGGAGCGCAGCAGGGTGCCGTCGAGGTCGGTCGCGACGAGACGGTAGGGCAGCGGGGAACCAGGGCCGTCGCTCACTGTGTTGTTCCGTTCGCTTCTCCGCCTGTGCGGCGCAGAGGTGCGGGTTTCGTTGCCGGGCGCGCCCCGGCGGCCGCGCTTGCGCCGCTCACCGTGCGACGGGCTCCAGCACCTCGCGCCCGCCCAGGTACGGACGGAGCACCTCGGGCACGCGCACCGAGCCGTCGGCCTGCTGGTGGTTCTCCAGCAGCGCCACGATCGTGCGCGGCACCGCGCACAGCGTGCCGTTGAGGGTGGCCAGCGGCTTGACGGTCTTGCCGTCGCGCAGGCGGACGGACAGCCGCCGCGACTGGAACTCGTCGCAGTTGGAGGTCGAGGTGAGCTCGCGGTACTTGCCCTGGGTCGGGATCCACGCCTCGCAGTCGAACTTGCGCGAGGCGGACGCGCCCAGGTCACCCGTGGCGACGTCGATCACCTGGTAGGGCAGCTCGAGGCTGTTCAGCCACTGCTTCTCCCACTCCAGCAGGCGCGCGTGCTCGGCCTCGGCGTCCTCCGGCGCGACGTACGAGAACATCTCGACCTTGTCGAACTGGTGGACGCGGAAGATGCCGCGGGTGTCCTTGCCGTACGTGCCGGCCTCGCGGCGGAAGCACGGCGAGAAGCCGGCGTAGCGCAGCGGGAGCTGGGAGGCCTCAAGGATCTCGTCCATGTGGTACGCCGCGAGCGGCACCTCGGACGTGCCCACCAGGTAGAAGTCGTCCTTCTCCAGGTGGTAGACGTCCTGCGCGGCCTGGCCGAGGAAGCCCGTGCCCTCCATGGCGCGCGGCTTGACCAGGGCGGGCGTCAGCATCGGGGTGAAGCCGGCGGCCGTGGCCTGGGCGATGGCGGCGTTGACGAGCGCGAGCTCCAGCAGGGCGCCGACGCCCGTCAGGTAGTAGAAGCGCGAGCCGGAGACCTTGGCGCCGCGCTCGACGTCGATCGCGCCGAGCAGCTGGCCGAGCTCCAGGTGGTCCTTGGGCTCGAAGCCCTCGGCGGCGAAGTCGCGCCGCGTGCCGACGGTGTCCAGGACGACGAAGTCGTCCTCGCCGCCGCGCGGCACGTCGGGGTGGACCAGATTGCCGATCTGCAGCAGCAGGCGCTGCGCCTCGGCGGCGGCCTCGTCCTGCTCGGCGTCGGCGGCCTTGACGGCGGCGGACAGCTCGCCGGCCTTCTTCAGCAGCGCGGCCTTCTCGTCGCCGGCGGCCTTGGGGATGAGCTTGCCGAGCGCCTTCTGCTCGGAGCGGAGTTCGTCGAAGCGGACGCTGGACGACCTGCGCCGTTCGTCGGCGGAGAGCAGTGCGTCGACGACGTCGACATCCTCTCCACGGGCGCGCTGAGAGGCGCGCACACGGTCGGGGTCCTCACGAAGCAGGCGAAGGTCAATCACCCCTCCAGGCTACCGTTGCGGACGCGATCACTCGACGGCATATTCCTCTTGATGGTGGTTTGCCCCATTTTGGGTACTTGGAAAAGGCTGTGAATAATCAGAGCCGCAGGTGATCCGGAAGGTGCTGAAAAGCCGTCGGAGCGGACGGCTGGGGGAATGGCCGCGCTTTTGCCGAAAAGTGGGCATAGCGGTGGTGCGGGCTGCTGATCCGCTTGCGGGCGGCGGGAGTTGGGCCGCTCCTTGTCCACAGGAAGGCGCTCCTCCGCTTTCTTTGTCCACAGGCTGTGCGTGAAATCTGTGGATGCCGGAATCGAACGTTCCGTCCGCTTCTGTCCTGCGCCGTGTATTCCTTGGTCAAACCTCGCCCAGCCACTCATTCGGGTGGTATTGACTCGCTCCAAAGGGTTATTCGCAGACATTCCGCTGACGGGTGCGGTGTGGGCAGCCCGATCGGGCGAACCTAGGTGCTGTGGATGACGACCCTATGGCTAGAGCGATTTGTCGACCTTGACCGATTCCCGGGGCGGCGTGGGCGCCTCGATCTGTCGACTTATCCCCAGGTCGAGAACCCCCTGTGGATAACTCTGGGGATGTCCGCGCCGACGGCTACCGTCGAGACGTGGACACCAACGACTCCCGCTTACGCGAGGCCGGCCCGGGTGCGGTCCGCTCAGGCCCGGCCGTCCTGGCAGCGCACCAGCCAGTCCGCCGCCGTCACGAACTCCTCGTCCGACGTGCCGTAGCGCGCCGGACCCACCTCCGCAGGATCCACGCCCGCCCGGGGATACGAGCCGAGGAACCGCACCTGCGGGCAGATCCGCTTCAGCCCCATCAGCGCCTCGCCCACGCGCCGGTCGGTGATGTGCCCCTCCGCGTCGATCGCGAAGCAGTAGTTGCCGATGCCCTCGCCCGTCGGGCGGGACTGGATGAGCATCAGGTTCACCCCGCGCGTCGCGAACTCCTGCAACAGCTCCAGCAGGGCGCCGGGGTGGTCGTCGCGCAGCCACACCACGACGGAGGTCTTGTCCGCGCCCGTCCGCGCCGCGGGCCGCGCCGGGCGGCCCACGAGCACGAACCGGGTCTGCGCGTTCTGCGCGTCGTGGATGTCGGTGACCAGCGGCTCCAGCCCGTAGGTGGCCGCCGCGAACTCCCCGGCGAAGGCGGCGTCGAAGCGCCCCTCCTGCACCAGGCGCGCGCCGTCCGCGTTGGAGGCCGCCGACTCCCAGAGCGCGTCCGGCAGATGCGCGGCGAGCCACTTGCGCACCTGCGGCTGCGCCACGGGGTGGCCGGTCACCGTCTTGATGTCCCCCAGCCCGGTCCCCGGGCGCACGAGCAGCGCGAAGGTGATCTGCAGCAGCACCTCGCGATAGATCATCAGCGGGGTGCCGGTGGCGAGCTGGTCGAGCGTCGCGGTGACGCCGCCCTCCACCGAGTTCTCGATGGGCACGAGGGCGGCCGCCGCCTCGCCGTTCCGCACGGCGTCCAGCGCCGCCGGCACGGACACCATCGGCACCAGCTCCCGCGTCGCCGCCTCCGGCAGCGTCCGCAGCGCGGCCTCGGTGAACGTGCCCTCGGGGCCGAGATAGGTGTAACGGCTGGCCGACATCACGCTGGCTCCTCGATCGTCTGGGGGCTCGCCACGATACCGAGCGCCCCTGTGGCGGGCCCCGCGCGCTGAGCGCCGGCCCGGTCCGTCCCCGCGGGCGAGGAGCACGGCCGGGCCCCGCGGGCCCTCAGCCCTCCGGCCCTATCCCTCCAGCAGCCGCTGCCCCACGTACTCGCCCGGCGCGCAGCCGCCCGGCACCGCGTAGAGGCCGCTCGACTCGTGCCGCAGGAAGCGGGAGAGGCCGTCACCGCGGTCCAGCTTCCGCTGCACCGGCACGAAACCCTTCAGCGGGTCCGCCTGCCAGGCGACGAACAGCAGGCCCGCGTCCGGAGCCCCGTCATCGAGGAAGCCGTCATGGTAGGAGAACGCCCGGCGCAGCATCGTCGCGCCCCGGTTGGACGCCGGCGACGCGACGCGGATGTGCGCATCGCCCGCGATCGCCAGCGACCCGTCCTCACGGAACTTGTCGAGGTCCACCGGAGTCGTCTCCGTGCCGCCGGACAGCGGTGCGCCGTCCGACTTGCGGCGGCCGATCACCTTCTCCTGGCGCTCCAGGGAGAGGTTGTCCCAGCTGTCGAGGAGCATGCGGATGCGCCGCACCACCGCGTACGAGCCGCCCGCCATCCAGGCGTCCGCGCCGCCGCGGTCCTCCGGCACGTAGACGTGGCCCGCGAAGCGGGGGTCCGACGGCTTGGGGTTGTTGGTGCCGTCGACCTGGCCCATCAGGTTCCGGGCGGTCATCGGCTGCGCCGTGGCCCCCGGCGTCCGGTTGAAGCCGTTCATCTGCCAGCGCAGCCGCGCCGCGCTCCCGGCCTGCTGCTGGAGCAGCCGCAGCGCGTGGAAGGCGACGAGCGCGTCGTCGGCGCCGATCTGCACCCACAGGTCGCCTTCGCTGCGCTTGGGGTCGAGGGCGTCGGCGGTGAAGGCGGGCAGCGGCTCCAGGGCGGCGGGCCGCTTCGCGGCGAGCCCGGTCCGGTCGAAGAAGGTCCGGCCGAAGCCGAAGGTGACGGTCAGCGAGCAGGGGCCCGCGTCGAGCGCGACGCCGGAGCCGTCGCCCTGGGGCGTCCGCCCGGCCATGAGGTCGGCAGCGGTCGCCGACCACCGCCGCAGCAGCGCGGCTGCGGCCTTGCGGTCGGCGCCCGGGGCGAGGTCGAAGGCGGCCATGTGGCCGCACGTCTGCGCGGGATCGGCGATCCCGGACTGGTGGGCGCCGTGGAAGGGTCTGCTCGCGGAGCCGACGCCGTTCAGCGGGGCCGGGTCCTTCCGTACGGTCTCGCCGGCGAACGCCCCGGCCGCACCGCCCGCGACGAGCCCTGCCGCGCCCGCGGCGCCGGCCGTGCCGAGCAGCCGGCGGCGGCTGACGCCGTGCGCGGCGCGGGCCTGCGCGGGCCGGCCTGTCTGCTCGCCCCGGCCGGGGCCCGTCTTCGCGGCCCCGGCGCCTCCCGCCGGCGCGGAGGCCTTGGCCTCCTTCACGGCCCGGCCGGCGGCCTTACCCGCCTTGGCAGCCTTCGTGCCCTTCACCGCCTGTGCAGCTTTCTCGGCCTTCTCAGCCTTCCCGGCCTTCTCAGCCTGCGTGGCTTGCGGGGCCTGCGGGGCCTGCGGGGCCTGCGGGGCCTTCCCGGCCTGCGGGCCGCGGGAGGTCTTCTCTTCGTCCTGGGATCGTTCAGTCATCAGTTGATCTTCACGTTCCTGATCTCCGTGATCTGGTCGATGTCGGAGGTCCGTACGGTCAGGGTGAGCTGCCACTCGCCGGCCATGGGCAGCTGGAAGCCGGAGGCCTGCCAGCGGCCGGCCGGGCCGCGCTTGAGGGACGTGCGCAGCGGGCCGATGTTCTTCCGCGTCTCGGTGAAGGACACCTCCAGCTCCGGTACGTCGACGGCCTTGCCGGCCGGGTCGGTCACGGAGACGTCGAGGGAGTTGTTGCCCGAGCGCGCCGGATCGATACGTACGACGGCCGTGCCTCGCCCGTTCGTGCCACCGGTGTCGTACGGGATCTTCACCTCGGCCGGGCCGGAGGCGTCCGGCGCGGTGGTCCGGGCGCCGCCCGACGAGGCGGCCTGCCGCTGTTCGGTCTCGGCCCGCCCGGGCTGGGTGCCGGTGAGGAGGGTGGTGACGGCGAGCACGACGACGGCGACCCCGGCCTCGGCCAGGACGGAGCGCCGCAGCCCGCTGCGCCCTTCGTCCGCGTCGCGCCGCCGCTGCCCGGCGGCCTTCTCCAGGGCCTCCCGCTGGCGTGCGAGCTGGGCGGCCCGCTCGGGAGAGGTGTCCTTGTCCTCCCGGGTGGAGCCCGCCGCCTTGGCGGCACGGGCCTGCCCGGCCGTCTTGGACTGAGCCGTCTTGGACTGAACCGCCTTGGCCTGGGCCGGCCTCGCGGACGGGGCCGCCTTCTTCGCCGCGGGGCGGCGGTCCGTGAGCAGGCCCGTCCAGCGCCGCGAGAAGTACGCGAGGCCGAGCATGCCCGCCACGAGCGCGACCTTGAGGAGGAGCCAGCGGCCGTACTCCGTGCCGGTGAGCGCGCCCCACGAGCCGACCTGCCGCCAGGACTGGTAGAGACCGGTGGCTGCCAGCACGCACACCGAAGTGAAGGCGAGCCGGGAGAAGCGCTGCACGTCCGCCCGCCGCACCGGCTCCCCCGTCCACAGCACGGCCAGGAGGGAGGCCAGTCCCCCCAGCCACACAGCGGCGCCCAGCAGGTGCAGGACGTCGACCGGCATCGCCAGCCAGGGCTGCAGGCCCGCCGAGGCGTGCTCGGCCATGGCCCAGGTCGCCGCGAGCCCGACGGCGACGACCGCGCCGCCGATCGCGAGCCCGTAGGCGACGTCGCGGCGCTCCATGCCCGTGCGGTCGCCGTCCTCGCGGGCGTACGAGCCGAACAGGACGGCGAGGAAGACCGCGGCGGCGCTCAGCAGCAGCAGGCGGGACAGCAGCGCCGCGCCCGGCTTGGTGGCCAGGACGTCACCGAGGAGGGTCAGGTCGAAGGCGGCGCCGATGCCCTTGCCGCCCGTGTACGGGCCGCGCAGCAGCAGGAGCGCCGAGGTCGCGGCGAAGAGGGCGATCCAGCCGCCGACCGCGATGCGCTGCACCGGCCGCGAGGAGCGGCACACGCCTGCGAACACGCAGCCGCCGACGAGGAGGAGGTAACCGGCATAGGCCGCGTAGCGACCTGTGGTGTAGAGAGCGTCGACGACCGGGTCGGCCTCGGCCGTCGTCACTTTCGCCGCCGTCTTCGACGGCGCTCCTATGGAGAAGGTGAAGGCCCCGGCCACCGGGTGGCTGTCCGCGGAGACGGCCTGCCAGGCCACCGTGTAGGTGCCGTCGGCGATTCCGCCGGCGAGCCCGACGGACGCCGTGTTCGACTTGCCGTCCACGTGCGCCGGCCTGCCCTCGTCGACGCGCTTGCCCTGCGGGTCGAGGACCCGCACCGAGTCGGCGCTGAGCAGGACGCCCTCGGAGAAGGTGAGCTTCACCTTCTCGGGCGCGACGGGTACCACCGACCCGGAGGCCGGGTCCGTGGAGGTCAGCGCGGCGTGCGCCGAGGCGCTGCCCGCCCCGGGCCCGAGCGCGCAGAGCAGCGCGGCGAGCAGCGTGCCGAGGACCGGCAGCAGCCGCCCGGCGGTCAGGGTCTTCATCGCACGTCAGTCCTTGGGACGGAACGTCGTGGACTCCACCGGCACCTTGACCTTGACCGGTCCGGCGGTGGCGAAGTGCAGCGTGAACTCGATCTTCTCGCCGACCTTCGGCTTGTGGTCGAGCTTGCCGAGCATCAGGTGCGAGCCGCCGCGCGCGAGCTTCAGCTCGCCCTTGGCCGGCACGTCGAGCGCGGCCGCGTGCTTCATCTGCGAGCCCTCGGTGGTGTGCATGGTGATGTCACCGGAGAGCGGGCTGGTGACCTTGGTGAGCCGGTCGGCCTTGCCGCCGTCGTTGCCGACGGTGAGATAGGCGGCGGCCATGTCGGTCATCGCGGGCTGCGGCAGGTAGGCGCCGCTGACCGAGAGCTGCGGCTTGTCGGACGCCAGGGCGTTCTTCTCGGACTGGCAGCCCGTGAGTAGCAGGAGCCCTCCGGCGAGGACGAGCGGCAGGGTGGCGGCGGTGGCGGCGGTGGTCTTGCGCATTACGGGTTCTCCCCCTTGATGATCTTCGGGAGATCCTTGGAGTACTGGTCCTTGCTGGTTTCGGTGGTGTATATCCAGTGCCCGCCGTTGTCCTTCGGCGAGAAGCCGACCACCTCGGCTCCGTGGCTGACGGTGATGGAGCCGTCCTTCTCCTTCTTCGGCTTCTCCACGAAGATGCCGACGCTCTTCGCCGCCGCCTGGATGGTGGCGAAGTCACCGGTCAGGCCGACGATGTCCTTGCCGCCCTGGGCGTCCAGCCACTCGCGCATGCGCTTGGGCGTGTCGCGCTCCGGGTCGGTGGTGACGAAGACGACCTGGAGCTTCTCCTGGTCCTCCTTGGACAGCGTCTTCTCGGCCGCGGCGATGTCGGCGACGACCGTGGAGCACACGTCGGGGCAGTAGGTGTAGCCGAAGTAGAGGAGGAGCGGGCGGTCCTTGGTCGCGTTGACCAGCTCGTACTTCTTCTCGTCCGTGTCGGTGAGGACCAGGTCGGGCTTGGTCTTCGGGGTGTCGAGGGTGATCGCGGCCTTCTTCGGCGCAGCGGAGACGTCGGCCAGGGGCTTGTCGCCGCCGTCGTCCGAGCCGCCGCCGCAGGCGGTCAGCGTGAGCGCGGCGGCCGAGGCCAGGGCCGCGCCCAGTATGCGGGTGCGCATGGAGCTCTTCTCCAGAGATGGGTCGGTGGTGCGGGGCGGGGCGCCGGCCCGGTGAGGGGCCCGGCGCCCGGCCGGTCCGTGCGTCAGGCCGTCGGGCGGCGGCGCCCGGCGAGCACGCCGAAGGCGACGCCCGCCGCGCCCACGACGATGCCGACGATGCCGAGCGTGCGGGCGGTGGTGTCGGAACCGCCGTCGCCCTCGTCGGTCTTCCGGGACGCGTTCTCGGTCTTGTCATCGCCCTTGGCAGCGTCCTTGGCGCCGTCCTTGGCGTCCGCCTTCTTGCCGTCGGCGGCGGCCTTGGCGACGAGCTTCAGGGTGGGCGCGGGGTGCTCGGCCTCGGCCCCGCCCGGCTTCGAAGCGTCGATCCAGCGGACGACGTCGTCGTCGGAGTACGTCTGGAGCGCCTTGAAGACCAGCTCGTCGGCGTCCTCGGGCAGCTTGCCGACGGACAGCGGGAACTGCTGGAACTGGCCCGGCTCGATCTTGCCGCCGGTCCAGGTGATCTTGCTGACGGCTTCCTCGATCGTCTTGCCGTGCGTCTGCAGCGGCTTCTCCAGCTTGGTCTTCTCGACCTTCACCTCCCAGCCGGGGACCGGCTGGGGCATCACCGAGGAGAGCGGGTGCTTCGGGTCGAGGGTGACCTCGAGCTTCACGGTCGAGGCGTTGTCCTTCTCGTTCGGCACCTTGAAGGCGATGGTGCTGTAGCCGCCCTTCTCGGCGGTGCCGGGCTGGACGCTCACGTGCGCGGCGGCGGGGCCGGCGAGGAGCAGGACGGTGCCGGCGGCGACGGCGCCGATCACAGGGAGGCGGCGGCGAGCGGTCTTGGCGTTCATGGGGACGCTCCAGGGGCAGGAGGAATCGGTGAAGGGGGGTGGCACGCGTGCGGCGACGACCGTGCGACCCACCCTCCTGCCCGGAATGCGCCGTGTGTACGGACGTGCGCGAGCGCGCTGCAGAGCGGGAGGCGCTCGGCTGCTAGGGGGAAGGGAAAGGGGTGTCGCGTCGTCAGGCCGCGAGAGCGAAGGCCGGCGGGCCCCGCCTGATCACGAAGTGCTGGAGCACCGGCTCCGTCGCGGGCCGCTCCTCGTCCCCGGACGGGCGCGGACCGGCGGCCGGCGGCTTCCCGGAAGCCGTCTCCCTCAAGGTGCCCACGAGCGCGAAAGCGGTGCGCAGCGCCCGTACGAGAGAGGTCTCCGCGACCTCGCGCGCGGACCGCTCCGAGAGCGCGACCACGCGCCACAGCGCCACCTCGCCGCGCCGCAGCAGCCAGCCCGCGGCGAGCGCCGCGAGCAGGTGGCCGAGCAGCATCGGCAGTGAGAGGGGGAGGGCGTCGAGCAGCGAGCCGGAGGGCATCGCGGAGTGCGTACCGGAGCCCGCGCCGGTGACCGCCGCCCCCGACTGCTGCAGGGGGTGCACGGCCGGGTCGAGGCCCGCGTCGGTGATGACGCGGCGGGCGTCGGATGCGGACATCAGGTGCGGCTGGTTGCAGACCAGCTTCGAGGCGAAGGTGATCAGCCGGCCTTCGGTGGCCGTCTGCCGCGCGGACACCCCGGCCGCCTGCTGGCCGATGCCGAAGAGCGTGTGCAGCGCGAGCTGCCCGGCCGCCAGACCCGCGGCGATCGACGGCAGCGAACGCTCCCGCCCCGCCAGCGGCACCGCCACGGCGAACACCGCCACGAAGCCGGCCGCGAGGGTCCACAGCGGCACCTTCGCGCACGACGCCAGCACATGCCCGCCCGCGGACAGCAGAACGCAGACCGCGGTGAACACCGCGGCCCGGATCAGTCGCAGATCGGCGCCGACACGCCCGACGGGGTGAGACATGGCTGCGCCATCATCCCACCGGGCTTACCCCTCCCCTACAGCAGGGGGCGCTCGATCTCCACCCGGCAGGGGCGCACCGGCGCACTTCCGTCTACTGCCATACACCGATGCAACCGCCGGGCGCGTCGTCCGAATGAGCGGTCTCACACGCTCCGGAGGCTTACGGGGCGTCAGCGCTGGCTATACGTATCGGTATGTCGAGCCGCGGCCAGGAGGCTGAGCATGAGCATTTGGTGGTCACTCCATCTGCGGCGGGAGGCCGCGAGCGTTCCGCTCGCGCGGCGGTTGCTGATCGGTGCGATGGAGACGGCCGGCGTCGACCCCGACATTTCCTATGATCTTTCGCTCGCCCTGAGCGAGGCGTGTGCGAACGCCGTCGAGCACGGAGGCGATTCCTCCACGGGCTATCTCGTGACGGCGTTCATCGACGGCGACACCTGCCGCATCGAGGTCACCGATTCCGGCCCGGGCTTCCCGGAGCAGCCCCGCTCACACGAACGCCGCCGGCCGCGCCCGCAGCCGCCGCGAGCCCTGGCCCCCGCCGAGGACGAGCACGGCAGGGGTCTCTTCCTCATCGAGTCGCTCACCGACCACGTGCGCGTGCGCAACCGCCCGGGCCGCCAGGGGGCCGTCGTCACCTTCGACAAGATCCTCAAGTGGAGAGAGGACGCGGCACTGCTCCGGGCGTCGTGATCGCCGTTTCGCCGATGGTCACTCGATCGTCAGCGGTACCGGATGGACCTCCGTGACCGGGTGCCCGGCCTGGGCGTGGACGCGCTTGACCGCATCCGCCGAGGGCGCCTCGGACAGGCAGTAGACGGTGCCCGACTTCGGGTCCGCCCAGGCCCGCTCGAAGTGCACGCCCTCCTCCGCCTCGATGGCCAGGTCCCTGCGGTGCGCTTCCCGCAGCTGGTCGGCGGTGATGCCCTTCATGCCGTGATGGACGTCCATGTACTTGCTCATGGCTCCCACACCTCCCTGGGTGCGCCCTATGTGGCCATGATGCGCTCAGGGGCCCCCGCGGACCACCGCAGGGACCCCTGAGCGGACGATCGTCCTCAGCCCTTCAGGGACGCCATCCACGCCTCGACGTCCGCGGACGTACGGGGCAGCGCCGCCGACAGGTTCCGGTTGCCGTCCTCGGTCACCAGGATGTCGTCCTCGATGCGGACGCCGATGCCCCGGTACTCCTCGGGCACGGTGGTGTCGTCCGCCTGGAAGTACAGGCCGGGCTCGACGGTCAGGACCATGCCGGGCTCCAGGACGCCGTCCACGTACGTCTCGGTACGGGCGACCGCGCAGTCGTGCACGTCCAGGCCGAGCATGTGGCCCGTGCCGTGCAGGGTCCAGCGGCGCTGCAGCCCGAGCTCCAGGACGCGCTCCACCGGGCCCTCGACCAGGCCCCACTCCACCAGCTTCTCGGCCAGCACGCGCTGCGCCGCGTCGTGGAAGTCGCGGTACTTCGCACCCGGCGTGACCGCCGCGATGCCGGCCTCCTGCGCCTCGTACACCGCGTCGTAGATCTTGCGCTGGAGGTCGGTGTACGTGCCGTTGATCGGCAGCGTGCGGGTGACGTCGGCGGTGTAGAGGCTGTGCGTCTCCACGCCCGCGTCCAGCAGGAGCAGCTCGCCGGAGCGGACCGCGCCGTCGTTGCGCACCCAGTGCAGGGTCGTGGCGTGCGGGCCGGCGGCGCAGATCGAGCCGTAGCCGATGTCGTTGCCCTCGACGCGGGCGCGCAGGAAGAACGTGCCCTCGATGTAGCGCTCCGAGGTGGCCTCGGCCTTGTCGAGCACCTTCACGACGTCCTCGAAGCCGCGCACGGTGGAGTCGACGGCCTTCTGCAGCTCGCCGATCTCGAAGGCGTCCTTCACGAGCCGCTGCTCGCTGATGAAGACGCGCAGCTCCTCGTCGCGCTCGGCGGTGACCTTGTCGGCCAGGGCCTCCTCGATGCCGGCGTCGTGGCCGCGGACGGCGCGGACCGGGCCGGTGGCCGCGCGCAGGGCGTCGGCGAGCTCGCGGACGTCCTTCGCCGGCAGGCCCAGCAGCTGCTCGGCCTCGGTGAGGCTGTGGCGGCGGCCGACCCACAGCTCGCCCTGGCCGTCGAGCCAGAACTCGCCGTTCTCGCGGTTGGAGCGGGGCAGCAGGTAGATCGTGGCCCGGTGGCCCTCGGCGCCGGTCGGCTCCAGGACGAGCACGCCGTCCTCGGTCTGGTCACCGGTGAGGTACACGTACTCCGTGGAGGCGCGGAAGCTGTACTCGGTGTCGTTCGAGCGGGTCTTGAGGTTCCCCGCCGGAATCACCAGGCGCTCGCCGGGGAAGCGTGCGGAAAGCTCGGCGCGGCGGCGGGCCGTGTGCGGCGCCTGCTCGACGGGCTGCAGGTCGCGCAGCTCGGTGTCGGCCCAGCCGGTCTTCATGTTTTCGGCCAGCTCGTCGGAGACGGCGGGGTAGAGGCCGTTCTTCCGCTGCTTGATCGGCTCGTCGCCTTCGGGGTTCTCGGGCGCGGGCTGCTGCTCGGTCACTGCTTTCCTCCTCGGACGGGGCGTTTCCATCGTATGTGCGACCGAAATACGAGGGAACTATGAGGAAAATCCGAGGAAGGGAACGGGGAAGGCAACGAGGAAGGGAACGGGGTCGGAGGAAGGGAACGAGGAAGGGAACGGGGTCGCAGGGAGCGGTCACTCGAAGTGGGCCGCCAGCAGGATGACGTCCTCGCTCCCGTCCCAGGCGCTGTGCCCGTCCTGCGGCAGCATCGTGCGCAGCACGTGCTCCACCAGGGCCTCCGGGTCCCGGCGCGCGGCCTTCGGCACACCGGCCGCCGCGGTGCGCAGCCGTGCGAAGGCCCGGTCCATCGGGCGGCCGGTCCGGTGCAGCAGGCCGTCGCTGTAGAAGAGGAGCGTTTCTCCGGGGGCGGGCTCGATCTCGACGCTGGGCGCTTCCCAGCAGGCGAGCATCCCGAGCGGCGCGGACAGCGACGTCTCGACGAACTCGACGCGGTGGTCGCCGATGATCAGCGGCGGGCAGTGGCCCGCCCCCGCCAGGAGGACCTTGCGCTCGGCCGGCTCGCAGTACGCGAAGAGCGCCGTCGCGGCGCGGGCCGGCTCGGTGAGCCGCAGCAGCAGTTCGAGGTCGGAGAGGACGGCGACCGGATCCTCCCCTTCCATGACGGCGTAGGCCCGCAGGGAGGCCCGCAGCCGGCCCATGGCCGCAACGGCGCCGGGGCCGGAACCGCCGACGCCGCCCACGGCCAGGCCGAGCGCGCCCTCGGGCAGCGGCAGCGCGTCGTACCAGTCGCCGCCGCCGAGGGGACCGGTGCGGTGCCGGACGGCCAGCCGGATGCCCGGCGTCCGGGGCAGTCTGCTCGGCAGCAGCTCCTCGCGGAGCGTCGCCACGGCCTCCCGGGCCTCGGCCAGTTCGAGCTGGCGGGCGAGGTGTTCGGTGGCGTGGTCGCGGTAGAGGCCGACGAGGTGGCGCTGCCGCTCGGTGGGCTCGGCCGGCTCGTCGTACAGCCAGACGGCCGCGCCGATCCGGCCCGCGTTGTCGGTCTCCAGGGGGACGGCGTAGCTCGCGCCGTAGCCGAGGCGGGCGGCGACCTCGCGGTGACGGGGGTCGAGGCCCTCGTCGGCGGCGACGTCGGGGTGGGCGGTGCCCGTACGGGAGCCCGTCGGGGGCAGGTCGTCGAACAGTCGGCCGTAAGGACCGGGGACGGCCTCCTGCGCGGCCTCCGGCCCGCAGCCTTCGGGGCCTTCGGAGAGCCCGGGGGCTTCGGGGAGCCCGGGCTCTTCGGGAAGCTCGGAGACTTCGGAGGCTCCGGGGTCTCGGGAGGCCGCAGAGGTTCTGGAGACCGAGGCCCCGGCAGCCCTGGAAGCCCCGGCAGCCCCGTACGCCACGGGCCCCGGCCCGCCCTGCGGGATGGTCTCGATGTGTCCGAGGTCCGCGTGGTCCAGTCCGAAGCCGACGGTGACGGGGTGGTCGCGGCCGGGGCCGGTCGCCGGGTGCAGCGTGACCAGGCCACGGCGGGCGCCCACGAGCGTCGCACCCGCCCGCAGGGCCTCGTGGAGGGCGGCGTCGAGGGTGGTGGTGCGGGTGAGCCGCTCGGTCAGCTCCTGGAGCGTGGTGAGGTCGGAGATCCAGCCCGCGAGGCGGTCTTGGACGAGGGCGTTGGGCGCGGGGAGGGAGGGGCCGGGGAGAAGCGCCGGGCCGGAGGAGTCCGAGGAGCCCGGGGAGGCGGCAGCGGCGGACGGGTCCGTGGCGTCGCCGGTGTCTGCTGATGCATCTGTTCCGGGCGCTCCGGAAGCAGCGGGGGAGAGGGGATCTGCGGAGGAGGCGGCAGATGCGGGGGCGGGAGTCTGCGCGGGAGCGGGGAGCGGAGGGTTGATTCCGGCCACTTTCGGCAGGTGGGGCGTGGTCATGACCGGCTACCCGGACCGGGTGGGGGCCCGGCGCGCCGGGCACTCGTGTGCACCAGGGCCCGCGGTACTTCGCCGCTCCCTCTTGACCACCGTCTTGACCTGTGTTTTCTCATGAATAGCATCGCAAACCCCCTGTCGCGTTGCGCGCTATCGGTGCTCCACATGTACACGCCCGGGCAAGGAGATGTCCAGCATTGAACCGGTGGGATTGGTGGTGTCTATGGGGTTTCAAAGTTGGCCGGAAAATGGTCCGGTGGCCATGGATTTGCGGTCGACTGAGGTTGCTCGACAGCGCGTCATATCCACACCGGTGGGTACGTACACGAAGAAGGGCAGGGGCAGTTGGGGCCGCCCCGGAACCCGGCGGCGGGCCCGAGCGTCTTAACCGGCGACGGCCGCGCCCGTACCCGAGGGCGATGGGGAAACCCATGCCGCAAGCGAGGGGCGACAGGCTCGGCACGAAGCGCCATACGCGCGCCACCCCCCGCCATGTTTCACGCTCGGCCCGTGGCGTGATGCGCTGCGTTGTGCAAGCAGTGGCTAGTGATCCACGTGGTGTGCCGGCTTGGAAAGAGCCCCGGCGTGTTGAGCGGCGCGCCATGTCGGGCCGTAGTGCCATGGAGTTCGGACGCGGCCCGAGTGCAGTTCAGGTGCAGTTCCAGTAGGCAGTCCCGCAGTGCCGTGCAATGACCATGCAGGGCTGTGCAGGGTCGTGCAGGACCCTGCAGCGCCTTGCGGGTCTCCGTGGCACGCCGGTGCGCAGGCCGGCTGCTCCGGCGCGCCGGCGGACCCGTTCGGCGCAGCAGTGCAGCGAGTTCCATCCGTACCACCCGTACGGCCGCGCAAAACCGCTAGGCAGTCCCTGAGCAGTCGCCAGGCAGTCACACGGCAGTTGTGAGGTAGTCACAAGGCGGCCGCAAGGCAGTCGCAAGGCAGTTCAGAAATGCGTGCATGCAGTGCATGGAGTGCATGCACGCAGTCCATCAGCGTGATCCGGCCCCTGCCACCGGTGGGGGTCCCGACTTCGGCGTTTACGGAAAGGAACGAGCGCTCATGCGCGAGATCCTCGGAAGGCGACGCAAGCTCTCGCTCAGGCGAGGCGACCGGTCCGCGGTCCTCACCGCGGCCCTGGCCTATGCCACCGAATGGCAGTGGCCCGTGCTGCCCGGCGTGGGCCTGCGGCCCGACGGCGGGCGCGTACGCCGGTGCGGCTGCCCGCAGCCCGACTGCGCGGCCCCCGGCGCCCACCCCTTCGACCCGGGGCTGCTGGCGGCCACCACGGACGCCCGGATGGTCCGCTGGTGGTGGACCGACCGGCCCGACGCGCCCGTCGTGCTCGCCACGGGCGGCCGTGCGCCCTGCGCGGTGAGCCTGCCCGCGGTCGCCGGCGCGCGCGCCCTGGCGGCCTTCGACCGCGCGGGCATCCGCCTGGGCCCCGTGGTCGCCACCCCCACCCGCTGGGCCCTGCTCGTGGCCCCCTACTCCCTGGAGGTCCTGGGCGAGCTGCTCCACCGCCAGGACTGGGTGCCCGGTTCGCTGCTCTTCCACGGCGAGGGCGGATTCGTGGCCCTGCCGCCGTCGCCCACGGGGGCGGGCAGGGTGCGCTGGGAGCGGGCGCCGCTGCCCGGCGGCCGGGGCGGCCCGGCCGGATCTGTCAACGGCGCCTCGGGTGGCGGGATCCGTACGTTCCGCGGGGACCGGGCGGAGCGCGCGGAGCGTAGGGAAGGTACGACCCGGTCCACCGCGCCGTGGCTGCCGGACGTGTCCGCTCTGGTCGACGTCCTCGTCGAGGAGAGCGCGGGCACGCCGGGCGGCGGCAGCCGGCTGGCCTACTGACCGCGGGGATGCGGTCAGGGCGCTCCTGAGAGGCGCCGGTACGAGCACACGGAGAGCGCGTACGGACGGGAGACGCACGCGCTCTCACTCGTACGGGTGTAAGCCCGTCCGAGTTCTGCGGGATTCCACCGCGCGGCCCCGGGGCGAGCCCTGTCCTGACCGCTATGTTCAGGGGTGAGGGCCTGTGCCGGGCGATGCCGGCCGGGCCCGGTCGAACCGAGGCCGGGGTGTCCCGAGCCCGTCCCAGCCGTCCCCGCGATCCATTCAGCGTCCGCGCGGCGAGTCTCAGGTGGTCCCCATGGAGCGTGCGTCTGCATCCGGTGTGCCCGAAGTATCCGGTGCATCCGGTATGTCCGGCGGGTCGAGGGTGCCCGCGGAGCCCGGCGGGGCTTCCGCGGAGGCCGGCCGGAGCGGCGAGCCGCGGGGTGCCAACCTCCGCATGGTCGCGCTGGCGAGCGCCGTGGCGCTGGCCGTAGTGCTGCCGCTGGCCGCCGCCACCGCCGGCCCCGTGGGTCTGCCGGGCCCGGAGCCGGCGCGGGGCGAGCGCCCCGGGAAGCACCCGGGGGCGGGCGAGGGGCTGCGGGGCGAGTCGGCAGGGCTGGGCGGCCCGGGCAAGAACTTCGGCAAGGACCTCGGCCGGGGCCTCGGCCCGGACCTCGGGGAGGACTTGGGCGAAGGCCTCGGCGCGGGAGGGCGCACGGGCCCGGGCGCCGGCCGGGACGGGGTCCGCGGCGGGCGGGGCGCGGACGGCGCCTGGCCCGCGGCCTCGCCGCCGCTGACGGGCTCCGCCGGGTCGGCGGTCTCGGCGTCCGCCCGCTGCGGCCCCGAACTCACCTCGCCCGAAGGCGTGGAGGCTCAGACATGCGTTCTGGAACAGGGGAACGAGACCTGGGCCCGTACGTACTACCGCAACGCGACAGGCGCCCCTCTGCGGGCCGTTCTGACCCTCATGGGCCCCGGCGGCCGGACCGTCCAGGTGCACTGCCGTACGACCGCTTCCGACGACCCCGACGGGTGCGAGACGCCGCGCGCGCGGACGGTCCGGGCGGGGAGCGGGGAGGCGGCGCGGAGCGGGAAGGCCGCCGGGGACGGAAAGGCGGCCGGGGGAGACCTCGGCGGGGACCCGTACGAGGCGGTCGCGGAGATCGCTTCGGCGGAAGGGGAGCTGCTGCTGCGCTCGGGGAGCAACTCGGCGGAGGACCGGGAGGATTAGCCCGGCGGGCCCCCGGCGCGGGCCGTGCGGGCGGCATGCGCCCCGGCGGCCGTCTCGGCGTCGGCTTCGGTGCCGGCCTCGGCTCCGGCTCCGGCCTCGGCTCCGGCCTCGGCGTTTCCGGGCATGGAAACGCCCGGTCGCTGGCGACGGGGGATGCACCAGCGACCGGGCTCCTAGAACCGTAACAAGAGATCGGCCGTTCGCAAATTCGATCGTGGATTTCCGGACGCGTATTTCCGGGCTGACAGCGGGAGTTGTGACAGGAGTCACGTAAATGGCGGCCGATTAGCCGCCGGAATCAACTACTCCGCCGCTTGGAATCCAACAGTCCGCCCCCGGGATCCACTACGTCGGGCCGCTCCGGAGGCGGACCGGCCTCAGTTCAGGGTGATCTGACGGCTGGTGAGGCCGCTGCGCGCCCGCCGCTCGTCGGGCGTCAGGGGAGAGGCGTCGGCGAGTGCCGTGGCCAGCCGCTCCGCGAAGGCCGCGGCCGGCTTCTCGGTGTCCTCCGCGCGCATGTCGCTCGGCAGGTCCCAGACGGGCACGGTGAGGCCGTGCGCCCGGAACGACCCGACCAGGCGGGTGCCTTCGCCCAGCGAGGAGGTCCCCGCGGCGTGCAGCCGGGCCAGAGCGTCCAGAAGCTGCTCCTCGGGGTGGGTCATGACCCAGCGGAGGTGATTCTTCTCGGGGGTCTCGCACCAGTACGCGGCCTCGACGCCGGAGAGGCGGGCCGTGGGGATGGCGGCGGCGTTGGCCCGGTCCAGGGAGGCGGCGACCTCACCCGTCGCGTTCTCGGCGTTCTCGACCCAGAACTCGAAGCCCGTGTGGACCTCCGGCTCGAACGGAGCCTTCGGGTCCAGCAGGTCCTGCAGGCGCGGCCCGTCGGCGTCGGTGCGGCCGGCGGTCACCGGGGTGCCCGGGGCGGCTTCGAGCGCGCGCCGCAGGGTGTCGGCGAGGTCGCGGCTGAGGTCGCCGGAGGCGGTGTCGTTCTGCAGGCCCAGGAGCACGGCGCCGTTGTCGCGGCGCAGGGCGGGCCAGGCCATCGGCAGCACGGTGGCCAGCGTCACCGACGGCACGCCCTCCGGCAGCCCGTCCTTGAGGGTGAGCTCGACGGTCGCCGCGGGGACCAGCTCGCGCAGCGCGACCCAGTCCGCCTCGCCGGGCAGGCCCTCGAAGGGCCGCTGGACGAGCTCGGTGGCCGCCTGCACGGCCGCGCGGCCGTGGCAGGCCTTGTAACGCCGGCCCGAACCGCACGGGCAGGACTCGCGGGCACCGACGACGGGGATCGGACCGTCGACGGCCTGCGGCGATGAGGCCTTGGTCTGGGGCCCCTTGGTCTGGGGGCGGCGCTTCTTGGCCATGGCGTGCGTGTCTCCCGATCGGTGCAGGTGCGTGCGTACGGCGCGGCGGGCACGGTGGCGTGCGTACGGGACTGCGTACGACACGGTGCGTACGACGCGGCGCGTACGGCTCGTACGGGCGCGAGCCTAGCGCTCGCCGCCGCGGCCGGAACGGGCACGCGCGCGGGGCGTCGGGAGGATCGGGAGAGGATCGGGAGGAGAGGACGGCAGGAGGACGGCAGGAGGGCGGCAGGAAGGCACGCGGGAGGTGTGCGGGGAGCATGGACAGAAGCGTGCGGGGAGGCGGTCGGCCGGAGGGTCGGCGGCCGGTGGCGGGGTGCCGCTCTCCGCGGAGCCTTCCCTGGCGGGCGCTCCGGGTACGGGGCCCACCGGCCGTGCACGGGCGTGTTCTGCTCGTCGTTCTGTTGGTTCGTCGTTCTCTTGGCTCGTCGGTTCGTCGGTCCGTCGGCTCGTACGGGCTCTCGCGGCGCTTCCCGGACCGCTCCCGACACTTTGACGTCGGTGTCTCGCGGCAGGATCTACGCGCGTCACGCCACCGTCATGTCAGTTCGTCGATATCTGCGAATGCGGGTCTGGGTCCTGCGGCGACGCGCGTAGCGAAGCTGTCGTGCACCGAGAGCGCGGCCCAGACGGTCACCTCGCCCGATGCGTCACGGACGCCCCAGTCCTGGGAGAGGGCGCTGATGATGTTCAGCCCGCGGCCTCCGCGGGCGGTCACCGAAGGTGTGGCCGGAACCGGGCGGGTCGGGCCTCCGCCGTCCGTCACCTCGACCGTGAGCCGGCCGTGGGCGTCCACTCTCCATGCGGCACGTATTCCCCCGTCCTTGTCCCCCTCTTCTCCGTCTCTGCGACCGTCGCCCTCCGGGCTCAGCGGGCGTCCGTGCCGGTACGCATTGCTGAGCAGCTCCGAAAGGATCAGTACGGCGTCGTCGATGACCGAATCCGGTACCCCGATGATGCGCAGATCCTTGCGCATCCGGTGTCTTGCCTGGCCCACACCGGTTGGACCATGGGGTACGGCCATGATCGACGACGTGGGCACCTCCTGTGCCACCACCAACGCCACCCCCGAGACCTCCTTTGCCCCACGTCAGGGGATGGATGCCCCAATGGACTGGACCGGAAACCGGCCATCCGAGACCCGCCGGGGGCACTCGACCGGCTCGAACACACACCGAACGCGCCGGTGCACTCCTTGTAATGGGGCTGCGGTGTGCGCACGGCCCGGCGGAGCTACGGCTACGACCGGCCGAGCTGGGTGAGCACCCGCTTGGGCCGGTTCGTGATCAGCGCGTCCACGCCGAGGCGCGCGCAGAGCTCGACGTCCTCCGGCTCGTTCACCGTCCAGACGTGCACCTCGTTGCCCGCGTCGTGCAGCCGGGCCACGTAGCCGGGGTCCTTGCGGATGATGCGGATGCTCGGGCCGGCGATGCGGACGCCCGCGGGCAGCCGCCCGTCGCGGTGGCGGGGCGAGAGGAACTGCATCAGGTAGACGGTCGGCAGTGCCGGGGCGGCCAGCTGGACGCGGTGCAGGGAGCGGGCGGAGAAGCTCATGACCCGGACCGGCGAGGGGCCGCCGTCGGCGGGCGGTCCGGCGAGTCCGAAGCGGCCCAGGAGTTCCAGCAGCTTCTGCTCCACCTGGCCCGCCCAGCGGGTCGGGTGCTTGGTCTCGATGGCGAGCTCCACGCGCCGCCCCGCGTCGGCCACGAGCTCCAGCAGCCGCTCCAGGGTGAGCACGGACGTCGCGTCGAGGTCCGGGGCCTCCCTGTCGGAGACGTCGGCCTTCCAGGAGCCGAAGTCGAGGGTGGCCAGATCGGCGAGCTCCAGGGAGGAGACGGCGCCGCGGCCGTTGGAGGTGCGGTTGACGCGACGGTCGTGCACGCAGACGAGGTGGCCGTCGGCGGTGAGCCGCACGTCGCACTCGAGCGCGTCGGCGCCGTCCTCGATCGCCTTGCGGTACGCGGCCAGGGTGTGTTCCGGAGCGTCCTCGGAGGCTCCGCGGTGGGCGACGACGGAGAGCGGGTGCCGCTCGGGGCGGAGGTCCCGGGCCGGGTGCGCATAGGTCACCGCGTTATCGTGCCATCGCCCGGCACCATCGTGCATGCGGTCCCTTTTGATATGGAGTGCCCGGAGCGCAGCGTTGCCGCCGTGGGGGCACAGGGTCCGCTTACGGTGGTCTGACGTGCGGTGGGAAAAGCTTGTACCGGGCTGGTCGTGGGCGGCGGGAAGAACGCCGGCGGCGTGGATCCCGCGGATGACGTGGACACCACACCGCGCATGGCGTAGGCACCATGTAGGAACTGATGTGGCACCTGATGAGGAGAGAGCTGTGAGCACCGAGAACGAGGGCGCCGCCGTCGCGCCTGCGGAGGGCGTTCCGGATGTTCCGGGCGGCTCGTCGGGCATTTCGATGGAGAAGGGCGACGGCGCGGCGGCGGCCGGGGCCGCGGTGACGGGTGCGGACGCGGACGCGGCCGGGGCGCAGGCCCGTACGGAGACGCCTGCGGCCGCTGGTGCCCCTGACGCCCCCGTGGTTCCTGCTGCCCCTGTCGACCCTGCTTCCGGTGCCGCTCCGGCTGCGCCGGCTGCTCCGGTCGCTCCGCCCCAGGCTCCGGTGCCGCCCGTGGCCCCGCCGCAGCCGGGTTACGGGCAGCAGCAGCCGGGCGCGCAGGGCCAGGGCGCGGGCGGTTGGTACGACGCACAGGCCCAGCAGGCCCAGCAGGCCCAGCAGCAGGCTCAGCACCACCAGCAGCCGCCGCAGGCGCCGCAGGCGCAGCCCCAGGCGGGGCCGTACCCGTACGGCGCGCCGGCGGGCGGCGGCCCGGTGGGCCCGACCGGGGTGTGGGCCGGCGGCCCCGAGGCGTACCCGCCCGCCCGCAAGCGCGGCGGCGGGCTCGTGGCGATGGTGCTGGCGGCGACCCTGGTCGCGGGCGGCGTCGGCGGCGGGATCGGCTACTGGGCGGCCAGCCGTGGCGACGGCGGCAGCTCGACGACCATCTCGTCGTCCGGCGACCCGAAGACCGAGAGCCGCGCCCCCGGTTCCGTCTCGGACATCGCCAACAAGGCGCTGCCGAGCGTCGTCACCATCGAGGCGCAGAGCGGCGGCGGCGAGGGCGGCACGGGCACCGGCTTCGTCTACGACACCGAGGGCCACATCCTCACCAACAACCACGTCGTCGCTTCGGCCGCACAGGGCGGCGGCAAGCTCATGGCCACCTTCTCGGACGGCAAGCAGTACGACGCCGAGGTCGTGGGTCGTGCGCAGGGTTACGACGTCGCCGTCATCAAGCTGAAGAACCCTTCCGGCGCGAAGCTCAACCCCCTCCCGCTGGGGAACTCGGACCGGACGGCGGTGGGTGACGCCACGATCGCGATCGGCGCGCCCTTCGGGCTGTCCGGCACGGTCACCACGGGCATCGTCAGCGCCAAGAAGCGCCCGGTGGCCTCCAGCGACGGCGGCGGCATGGGCAAGGCCTCGTACATGAGCGCCCTCCAGACGGACGCGTCGATCAACCCGGGCAACTCCGGCGGCCCGCTCCTCAACGCCCAGGGCGCGGTCATCGGCATCAACTCCGCCATCCAGTCCGCGAACAACGGCGGCGGCTTCGGCGGCGGCCAGCAGCAGGCCGGCAGCATCGGCCTCGGCTTCGCCATCCCGATCAACCAGGCCAGGAACGTCGCCGACCAGCTCATCAAGGCCGGCAAGCCGGTCTACCCGGTCATCTCCGCCTCGGTGAACATGAAGGACGCCGGCGCGGGCGCCAAGATCGCCCCCACCGGCGACAACAACAGCCCGGCCGTGACCCCGGGCGGCCCGGCCGACAAGGCCGGTCTCAAGCCGGGCGACGTCATCACCAAGCTCGACGACACCGCCATCGACAGCGGCCCCACTCTCATCAGCGAGATCTGGACCCACAAGCCGGGCGACAAGGTGAAGGTGACCTACACCCGCGACGGCAAGCAGTCCACGGCAGAGATCACATTGGGCGAACGCAAGGGCGACAACTGAAGCGATAGGCCGGCTCCCGCGCCGCCGAGCACTGGCGGTGCGGGGAGAGTTGCCCGAGCGGCCCAAGGGAACGGTCTTGAAAACCGCAGTGGCGGCAACGTCACCGTGGGTTCGAATCCCACAGTCTCCGCCTTGTAAGCATTAGTGCAGGTCAGAAGGGGTGTCCCGGAATGGGGCACCCTTTTCGTTTTGGTGACGTGTCTCACTTCGTACTGCCGGTATCCCGGATTTGATCAGCCTGCGCGGACCAGGCGCGGACCACATTCGGGGCCGCTGTGGTGTGACGGTACGCAAGCGCTTGTCTGCTGGGTCGCCCCGGTCATGTCTACGCGAGCCCCCTGAGCCGACCGGCCAGGCTGGCCATGGGAGGCCGCGAGGGTGACGGGTGATCGATAGAAAGTCGTCACACGTACCGGTAATCACACATAACTACTTCGGGTCGCTCCCGGTTACAGGGGTGTCGCTCTCGGGCGGTCCGGGGGTGATCGACGGCTGGAGGTCGAGTGGTCATGAAGAAGCTTTCCGGTGTTGTTGGGCTCGTTGCTGCCGTGGGGGGTCTTGCCGGTGTGCTGGGGCTGGCCGCGTCGGGTACGGCTGTGGCGGACACGAGCGTCTGCTCGGACACCGTTCCAGCGCACACGAACGGCAACCCGGCCAACGATGTCCCGCAGCAGTTCAACAAGTTGACTGGCACCCTCCTGGACACCGGGACGTGCACCGCAGTACAGGCGAACTCCGGGCTCAACGGAGCCGACAACGACAGCAACGGCGGATGAGGTAGTCCACGCCGACGTGCACGGGCTGCGGCGACCGGGGCGTGGTGCTGTGGCCATGGCATCGATCCAAGGAGCAGAAACATGTCCACATCCCGAGTTGAAGCAGCCGTTGGGCAGCGCCGGTCCAGGCGGGTGGCAGCCCTGTCCGCTGCGGTGTTGCTCGTGTCGGCCGTCCCGGTTCTGACCGTGCCCGCGGCGCAGGCAGCATCGAAGGCGCCTGAGCCGTTCACGATCTTCAAGAAGGACACCAAGTTCACGGTCCCGAAGGGGGTCACGCAGATCACCGCCTTCGTATGGGGGGCCGGAGCCGGTGGCGGAGGCGGTGGCGGAGGCGGCGGTGGCGGAAGGGGACAGGCTGAGGCCGACCCGAGCAGGGGCGGTGGTGGCGGCGGTTCCGGCGGGGTGGGCGGAGGAGGCAGCGGTGGGGCCTTCGTTCGGTGTGTCCTGAAAGTCAAGCCACACCAGGTTCTCGCCATCAAGGTAGGCAAGGGCGGCAAGGGCGGGAGCCCTGGCAATGGCGGTCCACAGGGCGGACGCCACGTGAACACCTCTGCGCACACATACCGTTTTGAGGAAAACGGGGGCGATGGTGCCGCTGGCGCTCAGGGTAAGCCAGGCGGACGCAGCAGCGTCGGCAGCCTTGTTTGGGCCGACGGTGGCAGGGGGCCCGGCGCAGGCGGTATTGGCGGCTTCGGCGGAAGGTCTGGTGAAGACGGCGGGGCAGGTGGCGCCGGCGGGCGGGGAGGGGCACCAGCCGGGGCCGACAGGGCGTCTTTGGGCACCAAGTGCAGCACCACGAACGGAACGTACATGGCTGCCCTGGGCAAGACCGGAAACGCGGGAGCTGCGGGTGCACAAGGAACGCGCGCAGCGGTGCGCAACGGTGGCGGGCAGAGAGGGAAGGGAGGAGCCCGGCAGCTGTCCGGCGGCGACGGTGGCCGGGGCTATGCGCTGTACCCGAACCTGGCCCCGTTCGACTTCACTTTCGGCAGCGGCGGGAAAGGGGCGCTCTCGGGCGGGGGCGGCGTCGGCGGCCATGGTGGGAGCTCCGACTCTCGACAAGGTAGCAACGGAGCCCCAGGCTTCGGTGGCTCGACGGGCGACTCGGGGGGTAGCGGCGCCGTCATCCTCGACTGGTAGTCATCCGTCCCGCATTCCCGTTCAGGAAATGGGGGCGTGAGTCTGGTCTGTCCCACGCAGCAGTGCAGTCCACCGTTTGCTGGGCGGTGGACTGCACGTGGTTGGGCTGCGGTGTGTCGGGTTCAGATGGGAGAGCGGATGTCGTCGGTCAGGGCGCGTTCGAGGCGGGCGTTGTCTTCGTGGCGATGGCCGTTGATGATCTTGTTGTAGAAGCGGTGGAGTACAGCGATGCTGTGGCCTGCGCGACGGGCGACTTCTGCGGGTGCGACACCGGACTTCAGCCAGAGGGAGATGCCTGCGCGGCGGGCCGAGTAGGCGGTTTCGGCGAGTGGGGTGTCGAACTGGTGAGAGGTGAGGACGACGCGGCGGGCGGCGGTCCAGATCTCCCCGTATTCCTTGGTGAGGACGAGTCCTCCGCGGGCGGCGCGGAAGAGTCGGCCGTCGGGGGCGGTGCCGAATTCTTCGATGTGTCTGCGGAGCATGCGCACGAGGATGGGCGGGATGGGAACCGTGCGAGTGGCGTTGCGGGCGCGTCTCTTCAGCCCGCGGGAGTCGAAGGATTCCCCGGTGTTGGTCCACGCGGACCCGATACGGGCGGTGCTCTTGGCGAAGACGAGTTCACCCCATCCCTCGTCGGGAAGGGTGCAGTCGGGCAGGGCCAGTGAGACGACTTCGGCGGGGCGGGCTCCGGCGTAGTAGATGCAGCCGAAGAATGCCCGCAGGTGCCGGCCGCGGGCGCCTTGATCGGCGACGGCTTCGAGGAGTTGGCGGGTGAGCTGGGGGCCGGGGACGTAGCGGAAGTCGATCTCGTCATCGACCTCCGGCGCCGACCAGTCGATCTTGCCGAGCGGGACGGCGTCGAGGCGGTCGAGTTCGACGGCGTAGCGGAGGGCGTTGCTGAAGACGGGGATCTTGCGGTTGACGGTGTTCGGCGCGGCCGGGGTGCCGTCCATCTTCAGCGACAGAGCCCGGAGCGCGGAGCGGAGGACAACAGGGGTGTCGAGGTCGGTGACCTGGAGGGACTTGCGGGCGATCCAGTCGAGTGCGTGGGCGATGTGCTCGGGCGGTGTCTCCAGGTCGGTACGGCGCTGCCATCTGCCGTCCTCGTCCTTGACGAGTCGAAAGGCCCACGCGTACAGGGCAGTTCGTAGGGCGTGCGCGGTGGGGGCGCCGCGTTCGTCCTTGACGAGGGTAGGGGTGACGGTGGCGAGGGATTCGGCGATGCTGGCGCGGTGCTTGGCCGATACGGTCGGCCACTTCATCTCGACGTAGTCCCGGGCGTGGGCGTACCAGGTGGGGCTGTTCAGGGCGCGGAGTTCGGAGTCCGGCAGGCCGGTGACAGTGTCGAAGGGCTCGCGGTTGCGGAGGGCTGCCATCAGCTCCGCTAGCCGGCCTTCCGCCTGGCTCTTGAGCCGGTAGCTCTTCGAGTGTTCTTCGGGGCCGACGACCCAGCGGAGCTGATAGGGCTTGGCCCGGCCGTCGCGCTGACGGATGGCCCAGAACTTCACGTCGTAGGTCAGCACGCGAAGTCCTCCTCACACTGAACGAACCAGGCGTCGAGGTCGGCGCGGCGAACGCGTATCTGCCCGTTGGGGAGCTTGAGGCACTTGGGTGCCTTGCCGCGGGCGCGCATGCGGTGGAAGGCGGCGCGGGACATGCGGATCTCTTCGAGGACTTCGGGGAGGGTCAAGGCGGGGGTTCGGGTCGTGCTCACTGCCAGGGCTCCCCTTCGGTAGTGGCGCGGCGTGATCACCGTGCATTCGAAGGCCTCCCCCGGGCGGTTCGTGGGTGCCGGGGAGCCGCGGGCAGTGCCGGGTCTGGCCGGGTGGCGGTGGTCCTGGTGGTGGGGCAGCTCGAAGCCCGTCACACCGGACGGCCGGTGGAGGGCGGGCAGGCTGTTCAGAGTTTCTGTACTTGTTCAAGGCGGACCGCTGACGCGGTCCGCGCGCGCTGGCGGCCCGCGGCCGCCGCCCGCTCCTGTCTCCGCCCCGCTACACGGCGGCCGCCAGCCGCTCAGCGCGCATGACCGCTGTCGCACACCGCCCGGAACAGCACCAGCACCCCGACCGCCGGCCAGCACTCCGCGACCACCAGCAGTGAAGGGTTCGAGCAGCCCCACCACCAGGACCACGCCCCCGGCCCGACCAGGCTCCGCCCGAGGCTCACGGCGCCCGCGAACGCCCGTGGTGGGCCAGGTGCTCTGTGGTGCAGAACGCTTCGCGTGCGGCGCCGTGTTCGTCTGCGGGAGGTGTAGCAGCACCAGCGCCGCTGACCCGTGGACGGCTCAGGCCGTGACGAGGGAAAAGACATTGGCATAGTGGCTGATGCCGGGAAGTGGCTCAGGTGCACACATGGCGGACGACCGCCCGGCTGCCCCGCCGTCGTGGCTGACTGTCTGTGGCATAGGAGACCATTGCGCGGCCAGTCTTGGCTCCCCTGCTGTGCGTTGCCGACTACGGAGTCCGAGGCGGGGCACCACGGCACCTTGACGGGGCCGGTTGGCCGGGCCATCGTCTGTGCAACCAGACGCAACCGAGTAGGCAGGGGTCAAGGTCATGGCTCTACTGTTCTTCGGCAAGGACCCGAACACCAACGGCGATGACTGCCCCACGGTGTGGGTGGACGGCGAGACCGCCGACCTCGTGTTCCAGGGCTGGAAGGCCGACGGCGAGACCGAAGACGAGTGTCGTACGGTGGGCCACATCCCCGACACGGAAGCAGTGATCCGGATTCCGGCACGTATGGTGCCGCTGATCAGGAAGGCGTGCGATGAGGCCGAACAGCGTTCCGGCGTTCAGTGACCTGGTCAAGGAGTGCCACCGGTCGGCCGTTCACCTGGAGCTGCGGGATGCGTACAGCGTCGCCTCAGAGGCTGACGACTTCGCGGAGTGGCAAGCCTGCGGACGGATCACGCCCGAGTCGGTGAAGCGCCGTCGCTCCTGGCTCGATCTGGTGCGAAGCACGGTCGCGCGCGGTGTGGAGGTGCGTCGAGCCCGCGTGGTCTCTCTGCCTGCCAGTGAGTACATCCGCTACGAGCACGCCGGCACCTACCTGAACGTTGAGGCCGGGGAGAAGGTCCGTTGGCTGCCCAGAAGGCACGCGGCCACGCTCGCCCTTCCCGGCGCGGACTTCTGGCTGCTCGATGACCGACTGATTCGCTTCGGGCACTTCAGCGGTGAGGGCGCCTCAGCGGGGCACGAACTGTGCGACGACCCGGCAGTGGTCAAACTGTGCGCTGAGGCGTTTGACGCGGTCTGGCAGCGTGCCACGCCTCACGAGGAGTTTGCCGTCTAACGGCGTTAGTAGACGAGCCGGCTCATGCCCAAATACCAGTCATCGAGCGTCGAAGCAGCGCGCAAGGCAGTGGCGGCGAAGCTGCGTGAGGTCCGTCTCGACGCTGGGCTGACAGGGCATGAGCTGGCCGTACGCTGCGGGTGGAACAAGTCCAAGTCCTCACGCGTCGAGAACGCGCGGACGCCCCCGTCCGACGCGGATATCCGGGCATGGTGCGCGGCATGTGACGCCGATGGCCAGGCGGCGGACATCATTGCGGCGTCGCGGACTGCCGACTCCATGTATCTGGAGTGGAAGCGACTGCAGCGCACCGGCCTGCGGCGATTGCAGGAATCACGCATCCCGCTCTATGAGCGTACGAAGCTGCACCGAGGCTACGCGTCACACGTCGTACCCGGCTTGTTCCAGACGCCCGCGTACGCGTCCGCACTGCTCTCGGTCATCCGCCGATTCCACGGCACACCGGACGACACTGCCGAAGCTGTCGACGCCCGTATGGCTCGGGCGCGCGTCCTCCAGGAGGCGGGACACCGATTCACTCTGCTGATCGAGGAGTCGGTATTGAGGTACCAGATCGGCGATGCCGAGACGATGGCCGGCCAGTTGGGACACCTGCTGTCGGTCATGTCGCTCCCCGCTGTCTCCGTCGGGATCATTCCGTTCACGGCCCAGGGCCGCGGCATGTGGACCCTGGAAGGCTTCAACATCTTTGATGACGAGCGGGTCCACGTAGAGCTGCTGACGGCCCAGGTGACCGTCACTGCGCCGGGTGAGGTCGCGATGTACGTCAAGGCGTTCTCAGAGCTGCGGAACCTTGCCGTGTACGGGACGCCGGCCCGAGTTGTGGTGACAGCAGCACTCGACTCCCTCCGGTGAAGAACTCGCGTGCAACAACGTAGAACTCACTGGATGGTCGGACTTTCGTGCTCCTAGCGTGTCGCCATTCGGACGACGCGAGGAGCGGGGATGAGCACTCGTAGGACGACCATGTCATCGGCCCCTCATCTGGGATTGCCGACCTTTGCGCCGCCGGACCCGGTCCCCGGTTGCGGTGAGTGCACGAGATTGGCGTCCACCCGGTTGGACGCCCGGACGGCAGGTGACTACACGACCGTCACGGACTGCGACATCCGGATGCGCAGGCACGCGGAGGGTCACCAGTGAGCCGAGTCTTTCGATCGAGCCGTACACGATCACACAGGACGAGGCGGTGTGTCCGGAGTACACCGCCGAGTGCGTGGCCGGTGACGAGGACGAGTGCGGCGCGCACTCCGGCCGCTTTGTCGACCGCGGGACTGTCGAAGGGTGGATGTTCGAGCACACTCGGGACACGGGACACCAGCCGTTCCGGCGGACCTTCACCGATTACGCCGACATCGACCAGGACCAGGAGCAGAGCCGTGACCGCGGCGAGCGGGCCACGGGGGTCACGGTCGCCCACGGGTTCCCCGTCACGGCCTACGTACTGATCATGGATCGTCTGGGGCGAATGTTGCTGGTGCACCCGGCGAAGGCCGGCGGGCCGTGGCATCTGCCGGGCGGGATCGTTGAACCGGGGGAATCGCCCCTCGACGCCGTCCGGCGGGAAGTCCGTGAAGAACTCGGCCTTACCTTCGATGCCCACTCCTGGCAGTTCCTCGCCGTCGAGTGGCTGCAGGCCACCCGCCCGGGGCGGCGTGACCGGCTGTCGTTCCTCTTCACCGGGCCTCGCCTGTACTCCGGCGACGAGGGCCGCATCGTCCTCCAGCGCGAGGAGCTCGACGCGTGGCGCTGGGAGTACACCGGCTCCGCACTCGAACTGCTCCACCCCCGACTCTCCGCACGCGTCGCACGAGCCCCTGCGTACGCATCGTGCCCACCCTGCCAGTTACCTGGAAGCAAGGAACGAGGAGGCCACACCATGACCGACTTCCCCGCACGCACCCTACGGATCGGCACCCGCAGTTCCCCGATGGCGCTCGCCCAGGTCGAGCAGGTCTCTGCCCTGCTGCGCAAGCATGAGCCGGAGCTGAGCATCGACGTGGTGCCGGTGACGACGGAGGCCGACAAGTGGCAGGGCGATCTCGCCCAGCTCGGCGGTAAGGGCCTGTACGTCAAAGAGATCGACACCATGCTGCAGCGCGGTGATGTCGACATGGCGGTGCACTGCGTGAAGGACGTGCCCGGGGACCGGCCCCTGCCGCAGGGGCTGATCTTCGCCGCCTACCTGCTCCGGGACGACGTGCGGGACGTCCTGCTCTTTCCTGAGGGCTCCGAGCGGCAGACCCTGGACGACCTTCCGCCGGGCGCCATCGTGGCCACCTCTGCCGTGCGGCGGAAGGCGCAGATCAACCGGGTACGACCCGACCTCAGCGTCGTACGGGTCCGCGGCGCGGTCGGCTCGCGGGTCGAGAAGCTCGACGGCAAGCGGAAGGTGGACGCCAAGCTCGACGCGATGGTCCTCGCCACCTCCGGCCTGGAGCGACTAGGGATCGCTCACCGCGGGCGGCAGGTCTTCAGCGTGGACGAGATGCTGCCCGCGGTCGGCGCAGGCACGCTCGGGCTGGAATGTCGGCGGGACGATGCGGCCGTGGCGGCGCTGCTGGCCCGGCTCAACGACGAGCGGACCATGACCGAGATCACCGCCGAGCGCGTCATGCTGCACGGCCTGCGTGGGCACTGCAACAGTCCCATCGCCGGTCACTGCATCACCGACCCTGATGGACAGCTGTCCTTGCGCGGCATGGTCTTCTCCCGCGACGGGTCCAAGTTCGTCCACGCCCACATCTGGGGCGAGAGCGACAACGACCCCGCCACCCTCGGCACCCGCGTCTGCGCCGAACTCCTCCGGCAGGGGGCCCGCGACATCATCGAGGGCATCCCGCACTGACTGTAGACCGCCGGCGAACGCGCACTGCCCCGTACCGCTCACATTCCAGCAGGAAGGAGTACGTGCAGATGGGTAAGAAGGAGTTCGAGAACGCGGGGGAGCCCTGGGACCCGCAGGCCAACCAGGATCAGGCGACCGATCCCGACACCCGTGTCTCGCAGAACGGCGACATGCACAGCTCGGCGGCCGACGACAAGGACCGGGAAGGGCGATGAAGCGGGGCGAGGACCTGATTCAGGATCTGAGAGCGCAGGGCTTCATGCGGTGCGAGACCACCCAGGACGGGAAGGCTGTGGTCATGCGCAAGCGCGACCGGTGGACCGTCGTCCCCCTGCGGTGGCTGACTGATGAGGCCGTGGACACGATCAAGGCTCAAGCCGGGATCAGCCTCGTCTGAGAAGACCCACGCTGACGGAATGGCCGCTCGCGGACCAGGCGCGGACCACCGCCCCCGTTCGAACGGCTCAGACGGTAGGCTGTCCCCGCATCGTTCCAGGTGAGTCGATGCGGGGAGAGTTGCCCGAGCGGCCTAAGGGAACGGTCTTGAAAACCGTCGTGGCAGCGATGTCACCGTGGGTTCAAATCCCACACTCTCCGCCGTTCCTGCGTCAGCGCAGGCAGAAGGGGTGCCCCGTCGGGGCGCCCCTTTCGTGTTGAGGGCCTGTTCCGGTCTGCGGGTGTGCGGCGTTTAACGGCTGCTCAGCTCCGGTCGGCGCCGGGCTGGGAACGGCTCCGGCCGGCACCCGGGGCGGGTGCCGGCCGGAGCCGCGCGGAGCAGTGTGCAGGGGTGCCGAGGGGTCGGGGCGGTCAGGCGGTCGGGGCGGGGGTCTTCTCCGGGGCGGCGGCCTCCTCGGCCGCGGTCTCGGGCTTGTTGTCGCGCATGACCACCACGGCGAGCAGGGCGGCGGCCAGGACGCCGATCGCGCTGAAGGTGAGGGTGGTGGACATCGAGGCGGTGAAGGCTTCCTTGGCGGTCCGGACCAGGCCCGCGTCGCCCTGGGCGACGGACAGCGCGCCGTTGATCGACTGCTTGGCCTGCTCGGGGGTGCCGGCCGGCATCTCCGCGGAGAAGGTGCTGGTGAGCAGCGAGCCGAGGATGGCGATGCCGAGGGCGGTGCCGGCCTGCTGGATGGTGTCGTTCAGGGCGGAGCCGACGCCCGCCTTGTCGGCCGGGATGGTCGCCATCAGGGCGCCCACGGCGGCCGGCATGGCCATGCCGGCGCCGAGGCCGAGCAGACCGAGAGCGACCGACGGGACGGTGAAGCCGCTGTCGGTGGTGACGGTGGTCAGCAGACCGAAGGAGCCCGCCATCAGGAGCATGCCGGCCAGGATCAGCCGGCGGTAACCGGCCTTGGCGGCGAGCTTGGCGCCGACACCGTTGCCGATCAGCGCGGCCACGGCCAGCGGGGTGAACGCCAGGCCGGCCTTGACGGGGGAGTAGCCGAGGACCGACTGGAGGTACTGGGTGAGGACCAGGAGCAGGCCGCCGTTGCCGATCTGGACCAGGGCCAGCGAGATCGAACCGCCGGTGAAGTTGCGGTGCCTGAAGAGGACCATCGGGACCATCGGCGAGGCGGTGGTGTTCTCCCAGACGACGAAGCCGGCCAGGGAGACGACGGCGACGGCGAGGGTGACCAGCCCGCGGCCCTCGAAGGCGCCGTGCTGCGGGATCTCGACGATCCACCAGACCAGGGCGGTCATGCCGACGGCGGAGAGGGCGGCGCCCAGCGGGTCGGGCTTCTGCCAGGGGGCCTTGGACTCGGGCATCAGCAGCAGACCGGCGGTCACGGCCAGGACGACGACGGGGACGTTGATGAAGAAGATCGAGTGCCAGGAGAAGCGGTCGATCAGGACGCCGCCGAGGACCGGGCTGCCGACCAGGCCGAGCATCGACACCGAGCCCCAGGCCGCCATGGCCTTCGGGCGCTCCTCCTCGTCGAAGACCGTGATCAGGATCGACAGCGTGGACGGCATGATCAGCGCACCGCCGACGCCCATGGCCACGCGGACGGCTATGACCTCGCCCGGGGTGGTGCAGAACGCCGCGGCCAGCGACGCCGCCCCGAAGAGCAGCAGACCGATGATCATCACCTTCCGGCGGCCGAACCGGTCGCCGAGGCTTCCCGAGGTCAGCAGCAGACCGGCGAAGACCAGCACGTAGGAGTCGAGGATCCACTGGATCTGCTGGGGGCTCGCCCCGATGTCCTCGGTCATGGCCGGTACGGCGACGGTCAGCGCCATGCTGTCGACCACCAGGACCAGCGTGCTGAGGCACAGCACGATCAGGATCCACCAGCGGTGCGGACTGCGGGTCTCCGACCCTGCGACTGCGGCTGCCATCAGGCTTTCCTTTCGGGTTGCGCACACCGTTCCGGCATTGCGCACACTGTTCCGGGCGATGCGCACACCGTACGCCCGTGCGTACAGTGTTCGCAACCCATGAACCCTGTACGCTGAATGCGCACAACGTACGCAAAGGAGCGCGCCGATGGCCGCCGACAAGAAGCAGCAGCCCATTCCCTCCGTCTGGACCCGGCGCCCGCGCGCCGCGGAACAGCCCGGGCTGTCCCAGGACGCGATCGTCCGGGAGGCGATCGTGATGCTGGACGCCGACGGCATCGAGGCCCTGAGCATGCGGAAGCTGGCCGCCCGGCTGAACGCGGGGGCGACGTCCCTCTACCGCCATGTCGCCACCAAGGACGAGCTGATGGAGCTCGCCGTCGACGAGGTCTTCGGCGAGATGGTCGTACCGCCCGCCGACTCCGCGGACTGGCGGACGGCGGCCGCCCAGGCCGCCGCGTCCTTCCGCGCGACGGCCCTGCGCCACCCCTGGCTGTCCTCGGTGCTGGGCCAGGCCGGCCTGGCCTACCTGGGCCCCAACCTCATGGCCTTCTCCAGCCGGATGGCGGCCCTGTTCATCAAGGCGGGCTTCCCCGATCCCACCCTGGCGATCGACTCCCTCATCGCGTTCGTGATGGGCATGAGCAGCGCCGAGGCGGCCTGGCTGACCACGGTGGCCCGGTCCGGCGAGACGGAGGCCGGCCTCATCGCCCGCCTCATGCCCGAGGCCCAGCAGGCCGCCGAGGGCCACGAGAACCTGACCGAGGCGTACGTCCGGGCCGCGACCGAGGCGGTCGACCCCGTCGGACTGCGTGACTCCAAGTTCGCCTACGGCCTGGAGGTCATGCTCGACGGCCTGGCGCTGCGCCTCCCCGCCGGGACGCCGCCCGCGGAGTGACCCGGCCTCCGCGCGCCCGCGGCGTGACCCCGCCTCCGCGACCGGCCTCCGCCCGCGGAGTGACCCGGGCGCCGTTCGGCGCGGGCCGGGCAGCGGTCCCCGGGGCGCCGGGCCCTCAAAGTCACCGGGCCAGTGCTTCGACGGCTTCGAGGATGGGGGCCGCGCCGTCTTCGGCGGCCAGTGCGGTGCGGAGTGCGGCGGCCCGCGTGCGCCGGGCCGGTTCGCGCACCGCGCGGGTGATCAGGGCCGCGAGGCGGTCCGCCGTCAGGTCCGCCATCGGCAGGACTCCGGGCGCGACGCCGAGGGACCGGAGCCGGGCGGACCAGAAGGGCTGGTCGTAGAAGACGGGCACCGGGACCGCCGGTACGCCGGCGCGCAGGCCGGCCGCCGTGGTGCCGCAACCGCCGTGGTGCACCACGGCCGCGGTGCGCGGGAAGAGCCACTGGTGGGACACCTCGCCGACGGTCAGGATGTCGTCCCGGACGTCGTCCTGGATGGCGTCCTGACCGTCGTCTCGGGCATCGGTGCTTTCGACTCCCAGCCCGGACCACCCGGCCTGCACCACGCCCCGGACCCCGGCCTTGCGCAGTGCCTCGGTGCACACGGCCGAAAGGCGCTCGCCGGTGGCGCGCGGTGACGGCATGCTGCCGAATCCGATGAAGACCGGTGGCGGGCCGGCGGCGAGGAAATCGGCCAGCCTCGCGTCCGGCCGCCAGGCGCTCGTCTCTTCGGGCCACCAGTAGCCCGCCAGCCGGTGCTGGGAGGGCCAGTCGGCCGGGCGGGAGACGACGTGCGGGCTGAATCCGTACCAGACCGGCCAGTTCGCGGCCAGGCGCCGGCGCGCGGTCCGGCTCAGCGGCGGCAGTCCCAGTTCCGCCCGCACCCACCGGACGGTCGAGGCGGATTGATGGTGGAACGCCCGCCAGAGAGCACGGGAGATGAGCCGGTTGCCCGTGCGTCCGGCGGAGCGGCGGCCGAGCGCCATCGGTGCGAAGTCGCCGGTCGGGGCGACGGGTTGCAGCAGCGCGCCCGTACTGGGTACGCCCAGGCCGTCGGCGACCGCCTTGGCCGGCAGCGCCGCCTGCCCGGAGGCGACGACGACGTCCGCGCCCTGCCGCACCGCCTGGAGGATGCCGTGCGCGAGGTCGGCCGTGTAGGCGGCCCCCTGTCTGGCGATCGTGAGCGTCCCCAGGGGGCCGTCCGCGCGGCCGGAGAGTCTTCGCGCGCACGCCTCGTGCATGTCCCCGGGGTCCAGGGGGAGGTGGCGGAAGCCCAGTCCGCAGGCGCGGATCAGGCCGGCGAAGCGCTCGTGGGTGGCCACGGTCACGGCGTGGCCCGCCTGCCGCAGACGGACCCCGAGGCCGGTGAACGGCGCGACGTCCCCCGTGGAGCCGCTGGTGACGAGCAGGACGTGCATGACGCCGACTCCCTCGCGGGAAGGAATGGAGTGAATCGGCACAAACTATAGAGGTGGTGGGGCGTGGCCACGGGGCGGACACGGGGCGGCCACGGCGCGACCACGCACGCGCGACCACGCACGCGCGGCCGCGCCTACCCGGCCCGCCTCAGTTCCACGGCTCGTTGAACGCCCGGCCGGGGACGGGCTTGGCGATGAGGGCGATCGGGACGAAGAAGTTGACCTGGCCGATCGCGATCATCAGGGTGGCGAGCGCTTTGGGCTCGTAGTGCTCGGCCACCTGTGCGTAGAGCTCGTCGGAGACCCGCTCCCCGTGGGCGGAGGGCTGGAGGACGGCCTCCACCAGAGCCAGCGCGGCCCGCTCGGCAGCGGTGAAGTACGGCGCGTCCTGCCAGGACGCCACCGCGGTGATCCGCTCCTCCGACTCCCCGGCCTTGCGCAGGAAACCCGTGTGCAGGACGGTCAGGTACGTGTTGCCGACGATCTGGCCGGCGCGCAGCTGCAGCAGGCTGATCGTGGTCCGCGGCACCGAGCGGTTGCCCGTGGCCTTGAACAGCGCCGCCGACACCTCGGCCAGCTCGGGAACGAGCTCCAGGGGGTCCACGGCCATCCGGGGGGCCGCCGTAACCTCAGCAGTGATCGCACGCGTTTCCATCGTCGTCTCCCTCAGGGCTTCATCATCGCTGTCACTGCACTGACGGATGGCGCCGGGGAAGTGTGACGGACGGGCGAAACTTTTTTGCCCTGCGGAGTTCCGCCCTGGGGAGTTCTGCCCTGCGGAGTTCTGCCCTACGGCGTTCTGCCCACCGGGAGCTCCATGCCCCTCACCGTGGCGCGGATGCCGTCCTTCTCGACCCTCACGTCGCGGAGCTGAAGGTCGCGCGCCTCCTTGGGGAGGGAGAACGAGAAGGTCAGGCGGTCGGAGAGCTCCGGTGGCCTCATCCGGATCAGGCCGCCGATCAGCTTCGGGTCGATGCCGAGCTTCTTCAGCAGCCACGGGTTGTCCATCGCCGCGTCGATGAGGTTGACGTGCGTCAGCCGTTCGACGAAGCGGGGGGCGCCCGTCAGGCGGTGCAGCTTCTCCTCGCTCCTGAGGGCCGCCTCGGCGTCCTGCCGCGACACGCCCAGCCGCTCCGCCAGCGCCGGGACCGAGAACAGCGCCTTCGCGCGCGCCGCGTCGCGGCTGATGCGCTCGGCCGTCTCGCGGTGCAGGGTCAGCCCTCTGCCCTTGCCGGGGCGGTACGTGGCGATGCCCGGCACGTCGAGGCTCATGTCGTCCACCTCCGTGGACAGGCCGCGGCTTCCGTTCAGCTGCAGCTGCGCCTGAGCCCGTACGCGCAGTTCCTGGCCGCCCACAGTCAGCTTTCCGTCGGCGCCGATCGTATGGTCGGTGCGGCGGGTGAAGGCGATCTGCGAGGCGGCGAGCTCGCGGTTCATGTCGGCGAAGGACAGCAGGACTTCGCCTTCCAGGTCGCCGATGACGGCGCCGCGCACGTCGCTCGGCAGGTTTCCGGTCAGCTGGATGTCACGGCTGCTGGCATGGACCTTCGCGAGCGACACGCGGTCCGCGGCCACGTGCGGAACGGTGATGTCCACGCGCTGCAGGCGCTTCTCCAGGACCTGGGTGAGGAACGGGAACCCGTGGATGTCCACCTGGGGAGCGGCCGCCAGGTGGAGCTCCTGCTGGAGCTTCTGCTGCGCCTTCTTCTCCGCGTACATCTGCGCGCAGCGGTCCGCCAGCACCAGGATCCCGGTGCACAGCGAGAGGGCGATCAGCAGCTTGACGGTGCGGGGCGCGGCGGAGAGGGGGCTCCGGCGGCGGCGGTGGCCGCGCTTTCCGCGGCGGTGGTTCGGCGGGGACCAGGGCTCGTCCTCGTCGGGGTCCTTGTGGAGGAGCTGGAGGGGGAGGACCGTGAGGGGCTGGGTGTCCGTCAGCGAGGGTGCCTGGCCGAGTTCCTGGCCGAGTTCCTGGCCTGGCTCCTGGCCTGGCTCCGGGTCCGCCAGTGACGCCAGTTCGTCATAGGGGTTGGGGGGACGGGAAGGTATGCGTGTGGGGGTTCGCATCGCCATATCCCACCACGCGCGATCCCCCGGAACGCAAGCGCTACCGGCAGTACGTCCGAAAACGGAGCCAATGCCCCCGCAGCAGCCCGCCCGCACCCGCGCCGGTGTCCGGGACGGTCGCGCCTCCTGCCGATCATGTACTGTGGCCGCAGTTGGCAGGAAACCGTCCTAGGAGGTGAGACCCATTACCGCTGTTGCAGGCTGGGTGCTCTCTTCTCCTGGTTGTACGGTCGCTTCCTCTCTCTAGCCGACCGCGAGAGCGCCCTTCGGTCATCCGGAAGGCTTCTCCATGTTCGACTCCTCTTTCTCCGCCTCCGCCTCTTCCTCTTCTCTCGCTTCTTCCTTCCCCCTCGTCGTTTCCAGGCTCCGCGCCGCCGGCTGCGTGTTCGCCGAGGACGAGGCCGGGCTCATCCTCTCCGCGGCGCGCACGCCCGACGAGCTCGACGGCATGGTGGAGCGGCGGGCGTCGGGCCTGCCCCTCGAACATGTGGTCGGCTGGGCGGAGTTCTACGGCCTGCGGATAGCCGTCGACGCGGGCGTCTTCGTTCCGCGGCGGCGTACGGAGTTCCTCGTCGGGCAGGCCCTCGCCCTCAGCTCGCCGCGCGCCGTCGTCGTCGACCTGTGCTGCGGCTCCGGGGCGGTGGGGGCCGCGCTGGCCTCGGCCGTGGAGGGCATCGAGCTCTACGCCGCCGACATCGACCCCGCGGCTGTGGAGTGCGCCCGCCGCAACATCGGCGCGAGCGGCATCGTCTACGAGGGGGACCTCTACGAGCCGCTGCCCGGTGCGCTGCGCGGACGCATAGACGTGCTCGTCGCCAACGCGCCCTACGTGCCCACCGACGCCATCGCCCTGCTGCCGACCGAGGCGCGTGACCACGAGGCGCGGGTCGCGCTGGACGGCGGGTCGGACGGGCTCGACGTACAGCGGCGGGTCGCCGCCGCGGCGGCCTCCTGGCTCGCGCCGGGCGGCCACCTGCTGGTCGAGACGAGTGAGCGGCAGGCCTCGCGGACGGTCGAGACGTTCGTGGGGAGCGGGCTGCTGACGCGGGTCGTCGAGTGCGACGAGCTGGATGCGACGGTCGTCGTCGGGACCAGGCCCGGAGGCGGCCGACGGGCGCGGAGCGCGCAGGCCGGGACCGTGCATGCCGACTCCGCGTACGCCGACTCCGCGTACGCCGAGGCCGAGCAGGCCGCGGCCACGCACCTCGCGACCGCGCACGTCGCGACCGCGTACTAGCGGCCCGGCGCCGTTCTCAGCCGGTAGACCGGCCGGCTGCGCGCCGCCGGGCCCGCTCGTTCACCCCAGGTGGTCCGTCGTCGTGCGGACAACCCGCTCCACGTCGATCTCCACCACCCGCTCGACCTCCGGCCCCCACCGCTCCGGCGGCGGCCGGTGGTCGACGGCCGCGCGGCCGCTGATCTGTACGGTCCGCCCGGTCGCGAAGTCGGGCAGCACCAGCCCGACCCGGGGGTGGCTCCACAGGTTGCCGAGGGTGTTGAACAGGGCGTTTCCCGAGTAGTCCGGCAGCTCGACCCGCCCCGGGCCGGTCACCCGGAGGAAGCCCGCCGGTCCGCCGCGGTGGGAGACGTCGGCTCCGGACCCGGGGTGCCGGGTGGCGATGAACAGGGTGTCCCTGCGGGCGATGAACCGGCGCTCCCAGTCGGTCAGCCGGGTGAGCACGGTGGTCTTCGGACCCTGGGAGAACGGTGCGGGGTCCACCAGGCGCTGCCGGATGTGGCGCGGGCAGTTCCCGTACGCCTCCTCCACGTCCATCTCGATCACGGACGGGTCCCAGCGGCGGACACGGCCGTTGACCCGGAACCTGCGGCGCCGGATGAAGTCCATGGCGATGAGGGCGACCTGGCCGGAAGCGCCCGCCGGCACGCAGGGGTCGCCTTCGGGGCGCGCGGCGCAGATGCGTACGGTCTTCGGCCCCGTCTGCACGAACCCCGCCTCGCCGGTCAGGACCGTGGCCCACATCCGGTCCTCCGCGTCGGCCGTGCCCAGGGCCACGCACGACACGGTGGAGAGGAACAGCCCGGCGACGGGGGAGAGCTGCTCGCCGAGGATCCCCGCGACCCGGGCCGCCCTGGCGTCGGCCCCGGCGGCCCGCTGCACGGCCCGCTCACCCTCGTGAAACGTACGCATGCGCGGTGCGGACGTCATGCGGCGGTCCCTAACCGTGGTGCGGGGAAGCGGAGTTGAGGCGTCATGGACGAGACGGTACCGTACGGTACCTTCTCCTGGGGGCCGCCCCTAGACTGACGGCATGCCAGTGAAGCCGGGAGCGACCATCGACCCGCGTGCGACCCGGGCCCGCGTGCTGTCCAGCGCCGTCCAGCTGTTCTACGAACGCGGGGTGCACACCGTCGGGGTGGACGAGATCGCCCGGCACGCGGGTGCTTCGAAGCTGACGATCTACCGCAACTTCGGCTCCAAGGAAGGCCTCGTGGAGGCCGTGCTGGAGTACCGCAGCGAGCACATCCACCGGTGGCTGGTGACCCACCTGGAGGGCGTGCCCGCCGGCCGCGAGCGCGTGCTCGCCCTCTTCGACCTGCTCACGCGCTGGTACGCGCGCGACGGCTACTGCGGCTGCGCCGTGATCAACGCCGCCGTGGAGACGCGCCACCTCGACGGTCCGGTGCGGCAGCTGCCCCGCGCCCACCTGGCGCGCTACCGCGAGCTGCTCGAAGAGCTGCTGGCGGGGGCGGGCGCCGTACGCCCGGAGATCCTCGCCCGGCACCTGCTGATCCTCATCGAGGGCGCCACGACGATCACGGCGATCGACGGGGACCCTTCGGCCGGGCACGATGCGCGGGCCGCGGCGGAAGTCCTCCTCGACGCGGCCTGCGCCGCCTGAGCGTTTTCGCCCCCGGCGGTGTTCACTTCTCGGCCATGTTTACGGAATCGGCCGGAATCTCGCCGGAACGGTTCTGCCCTTGTGATGCATGGGTCCCAAGGGCTCTCTGAGGGGCGCGGGCCGGGGGCTGTCAGGTGTGTCGGGGGTTTATTCGGGAGTGGTCATGCTTGCGAGGGAATGAGGAGGGACGGGTGGTTCGCCGGGGATTCGGTGGGCAAACCTCGGATCGCGACGTCGAATACCCCGCCGGGCGGTCGGCCAACTGCCCGGCACTGCGCAGCAGTTCCGTCCGCTCGGGCTGCTCGCAGCAGTTCCGCTCAGCGTTCTCGTTCTGGAGGAAATAGAAATGGCAAGCACCCGCACTGCTCGCGTCCTCACCACTGCCGCCGCTCTGCCCGTGGCGGCGGTCCTCCTCTCCGGCGTCGCCCACGCCGATGACGAAGGCAATGGCAACCAGGTGGCCAACCGCGGTTCCAACGCGGCTGCCGCGGCGGTCGTGGGGAGCGGCGTCGGGGGTTCCAACCACGGGAACTCCACGACGGGCCAGCAGCAGGCCACGGGTACCGGCGCCTCGAACCAGAACAACACCGCGAGCGTGAGCGGTCCGGCCCGCACGGCCATCCGCCAGGACAACGTTTCGGTGGTCTTCACCAACCTGTGGTAGCCCCTGCGGCCCCGGGGGCGGGGCGGCACGGGTGGCCGACCGACGCGGCCGACTGACGCGGCCGGCTGATGTGATCGGCTCTTGGTGAACTGGGTCCGGTGATGGTGGCGCGACGGCACTCGGGTGCCGTCGCGCAGCCATGTGCGGGGGCCGTCGCCGTCTCCCCGCCGGACGCCGCGGCTCTTGACACCCTCCGCAAATCTGACGGACAGTCAGGAAAACTTGCGAGGAGGGGTCCGCGTGCCCGTTCCCACGCCCTTGTCCGAGCCCGTTCCCGAGCCCGTTCCCGAGCCCGTCCCCGGCGACGTGCACCACCTGCTCAAGCCCTTCGAAGGCAGGCCCGCAGCCGTCTCCGCACGCGCCGCGGACCCCGTCAACGCCCCGATGATCAGGCACTGGTGCGAGGCTCTGGGCGACACCAACCCCGCCTACGCGGGGGACGACCCGATCGCCCCGCCCACCATGCTCCAGGCGTGGACCCTGCCCGGCCTCTCCACGGCCCGCGCCGGGCGCGCCCCCGCCCACGACGAGCTCTTCGCCCTGCTCGACGGCGCCGGGTACACCGCGGTCGTCGCCACCGACTGCGAGCAGGAGTACGTACGCCCGCTGCGGCCCGGCGACGAGATCACGTTCGATTCGGTCATCGAGACCGTCTCCCCCCGCAAGTCCACCCGGCTCGGGGCGGGCTACTTCATCACCACGACGACGCGGCTGCGCGTGGCCGGCGAGCTGGTGGGCACCCACCTCTTCCGGATCCTCAAGTACGCCCCGGCCCCCGCCCCTGCGGGCCCGGCCCCCGCCCGCCCCCGCCCCGTGATCAACCGCGACAACGCCCCCTTCTGGGAGGGCGTCGCCGCGCACAAGCTGCTCATCCAGCGCTGCGCCGCCTGCGGCACGCTCCGCTTCCCCTGGCTGCCGGGCTGCGGCCGCTGCGGCTCGCCCGAGTGGGGGACGGCAGAGGCCTGCGGCTCCGGCACGGTCCATTCGTACGTGGTCGTGCACCACCCGCCGTTCCCGGCCTTCGACCCGCCCTACGCCGTCGCGCTCGTCGAACTGGCCGAAGGCGTACGGATGATCAGCAGCATCACGGGTGTGCCGCACGACCGCGTGCGCATCGGCATGCCCGTCGAGCTGGAATTCATACGAGTGGACGCGGAGTGGGAACTTCCGGTCTTCCGCGCCCACGCGGACCGGGCGGCGGGAGCGGACGCATGACGCCCGGCGACGCGCTCCCGCCCCTCACCGTTCCGATCACCCGTACGCTCGTCATCGCGGGTGCCATCGCCTCCCGCGACTACCAGGACGTGCACCACGACGCCGAGGCGGCCCGTGCGAAGGGCTCTCCTGACATCTTCATGAACATCCTCACCACCCATGGTCTGGTGGGCCGTTACGTCACCGACCGGCTCGGCCCGGAGGCCGTCCTCCGCAAGGTTTCGATCCGCCTCGGGGTGCCCAGTTATCCGGGCGACGTTCTGGTGCTGACCGGAAGGATCATTTCCGTGAACGAGCGCACCATCGAGATCTCCGTGGTCGGGACGAACCGCCTCGGCCGCCATGTCACCGGCCGGGTCGTGGCCGCCCGCCCCTCACCCGCCGGGGCCCGCAGATGACCGGCGGCACCGCCGCCGTCGTCGGCATCGGCGCCACCGCCTTCACCAAGGACTCCGGCCGCAGCGAGCTCGCCCTGGCCGCGGAGGCGGTCCGCGCGGCGCTCGACGACGCCGGGCTCGGCCCCGGCGACGTGGACGGCCTGGTCACCTTCACCATGGACACCAGCCCCGAGATCGCCGTCGCCCAGGCGGCCGGCATCGGCGAGCTGACGTTCTTCTCCCGCGTCCACTACGGCGGCGGCGCCGCCTGCGCCACCGTCCAGCAGGCCGCCCTGGCCGTCACGGCCGGCATCGCCGATGTCGTCGTCTGCTACCGGGCCTTCAACGAGCGTTCCGGCCGCCGCTTCGGCGCCGGGGTGCAGGGGCGCGAGCCCTCGGCGGAGGGCGTGGCGCTCGGCTGGGGGCTGCCGTACGGGCTGCTCACGCCGGCGTCCTGGGCGGCCATGAGCGCCCGCCGCTACCTGCACGAGTACGGCCTGGAGCCCGCGGTCTTCGGGCACGTCGCCGTCACCGACCGGCGCCACGCCGCGACCAACCCGGCCGCTTACTTCCACGGCCGCCCGATCACCCTCGCCGACCACGCCGCCTCCCGCTGGATCGCCGAGCCGCTGCGGCTGCTCGACTGCTGCCAGGAGACGGACGGCGGCCAGGCCCTGGTCGTCACCTCCCTGGAGCGGGCCCGCACGCTGCGCCGGCCGCCCGCCGTGATCGTCGCAGCGGCCCAGGGCGCCGGCCGCGCGCAGGAGCAGATGACCAGCTACTACCGGGACGGCATCGAGGGCCTCCCCGAAATGGGCGTCGTCGCCCGGCAGCTGTGGGGGAGCAGCGGACTGGGCCCCGCGGACGTCGACGTGGCCGTCCTCTACGACCACTTCACGCCGTACGTGCTGATGCAGCTGGAGGAGTTCGGATTCTGCGGGCCCGGCGAGGGGGCCGCGTTCGTCGCGGCGGACGCACTGCCGCTGAACACCCACGGCGGGCAGCTGGGCGAGGCGTACCTGCACGGCATGAACGGCATCGCCGAGGCGGTGCGGCAGCTTCGCGGCACCGCCGTGAACCAGGTGCCGGACGCCTCGCGGGCGCTGGTCACCGCCGGTACGGGAGTTCCCACGTCCGGGCTGCTTCTCGGGGCAGACGGATGAACGGGGGCGTGTCACGGAAGGGGGCCGGTCGGTGGCGCCTTTGACTCCGGGTATGGACCGACGACGGAAGATCATCGGATATCTCCTCGCCCTGACGGCGGTGGTGGCCCAGCTGGCGGGCGCCGATCCCGCGGGCGCCGGTGACCGGGGCGACCCGAGGGACGAGGGGGCTTCCGTCTTCAGGGGCTGGGGCATGGACACCTGCCAGGCGCCGGCGCTGACCACGCTGAGCGCGTGGAAGTCGTCCGACTACCGGGCCGTCGGCGTCTACTTCGCCGGCCGGGCCCGCGCCTGCCCGCACCAGACCCACCTCAGCGAGCGCTGGCTGGAGGGCGCCGACGACCTGGGCTGGCGCGTCCTGCCGATCTACGTGGGCTCGCAGTCCCCGTGCGTGCGGGCGAGCAACAAGCGGGGCTTCCTGATCGGCTCCTACCCCTACGACCAGGGTCAGTCGGAGGGCGAGGACGCCGTCTCCCGGGCCTCCGCCCTCGGCATCGTCTCCCGCAGCGCCCTCTACCTCGACATGGAGGCGTACGACGACAAGGACGGCGACTGCGCCCGAACGACGCTGTCCTACATCCGTGGCTGGAACGCGGCCGTGCGCGCCGGCGGCTACCTGCCGGGCTTCTACAGCAGCGCCGAGTCGGGGGTGCGGCACATGGACCGGGCCCGCCGCTCGGGCACGACCGGGCTGCCCGACGTGCTCTGGTTCGCCCGCTGGCGGGTCGAGCCCACGACGGACCGCGAGCCGCTGATCGGCCGGACGGCCTGGCAGCCGCACCGCCGCATCCACCAGTACCAGGGGAACGTCACCGAGTCGCACGGGGGACGGAAGCTGACCATCGACCGCAACCTGGTGGACGCGCCCGTGGCGATCATCGACTGACGCCGGCCGGGGCCCGGTCCGGGGCCTGACCCGGGCCCGGTCCGGGGCCGGTCCGGGGCCTGACCCGGGCCCGGTCCGGGGCCGGTCCGGGGCCCGCACCCGGAGGAGGCCCCCCGTTCCTCTCCCCCTCCGGGAGGTGGGGCCAGCCCCACCTGTACGACCTGAGGCGGACCGTCCTTCGGCACCTGCGGCCGATCCGCCGGGTACAGGTGCGCTCCTAGCGTTGAAGCATGACAGCAACCACGACGCCTGTGTGCACCAGCGCATCCACCGCCGTGTACCCGTCGTTCTCCTCCTACGTACGGGCACGCGGTCCGGTGCTGCAGCGCACCGCCCGCTCTCTGACCTCGAACCCGTGCGACGCGGAGGACCTGCTGCAGACCGCGCTGACCAAGACGTACCTGGCGTGGGAGCGCATAGAGGACCACCGGGCCCTGGACGGCTACGTGCGCCGGGCCCTGGTCAACACCCGCACCTCGCAGTGGCGCAAGCGCAAGGTCGAGGAGTTCCCCTACGACGAGCTGCCCGAGCGCGAGGCGGCCCCGTCGGCGGACCCCGCCGAGCAGCAGGTGCTGCGCGACGCGATGTGGCGGGCCGTGCTGCGGCTGCCGGCGCGGCAGCGGGCCATGGTCGTCCTCAGGTATTACGAGGACCTGACCGAGGTGCAGACGGCCGAGCTGCTCGGGGTCTCCGTCGGCACGGTCAAGAGCGCCGTCTCCCGGGCGCTCGGCAAGCTCCGCGAGGACCCGGAGCTCTCCTGCGCGGCATGACGGGCGTGTGACGGGCGTGTGACCGGCGGCACGGGGACGACGTGACGCAAAGTGCTCACCGCGGGGGCCCCGGGGTAGTGACTTACCGCGAGATACCCCAGCACAATCAGCGGACCACCACCCGCCGTACAGGTCTTCGGGAGGACCCCGGTGCTGAGCACGATGCAGGACGTACCGCTCACCGTCACGCGCATCCTCGCCCATGGGGCGCGCGTCCACGGGGGCGCCACGGTGACCACCTGGACCGGGGACGGCGAGCCGCTGCGGCGCAGCTTCCGGGAGGTCGCCGAGCGGTCCGTGCAGCTGGCCCACGCGCTGCGCGACGAGCTCGGGGTGGTCGGCGACCAGCGCGTCGCCACGCTCATGTGGAACAACAGCGACCACCTGGAGGCGTATCTCGCGATCCCCTCCATGGGCGCCGTCCTGCACACGCTCAACCTGCGGCTGCCCGTCGAGCAGCTCGCCTACATCGTCAACCACGCGGCCGACCGCGTGGTCATCGTCAACGGCTCGCTGCTGCCGCTGCTCGCCCCGCTGCTGCCGCACCTCGGCTCCGTCGAGCACGTGATCGTCTCGGGCCCGGGCGACCGCTCCGCGCTGGAGGGCTGCCGGCCGCGCGTGCACGAGTACGAGGAGCTGCTCGCGGGCCGCCCCGTGGCCGGCTTCGACTGGCCGGAGCTCGACGAGCGGCAGGCCGCCGCCCTCTGCTACACCTCCGGCACCACCGGCGAGCCCAAGGGCGTCCTCTACAGCCACCGCTCGGTCTACCTCCACGCCATGGAGGTCAACGCCGCCTCGGCCTTCGGTCTGACCCCCGCCGACACCTGCCTGCCCGTCGTGCCGATGTTCCACGTGAACGCCTGGGGCCTGCCGCACGCCGCCTTCATGGCCGGAACGTCCCTGCTGATGCCCGACCGCTTCCTGCAGCCCGCGCCGCTCGCCGAGATGATCGCCACCGAGCGGCCCACGGTCTCCGCCGGCGTCCCCACGATCTGGGCGGGCCTGCTCGCCGAGCTCGACGCGCGGCCGCGGGACCTGACCTCGCTGCGCACGGTCATCAGCGGCGGCTCGGCCGCGCCGCCCGCGATGATGCGGGGCTTCCACGAGCGCCACGGCGTGCGGCTCGTGCAGGCGTGGGGGATGACGGAGACCTCGCCGCTGGGCTCGGTGGCCTACCCGCCGGCCGGTCTGAGCGAGGAGGAGGAGTGGCCCTACCGCGTCACCCAGGGCCGGCTGCCCTCCTCCGTGGAGGCCCGGCTCGCCGGTCCCGGCGGGGAGATCCTGCCGTGGGACGGGCGGTCGGCCGGTGAGCTGGAGGTGCGCGGGCCCTGGATCGCGGGCGCGTACTACGGTGGCGCGGCCGGGGAGCCCGTCCGGCCCGAGGACAAGTTCAGCCCCGACGGCTGGCTGCGCACGGGCGACGTCGGCACGATCACGTCCGACGGCTTCCTCACCCTCACCGACCGCGCCAAGGACGTGATCAAGTCGGGCGGCGAGTGGATCTCCTCCGTCGAGCTGGAGAACCACCTGATGGCCCACCCGGACGTCGCGGAGGCGGCCGTCGTGGCCGTCCCGGACGACAAGTGGGGCGAGCGCCCGCTCGCCACCGTGGTCCTCAAGGACGGCAAGCCCGCCGACTACGCGGCGCTGCGGGCGTTCCTCGGCGAGCGGGTGGCGCGCTGGCAGCTGCCCGAGCGGTGGGCGCTGGTCGCGTCCGTACCGAAGACGTCGGTGGGCAAGTTCGACAAGAAGGTGCTCCGCAAGCAGTACGCGGAGGGCGAGCTGGAGGTCACCGTCCTGGGCGGCTGACCCGCCGCGGACGGATGACACGGAACGCCGGGCAGGGGGCCGCCGATAAGGCCTCCTGCCCGGCGTCGGTGCACGTGCCGCCGGTGCGCCGCCGTCGGCGCTCCGTCAGCGCTTGGCGCCCACCAGCGCGCTGCCGGCCCAGCCCACCGCCACGGCGGCCGCCGCGATGGCGCACACGCCGTTCCAGCCCCAGTGGGCGTACGCCGGGCCCGCGAGGGCGGAAGCGCTCGCGCCGCCGACGAACGCCGTGACGACGTAGGCCGTGTTGGCCGCCGCGGGCGTGCCGGTCGAGGCCAGTGCCCGCGTCTGGTTGGCGACCTGGCCGGCCATCAGGCCCGCGTGGATCAGCACGGCCGCCGTGCACAGCGCCCACAGCCGGTGCCCGCCGAGCCAGAACAGGGGCAGGGAGAGCGCCGTGAGCACGTAGGACGCGGTGACGACCCGGGTCGCGCCGAAGCGGTCGATGAGCGACCCCGACACGGGGGCGACGGCGGTCGAGACGAGACCGAACAGGCCGAAGAGACCCGCGGTCGCCGTCGACATGTGGAACGGCTCGTCCGCGGTCAGCAGCAGGGCGAGCGTCGTCCACAGGGAGCTCCAGGCGCCGAAGAGTCCGGCCTGGCGCAGGCACGCGGCCCGCAGCTCGGGGGAGCGGCGCAGCAGGCCCGGCAGCCCCGCTATGGCCTTCAGCGGCCGGGCGGCGCGGCGCGGCCGGGTCTCGGCCGGGAGCATGACGGCGGTCAGCAGGCCGATCGCGACGGTGAGCGCGGCGGCGCCGAGGAAGACGGCGCGCCAGCCGTACGCCTGCCCGGCCAGGGAGCCGAGGACACGGGCCGCGACGATGCCGGTGAACAGCCCGGCCACGACCGCGGCCACGTGCCGCCCGCGCCGGTCGGCGGGCGCCCGCTCGGCGACCAGCGGGACCAGCAGCTGCGGTACGACCGTCGCGGCGCAGGCCACCAGGACGGCCGCGGCCAGCGCGGGCAGGCCCGGCGCGAAGGCCGCCGCGACCAGTGCCGCGCCGGCGACGCCGGACAGCACGGCCACCAGGCGGCGGCGGTCGGCGGTGTCCCCGAGCGGGGCGAACGCCAGCAGGCCGATGGCGTAGCCGAGCTGGGCCACGGAGGCGATCCAGCCGGCCGCGGAGGGCGCGGCGCCGAAGTCCTGCGCGATGAGGCCGAGGAGCGGGGCCGCGAGGTAGATGTTCGCGGCGGTGACGGCGGTGCAGAGGGCGATGACCGCGAGGAGGACGGTGTTGCCGCCGCGGGCCGGGGCGGGGGCGGGCGCGGCCGGTGCCGCGGGTGCTGCGGACCCTGCGGGCGATACGGGTGCGGGTCCGACTGCGGCTGCGGCTGTGGGTGACGGCGTGGGCGTCGGCATGAGTGGTGAGGCTCCCCCGGGACGGTGCGGCATGCTTATAACCAACTGGTTGGTTATAAGTTTCACGTGAAACGGAACATGCTGTCAACCGAATAGTTGGTTACTCTGGGTGCATGGCAGTCGTAAGGGATCCAGAGGCCACCAAGGCGCGCATCTTCGCGGCGGCCACCGCCGAATTCGCCGCCCACGGCATCGCCGGCGCGCGCATCGACCGCATCGCCCGCGAGGCCAAGGCGAACAAGCAGCTCATCTACGCCTACTTCGGCGACAAGGCGGAGCTGTTCTCCCAGGTCCTCCAGCGGGCCCTGCTCGAACTCGCCTCCGCCGTCCCCGTCGACGCCGACGACCCCGACTGCTACGTCGACCGCCTGATGGAGTACCACAAGGCCCACCCCGAGCTGCTGCGGCTGCTCCTGTGGGAAGGGCTCGAATACGGGGAGGGCGAGATCCCGCACGAGGCCGAGCGGCGCGCCCGCTACGACTCCAAGGCCGCGGCCTTCGCCGTCGCCCAGGAGGAGGGCACGGTCGACGCCGGGCTGCCGCCGCGGCACCTCGTCTTCCTGATCAGCGCGCTCGCCGGGTGGGGCACGGCCGTCCCGCAGTTCCGCCGGCTGCTCGTCGGCGGGGAGGACGGGGACCTGGCCGCGCTGCGGGAGTCCGTGCGGACGGCGGCGCGCAGGATCACCCAGCCGGGCGCCTAGCCGCCCGGCCGCGGGTCCTTCAGTCCGTGCCCACCTTCGACAGCAGGTCCACGATCCGGCCCTGCACCTCCGCGCTCGTCGAGCGCTCCGCCAGGAACAGCACCGTCTCCCCGGCCGTCAGCCCCGTCAGCTGCGCCGGGTCGATCCCGGCCGAGGTGTAGACGACGAGCGGCGTGCGCTTGAGCAGGCCGTTGCCGCGCAGCCAGTCGACGATGCCCGCGCGGCGGCGGCGCACCTGCATCAGGTCCATCACCACCAGGTTCGGGCGCATCTGCGTCGCCAGCGTCACCGCCTCGGCGTCCGTCGCCGCGCGGCCCACCTGCATGCCGCGCCGCTCCAGCGTCTCGGTCAGGGCGATCGCGATCGGCTCCTGCTCCTCGATCAGCAGCACGCGCGGCGGGTGCATCTCGCTGTCGCGCGGCGCCAGCGCCTTCAGCAGCACCGCCGGGTCCGCCCCGTAGGCCGCCTCACGCGTCGCCTGCCCCAGCCCGGCCGTCACCAGGACCGGGACCCCGGCCGCGACGGCCGCCTCGCGCAGCGACTGCAGCGCCGTGCGCGTGATCGGCCCCGTCAGCGGGTCCACGAACAGCGCCGCCGGGTACGCCGACGTCTGCGCGTCGACCTCCTCGCGCGAATGCACCAGCACAGGCCGGTAGCCGCGCTCGGTCAGCGCCGCCTCCGTGGACGGGTCCGGAGCGGGCCACACGAGAAGCCGGCGCGGGTTGTCCAGCGGCTCGGGGGGCAGCTCGTCGTCCATCGGCGGGCGCGGCGCGTTCACGACCTCCACCGCGCCGTTGGGGCCGTCGAGGGGCTCGGGCCCCTCCGAACCCTCGTCCGGAGCTCCTATGGCGAAGGCGCGCCCTGACGGGGCGTCGAGCAGGGGCGTCCGCGGCGCCGGCTGCTGCGCCGGTGCCTGCGGCTGCCCCTGAGGCGGTGCCTGCGGCTCGCGCTCGCCCTCGGCCGGGTTGCCGAGCCGCCGGCGGCGGCCCGAACCGCCCGGCGCCGGCTCCTGGCCGGGCTGCTGGGCGAACGGCGGGGCCTGGCCCAGGGCGCGCACGCTGATCGGGCGCCCCGAGGTGTCCGTGGCGGCGGCGCCGGGCTCCTCCGCCAGGGCCCGGCGCGCCCGGCGGCGGCCGGTCGGGGCGGGGGCGGCGGGCTGCTCCGCACCGGCGGCCGGGCCGCCCGAGCGGGACGGGTCGGTCTCGCGCACACCCGTGGCGCCGTACGACGCGGGGGCGCCTTCCGGAGTGGGCCCACCGGTGTACGGCGCCGGGCCGCCGCTCTGCCCGGGCCGGTCGTGCTCACCGCGGAAGGGGCCGGGCCCGTTCGGCCCGGACTGCATCGTCGCGGCGTCGGGGTCGCCGGCCGGTCGCGCCGGGGCGCCGACGGGCCGGGTGCCCTGAGCGCCGGGTCCGGCAGGACTGGGTCCGGGTGCGGGGCCGCCGGGGCGCGGGCCTGCCGCCGGTCCGGCCGGCCCGTTCGGGCCGGGGAACGTCCCGGGAGCGCTTCCCGCTTCCGCGGGGGCGGGCCCGTTCGGCCCGGGGAAGGACGGGGTGCCGCCCCGGCCGGGAGCATCCGCTCCGGTGGGCGCGGGTCCGTCGGCGCCGGGGAAGGGCGCGGGGACGCTTCCCCGGTCGGCGGGGGCGGGGTCGTTCGTCCCCAGGAAGGCGGACGTTCCGCCGCGCCCCGCCGGGGCGTCCGGGCCGCCCCGGCCCGGGAACGGCGCCGGAGCGGTCCCCGTGGCAGCGGGTGCCGCTCGGCCCGGTGCCGGGAACGGTGCGGGAGCGTTCCCCGCACCGGCGGGCGTGGGGCCGTTCGCTCCGAGGAAGGCGGAGGTGCCGCCGCCCTGCCCGGGGCCGTCCGGGCCACCCGGGGCGGGGAACGGTGCCTGCGGTGCCCTCGCGTCGGCGGGCGCGGGCGCGGGCCCGGGCCGGGCCGGGAACGGCGCCGGAGCGCCTCCCCTGTCCGCGGGGGCGGGGCCGTTCGGGGCGAGGAAGGCGGAGGTGCCGCCGCCCTGCCCGGGGTTGTCCGTGGCGCCGGGTGCGGGGAACGGTGCCTGCGGTGCCCTCGCGTCGGCGGGCGCGGGGCCTGCCTGGCCCGGGAACGGTGCGGGAGCGTTCCCCGGACCGGCGGGGGCCGGTCCGCCCGGGGCGGGGAACGGCGCCGGGGCGCCTGCCCTGTCCGCCGGCGCGGGGCCGTTCGCCCCCAGGAAGGCCGACGTGCCGCCGCGCCCGGCCTGGGCGTCCGCTTCGGCGCCGCGGGCCTCGACCGGGTACGGCGCGCCTGCCGCCGGGCGGCCCGCAGGGCCCTCGTCGTCGGCGGGCTTGCGGGGGGCTCCCGGCAGTCCGCCGGGTTCGCGGGGGCGGTCGGCGTCGGCCGGGGGAAGGGCGAACGGCGCGCGCGGGACGGAGGGCTCCGCGGCGCTCTGGCCGGGGATCGGCCGCTCGGGGGACTCCGCGAGGGCCCGGCGCGCCCGGCGCCCGGTGGGGGCGGCCGCGGCGGCGGACTCGGGCGTGCGGTCGGCCTCGGCGGGCGGCAGGGCGAACGGCGCGCGCGGCGCCTCGGGCTGCTGCGGCTGGTCCCTGCGCGCGCGCCGGCCCGTCGGCCCGGCCGGCGAGCCCTGCGGCGGCACGAGGCCGCTCGCGTCGCCGTCACCGGCCGGCTTCGGCTCCGCGCCCGGCGCGGGATCCGGGCCGGACCCGCCGCCCTGACCCGTACCGGAGGCGTCCTCGGGCCCGCCGCGCCCGTGCCGGGAGGCCCGGCCCGCGGCAGCGGCGTCGCCCCCGTCCGCCGCCGGCGGCACCGGCGGCTCCTCGTCCGTGCGCGGCTTGGCGCGCCGCCGCCCGGTGGGCGGGGTGTCGTCGTTCTGCTCGGGCGGTGCCGGCTGCGCGGCGCCGTCGCCCATGGTGTCGCCGTCCGCGCCCCGGCGCGCCCGCCGCCCGCTGCCCGGTGCGGCGGAGGCGTCGGCGGCACCGGAGGCGGGTGCCTCCGCCGTGCCGCGCGCCCGCTGGGACGGCACCGGCATGACGGTGGTGGCGTTCATCGTGTCCGTGGCGGAGCGCCGCTCCGTGGCGGCGGGGCTGACGGGCCCGCCCTTCGCGGAGACGGGCACCTCCAGGACGTACGCGCTGCCGCCCGACGCGCCCGGCACGTCGTGGGTCTGCAGCACGCCGCCGTGCGCCCGCACGATGCCGCGCACGAGGGGCCCGTGGACGGGGTCGCCCCCCGCGTAGGGGCCGCGCACCTCGATCCGTACGACCTCGCCGCGCTGCGCCGCCGCGACGACGATCGTGGAGTCGCCGGCCGGCGCGCCGCCCGCGGGCGCGTTGCCCGTGGCGTCGACGCCCGCGACGTCCGCGATCAGGTGCGCCAGGGCCTGGGCGAACCGCCCGGGGTCGACCTCGGCGTCGATGGCGGGTGCGTGCACGGCGAACTGCGCCCGCCCGGGGCCGATCAGCTCGACCGCCCCGTCGACGCCCGCGGCCACGACCTCGTCGAGCGGGACGGTCTCCCGCTCCAGCTTGGCCTCGCCGGAGTCCAGGTCCTGATAAGCGAGGACATTGTCGATAAGGGTCGTCATCCGGGCGTATCCGGCGGACAGGTGGTGCAGGATCTGGTTGGCCTCGGGCCACAGCTGGCCGGCCGGGTCGGCGGCCAGGGTGCCGAGCTCGGCGCGCAGTTGCTCCAGCGGGCCGCGCAGGGACTCCTGCAGGACGGCCTGCAGCTGGGCGTGGCGCGCGGCGAGCGCGTCGTACGCCCGGCGGTCGGTGAAGGTCATCACCGCGCCGACGAGCTGGTCGCCGTCGCGCACGGGCGCCGTGGTGAGGTCGACGGGGACCGCCCGGCCGTCCTTGGCCCACAGCGCCTGCCCGCGCACCCGGTGCTTGCGCCCCGAGCGCAGCGTGTCGGCGATCGGGGACTCCTCGTACGGGAACGGCGTGCCGTCCGGCCGGGAGTGGTGGATCAGCGGGTGGAGCTCGCGGCCGCCGAGGTCGCTGGCGCGGTAGCCGAGGATCTGCGCGGCGGACGGGTTGACCAGCACGACCTTGCCGGCGGTGTCGACGCCGACGACGCCCTCCGCGGCGGCCCGCAGGATCATCTCGGTCTGCCGCTGCTGCCGGGCCAGTTCGGCCTCGGTGTCGAGCGTGCCGGTCAGGTCGCGGACGACGAGCATCAGCAGCTCGTCGCCCGTGTAGGGCTGGTGGTCGGCGTACGGGGTGCGGCCGTCCTCCAGGTTCGCGCTCGTCACCTCGACGGGGAACTCCGAACCGTCCGTGCGCCGGGCGACCATGCGCGTCGGCTTGGTGCGGCCGTCGTCGCTGTCGGGCAGGCGCATGGAGCCGGGGATGCGGCGCGAGTCGAAGTCGGGCAGCAGGGAGAGCAGCCCGCGCCCGACGAGCCCCGTGCCGGGAACCTCGAAGGTCTCGAGAGCTATGTGGTTGGCGTTGACGACCGTGCCGTTGCAATTGACGAGCAACAGGGCGTCGGGGAGGGCGTCGAGTATGGCTGCGAGGCGAGCAGCGCCTCGGGATGGCCTGCTGCTCACGACGACGCTTCCTCCCTGGTTACCGCACCTTGCCGACCCTGCCGGGCGGGCGTTCCGCCGCGCCGTGGCGTGTCACTGCAGCGCAGTCTACGGGCTGCCGGGGCGGGCGCGGCGGCGGACGAGGCGTGCGGCGAGGCGCGCCGGACGGGCGCCGTGGGGCGTCCTGCCGCAGGCCCGACATGTCTTACGTGTCAGCCCTTGTGGTGGACGTGGGGGGTACCCGCGGGCGTGCCGAGCAGGCTGGAGAAACGGTCCCAGCGGTCGATCTCGCACCCGTTCTTCCGCGTGAACTCGGCCTTCACGGGGCGGCCGGCCCACCGGCCGGTGACCGTGGCGCGCTGCGGTCCGCCGTAGATCATCGTGCACACCGAGTCCTTGGGGACGGGGGCGAAGGGATCCTTGCCCCAGGTCGTCTGCCCGTCGATCTGGCCGCACGCCTCTCTGACGCGCGGGTGCGTGCCCCCGGACGGGTGGCAGTACAGGTCGTAGGTCCGCACGCCCGCGATGCCGGTGCCGAACTTCCCGGTGTCGCTGACGGTCACCGTGAGGTGGTCGTTGCTCTCGGGGTTGGCCGGGGGCATGGGGAGCCCGGCGGCCGAGGCGGACGGGAGGGAGAGCAGCGCCGCCGGAGCGAGCGCGGCGGCGGCGAGGGCGAGGCGACGGAGCAGCATGCGGGACTCCAGGGTCCGGAGGGGGCAGGCGAGGCGGAAACGGGGGGCGTGCAGGGCCCGGCCGATCCCTTCACCCGTCTAACGCGCCGGGCGGCAACGCGTTGCGCTCGGGAAAACGTCTTTGCCCTGCCTGGTGAAAGCCCGGTACCGTAGGGGTGCGATTGGTGAGCGGCCGCCAGGTTGTGCCATCATCTGCATCGCACCACTCGCGCCTGCGTGGGTGGGCTGGAGGCGTCGCCTAGTCCGGTCTATGGCGCCGCACTGCTAATGCGGTTTGGGACTTAAATCCCATCGAGGGTTCAAATCCCTCCGCCTCCGCAGTCACCGGAAGCCCCGGTCGTCCTTGGGACGGCCGGGGCTTTTGCGTTGCCGGGAGCCTGTCGGCTGATCTTGTCCGGAGGGTGTTTTCGCAGGCCGGAGCCGGTGCGGGGAATGGATTTCGCGTGGCGGCGGAGTTCATGTAATGTTGTCCACGCAACGCCGACCGACAAGAAAACGCCGGGAAGCCGAGCGCTCGTAGCTTAACGGATAGAGCACTTGACTACGGATCAAGAGGTTGCAGGTTCGAATCCTGCCGAGCGCACTGACGGGAGTCTTCCTCCCGTTCGTCGCGGGGTGGAGCAGCTCGGTAGCTCGCTGGGCTCATAACCCAGAGGTCGCAGGTTCAAATCCTGTCCCCGCTACTAAGACCGAAGGCCCGGTACCTCAGGTACCGGGCCTTCGGCGTATCCGGAGCCCTCCCGTCCCGTTCGGGGCGGAAGAGCGCGCGATTCTCAGGAGAATCACAGAGAGCCGAAAGACGCCTCTCACGCGCCGCTCGCACCCTCGTCCCATGACGGCCGACCCCTCCCTCACCCCAGCAGCCCCTGCCGCACCCGCCCCGCTCGTGCGGGACGACGGCGGCCCCATCAGGGTCCTCGTCGTGGACGACGAGGCCTCGCTGGCCGAGCTGCTCCGGCTCGCCCTGCGCTACGAGGGCTGGGACGTGCGCACCGCGGTCGGCGGCGCCGAGGCCGTGCGCGTCGCGCGGGACTTCCGGCCGGACGCCGTCGTCCTCGACGTGATGCTGCCCGACGCGGACGGGCTGACCGTCCTGGGGCGGCTGCGCCGCGAACGCGCCGAGGTGCCGGTGCTCTTCCTCACCGCCAAGGACGCCGTCGAGGACCGCATCGCCGGCCTCACCGCCGGCGGCGACGACTACGTCACCAAGCCCTTCAGCCTGGAGGAGGTCGTCGCCCGGCTGCGCGGGCTGCTGCGCCGGGCCCGCGCCGTCGCGCCGCGCCCCGGCTCCGTCCTCACCGTGGGCGACCTGGTCCTCGACGAGGACAGCCACGAGGTCTCCCGTGGCGGCACGGACATCCACCTCACCGCCACCGAGTTCGAGCTGCTGCGCTTCCTCATGCGCAACCCGCGGCGCGTGCTGAGCAAGCCGCAGATCCTCGACCGGGTCTGGTCGTACGACTTCGGCGGCCAGGCCAACGTCGTGGAGCTCTACATCTCCTACCTGCGGCGGAAGATCGACGCCGGGCGCCCGCCGATGATCCACACGCGGCGCGGCGCCGGCTACCTCATCAAGCCGGCCACGCCGGCGTGAGCCGTCTGTGCCCCTCTCGCCCGCTCCTCGGGCGCCCGCGTCCGCTGCGGACGCGCCTCGTGCTGTCCACCGTCGTGCTGGTCGCCGTCGTCTGCGCGGTGATCGGCACGGTCACGGCCATCGTGCTGCGCAGCTACCTGTACGGGCAGCTCGACACCCAGCTCGGCGAAGCGGCGCGGCGGGCCGCGGCGCCCCACCCGCCGGAGCTCCAGGCCCGCCGGGGCGGCCCGCTGGGCTTCGTGCAGGGCGGCGGCCAGCCCATCGGCACCGTCGGCGCGCTCACCGCGCCCGACGGCCGCGTCGCCGACTCGGCCGTCAGCACGCCCGCCCGCACCACGCGGGGTGGCGAGCCCGTGCGCGAACCGCTGACCTCCGACCAGAGCGAGGCCCTCGCGGCGCTTCCCCGCGACGGCAGGCCGCACGACGTCGCACTGCCCGGGCGCGGACAGTACCGCGCCCAGTCCGTCACCGCCTTCGACGGCACGACGTACCTGGTCGGCATCCCCGCCGCCGCCGTTCAGGAGACCCTCGGCACCCTCGTCGTGGTGGAGGTGTGCGTGACCGCGGCCGGGCTCGTCGCCGCCGGGATCGCCGCCGCGGCCACGGTGCGGATCGCGCTGGGGCCGCTGCGGCGGGTCGCCGCGACGGCCACGCGCGTCTCCGAACTCCCCCTGCACCGGGGCGAAGTGGCCCTGCACGAGCGCGTGCCCGAGGCCGAGGCCGACCCGCGGACCGAGGTCGGTCAGGTCGGTGCGGCGCTCAACCGTATGCTGGGGCACGTGGGTTCGGCGCTGACGGCGCGCCAGGAGAGCGAGACCAGGGTCCGGCAGTTCGTCGCCGACGCGAGCCATGAGCTGCGGACGCCGCTCGCCTCCATCCGCGGCTACGCCGAACTCATCCGCCGGGCCGCGCCCGGCGGGGGCGCCGGTGAAGGCCGCGAAGAGATCGGACCGGTCACCCGGCACGCGCTCGGCCGCATCGAGTCCGAGGCGCACCGGATGACCGGGCTCGTCGAGGACCTGCTGCTCCTCGCCCGCCTGGACGCCGGCCGCCCGCAGGCGCTCGCGGACCTCGACCTCTCTCCGCTCGTGGTCGACGCCGTGAGCGACGCGCGGGCGGCCGGGCCGGGCCACGCCTGGCGCCTCGACCTGCCGGCCGAGCCGGTGGCGGTACGGGGCGACGCGGCCCGTCTGCACCAGGTCCTCGTCAACCTGCTGGCCAACGCCCGTACGCACACGCCGGCGGGGACGACCGTGACCGCTCGCGTACGGGTCGCCTCCGGTGGTTCGCCGCACGGTTCCTCGGGCGGCGGGCTCGTGGAGGTCGAGGTGGAGGACGACGGGCCGGGCATCCCGGCGGAGTTGCTGCCGCACGTCTTCGAGCGGTTCGCGCGGGGGGACGCGTCGCGGACGCGGAACGGGGCGGGTGGTTCGGGTGGTTCGGGGCTGGGGCTTGCGATCGTGCGGGCGGTCGTCGCGGCGCACGGGGGACGGGTGGGGGTGACGAGTGTGCCCGGGCGGACCGTTTTCACGGTGGAACTGCCGGTGCGGCACCTCCCCCAGCTACCACTGGGGGTGCCCCCAGCTGCACCGTCCGGGCTGAGCGCCGTCGCGGCGGGGGATTAGTCCCCCGACTCACAGGGCCGCCACAGGCTGTCCACACCCTCGCGACAGGCGCCCCCGGCAGGGTCGGCTCATGACTGCCGACAGCCCGCCTCTTCCCGCTCGCGCGCCCCTTCTGGTGCGCGGTCGAGGCACCGTGCTCGACGTCGTGACCCCCGTCCACAACGAGGAGGACGACCTGGAGGCGTGCGTGCGCCGGCTGCACGCGCACCTCACGGCGACCTTTCCGTACGGCTTCCGGATCACCGTCGCGGACAACGCGAGCACCGACCGCACGCCCGAGGTCTCCGCTGCCCTGGACGAGGCCTTCGACGAGGTGACCGCCGTCCGGCTGGAGGAGAAGGGGCGGGGGCGGGCGCTGCACACGGTCTGGTCGCTGTCCGAGGCGCCCGTGCTCGCCTATATGGACGTCGACCTGTCCACCGGCCTCAACGCCGTACTGCCGCTCGTCGCCCCGCTGATCTCCGGCCACTCCGACCTCGCCGTGGGGACCCGGCTCGCGGGCGGTTCGCGCGTGGTGCGCGGGCCCCGGCGGGAGTTCATCTCCCGTGCCTACAACGTCCTGTTGCGGACGGGGCTCGCGGCGCGGTTCTCCGACGCGCAGTGCGGGTTCAAGGCGGTCCGCAAGGACGTCGCCGAGAGGCTGCTGCCGCTCGTCGAGGACACGGGGTGGTTCTTCGACACCGAGCTGCTGGTGCTGGCCGAGCGGGCGGGCCTGCGGATCCACGAGGTGCCGGTGGACTGGGTCGACGACCCGGACAGCTCCGTGCGGATCGTCCGCACGGCGGCCGACGACCTGCGCGGCGTGTGGCGCGTGGGGCGCGCCCTCGCCACGGGGGCGCTGCCGCTGGACCGGCTGCGCCGTCCCTTCGGCGACGATCCGCGCGACCGGGCGGTGCCGGGCGTGCCGCGGGGGCCGGCCCGGCAGCTGCTGGGCTTCTGCGCGGTGGGCGTCCTCAGCACCGCCTTCCACCTGGCGCTGTACTCGCTGCTGCGCCAGGCCACCGGCCCGCAGGCGGCGAACGCGGCCGCGCTGCTGCTGTCGGCGCTCGCCAACACCGCGGCCAACCGGCGGCTGGCCTTCGGGGTGCGCGGGCGGGACGGCGCGGTGCGTCACCAGGCGCAGGGCCTGGTCGTCTTCGCCATCGGCCTGGTCCTGACCAGCGGTTCGCTCGTCGCGCTGCACGCGGCGGGCGGCTCCCCGGCCCGAGGAGCCTCTCCCGGCCCCTCCCACGGCGCCGAACTCGCCGTGCTCGTCACGGCCAACCTCGCGGCGACGGTGCTGCGGTTCCTGCTGCTGCGGGCGTGGGTGTTCCCGGCGGCTTCTGCGACAAGGAACGAACGATGACCACGACGACCACCCCGGCCGCGATGACGAAGGCCGCGAAGCTGCGGCTCGCGGCGCTGCTCGCCGTCACCGGCGCGCTCTACCTCTGGGACCTGGGCGCGTCCGGCTACGCCAACCAGTTCTACGCCGCCGCCGCGCAGGCGGGCGGCGCGAGCTGGAAGGCGTTCTTCTTCGGCGCGTCCGACGCCGCCGGGGCGATCACCGTCGACAAGCCGCCGGCCGCGCTCTGGCCGATGGGCCTGTCCGTACGGCTCTTCGGGCTCGGTCCGTGGGCGATCCTGGTGCCCGAGGCGCTGATGGGCGTGGCCGCGGTGGGGGCGCTGTACGCCTCCGTGCGGCGGTACTCCGGGGAGGCGGCCGGCCTGCTGGCGGGTGCGGCGTTCGCGCTGACGCCCGTCGCCGCGCTGATGTTCCGCTTCGACAACCCCGACGCGCTGCTGTGCCTGCTGATGGTGTGCGCCGTGGCGTGCGTCCTGCGGGCGCTGGAGGCCGGGCGGACGGGGTGGCTGCTCCTGGCGGGGCTCTGCTTCGGGCTCGGTTTCCTCACCAAGACGCTGCAGGCGTGGCTGATCCTGCCGCCGCTCGCCCTGCTGTACGCGGTGTGCGCGCCGGTGCGGCCGCTGCGGCGGGCGGGGCAGCTGCTGCTCGCGGGGCTGGTGACCGTCGTCTCCGGCGGCTGGTGGGTCGCCGTGGTGGAGCTGTGGCCCGCGGGCTCGCGCCCGTACATCGGCGGCTCGCAGCACAACAGCTTCCTCGAACTCACCTTCGGCTACAACGGACTCGGCCGCCTCAACGGCAACGAGACCGGGAGCGTGGGCGGGGGCGGCGGGCCCGGCGGCGGCGGGCGCTGGGGCGAGACCGGCATCCTGCGGCTGTTCGGGACGGACATGGGCGGCCAGATCGCCTGGCTGCTGCCCGCGGCGTTCGCGCTGCTGCTGGCGGGGCTGTTCCTGACCCGGCGCGCCGGGAGGACGGACATCCGCCGGGCGGTGTTCCTGGCGTGGGGCGGGTCGCTGCTGATGACCTTCGCGGTCTTCAGCTTCATGTCCGGGATCTTCCACCAGTACTACAACGTCGCCCTGGCGCCGTACGCGGCGGCGCTTGCCGGCGCCGGCGTCGTACTGCTGTGGCAGCGCCGGGCGTTCGCATCGCTGGCCGCGGTGGTGGCGGGGACGGCGGCCTGGGCGTACGTCCTCCTCGGCCGCACCCCGCAGTGGCTGCCGTGGCTGAAGTGGGCCGTGCTGCTGGGCGGTGTCGCGGCGGGGTGCGCGCTGCGGCTCGTACGGCGGGAGCGGGAGCGGCAGCGGGGGAGAGGGGTCGTGGTGGTGGCTGTGGCCCTGTCCACCGGCAGTGCGCTGGCGGCGCCGCTCACGTACACCCTGAACACCGTGCGCACGCCGCACGGCGGGTCGATCGTGACGGCCGGGCCGGCGGTGGAGGGTGCGGGGCGGTTCGGTGGCGGCGGCGTGCGGGCGACCGGGCGGGGCGGCGAACGGTTCGCGGGGCCGGGGGGTGCGCTGCCCGGTCCGGGCGGTAAGGCCCCGGGAGGGGGCCGCGGGCCCGGCGGCGGAGCTGTGGGGGGTCTGCTCGGTGGGCAGCGCGTGGGGGCCGCCGCGGCCGCCGCGGTGAAGAAGGACGCCGCGTCGTACACCTGGGCGGCCGCCGCCGTCGGCTCGCAGAACGCGGCCGCCTACCAGCTCGCCACGCAGGTGCCGGTGATGGCCGTCGGCGGTTTCAACGGGAGCGATCCGTCGCCGACGCTGCGGCAGTTCCAGGCATACGTGGCGGCCGGGAAGGTGCACTACTTCATCGCCTCCGGCGGCGCGGAGCGGCGGGGCGGGCCCGGCGGAGGCGCGCGGGGGAGCTCCGTCTCCGCGGAGATCACGGCCTGGGTGGAGGCGCGTTTCACCAAGGTGTCGGTGGGCGGAGCGACGCTCTACGACCTGACGAAGCCGGTGCGGAAATAAAGCCTTGTACGCCGTAGAAGAAGTCTTGTACAGTGTACGACGCAAGCCAGTCATACGCTGTACAGGGGGGATCGCGCATGTCAGCGCCGACCACGGAATCACCGAGCTCCACCGCATCGCCGCGGCCGGAGCGCAACCCCACCCGGTGGGTGGTGCTCGCCGTGATCTGCCTCGCCCAGCTCACGGTCCTGCTCGACAACACGGTCCTCACGGTCGCCATCCCCTCCCTCACGGAGGAGATGGGCGCCGCGACGTCCGACATCCAGTGGATGATCAACGCCTATTCGCTGGTCCAGGCCGGACTGCTGCTCACCGCGGGCAGCGCCGCCGACCGCTACGGACGCAAGAAGCTGCTCGCCGCCGGGCTCGCCCTCTTCGGCATCGGCTCGCTCGCGGCGGGCCTGTCGGAGACCACCGGGCAGCTGATCGCCGCCCGCGCCGGCATGGGCATCGGCGGAGCGCTGCTGATGACCACCACGCTCGCCGTGATCGTCCAGGTCTTCGACGACGAGGAGCGCACCAAGGCGATCGGGCTGTGGGGCGCGGTCAGCTCGCTCGGCTTCGCCGCCGGGCCGCTGATCGGCGGGGCGCTCCTCAACCACTTCTGGTGGGGCTCGATCTTCCTGATCAACCTGCCGGTGGCGGTGCTCGGCCTGCTGGCCGCCCTCAAGTGGGTGCCGGAGTCCAAGAACCCGGCCGGTGAGCGGCCCGACGTGCTCGGTGCGCTGCTGTCCACGATCGGCATGACCGGCGTGACCTTCGCGATCATCTCCGGGCCCGGGCACGGGTGGACGTCCGCGCGGGTGCTCGTCTCGGGCGCCGTGGGCGTGGTGGTGCTGGCGGCGTTCGCCCTGTGGGAGCGGCGGGCTCCGTACCCGATGCTCGACATGCAGTTCTTCCGCAACCGGCGGTTCGTGGGCGCGGTATCCGGCTCCATCCTCGTCGCCTTCGGCATGGGCGGGTCCTTCTTCCTGCTCACGCAGCACCTGCAGCTCGTGCTCGGCTACGACCCGCTGCAGACCGGGCTGCGGATGTCGCCGCTGGCGCTGGTCATCATCGTCCTCAACCTGACGGGCGTCGGGGCGCGCCTCCTGCCGAAGGTCGGCACGCCGGTCTCGATCGCCGGCGGCATGGGGCTGCTGGCGGCGGGGCTCGCGGCGATCGCGGTCCTCGGTGCGGACGGGTACGGCGGGATGTTCCTCGGGCTCGTACTGATGGGCACCGGCATCGCGCTGGCCATGCCGGCCATGGCCACGGCGATCATGTCCGCGATCCCGCCGGAGAAGGCGGGCGTCGGCGCCGGCCTCAACGGCACGCTGCAGGAGTGCGGCAACGGGCTCGGCGTGGCCGTGCTCGGCGCGGTGCTGAACTCGCGCTTCGCGGCCCTGGTCCCCGCGGTGGCCGCGGGGGCGGGCTCCCTTCCGGCCGCGCTGGCCGACGCCCGCACGGACGGGGACCGCGCGGCGATCGCCGACGCGTTCGCCACGGGCGTGCACACCAGCCAGCTGGTCGGTGCGGCGGCGGTCCTGGCGGGCGGCCTGATCGCAGCGCTCCTGCTGCGCAGGGCGGAGCGGTCGGAGTCACCGCAGTAACGGTTCCCTGGCGGGGGGCGGGCTTGGGCCCGCCTTCCGCCGCGGTGCTTCCGGCGCTGCCGCACCGGCCCGGGGCGGGTCCGGCACCGCCGGGTGGGTGGGCGTTGCGGGCGGGGGTCGGCCCCTTGCTTCCGCCGCGGCGGTGCTCAGTTGTTGTCGCGGTGGGTTTCGGCGGTGCCGTCCGGGCCTGAGGTGGGTCCGGCACCGCCGAGTGGGTGGTGTGGGGTGGCTCGCCGTTGCGGCGGGGGGTGATGGGCCGGGTGGCCCATCGGGCCCTCGGGCCTCGTGGCCCGTCGGATGGCGCGGAGGCATGGGTTCCGGGGCCCCCGGTGGGGGTGGGGCAGGGCCTAGCATTTGTTGCGGATGGGAAATGAGAGGGAGGCGCAGGATGGCGGGCGGCGGTAAGGGCGCGGCGAGCGGGCCGCGGGCCAGTGTGTGGCTGGCCGGGAAGCCCGATCCCGCCCCGCGGCGCGGGGACGACCAGGGCGCGGGCCTCGACCGGCGGCGGATCGTCGCCACGACGATCCGTCTGCTCGACGCCGAGGGCCTGGAGAAGTTCTCCATGCGGCGCCTCGCCGCCGAGCTGGGCGTGACCGCGATGTCGGTCTACTGGTACGTCGACAACAAGGACGACCTCCTCGAGTACGCCCTCGACGAGATCTGGGCCGAGGTGCCGCTCCCGGACCCGTCCGACGAGGGCGCCGACTGGCGCGACCAGCTCCGGAGCATGGCCGAGGCCTACCGCAGGTGCCTCGCCGACCACCCGTGGGTCTCCCACCTGGTCGGCCGGTACCTCAACCTCGGCCCCCACTCCATGGCGTTCTCGAACTCCACCCTCGTCGTGATGGCCCGCAGCGGCATCCCCCAGGAGCGCGTCACCGGCGCGCTCGCCGCCCTCTTCCAGTTCGTCTACGGCTTCTGCACGGTCGAGGGCCTGTACAAGGAGCGCTGCCGGGCGGCCGGCGTCACCGAGGACGAGTACTTCCGGGACGTCATGAACGTGGTCACCGCGAAACCCGAGTGGGCGGAGACCTACCAGGAGGCCGCCGAGGTCACCGAGACCTGGGAGAAGGCGGGGAGCGTCGCGGAGATGCGGCAGCGCGACTTCGCGTACGCCCTCGACACGGTGATCGCCGGCATCGAGGTCATGCGGGACCGCGGCCCCGACGCCTGACCGGCTCCGACGCCTGACCGGCTCCCGGATGACCGAAGGCCCCGGCCGGTGGCGCGCAGGCCGTCCCCTGCCTGTGCGCGCGCCACCACCCGGGGCCCGTCTCCGGGACCTTCATGCCGTTCCGGTCCCGGTTCTCCGTCCGCCGGGGGCGCGTCTCCGCTCGATTCCGCGCCCCGGCCGACGGGGTCTGTCAGCCGCCCTGCCGGGCGGGTTCCGCGTCCTGTCCCACGGCGGGGGCGGCACCGGCCGCCGGCGCCCCGGGCCGTCCCTGCAGGGCGACCTCCTTGATGAACAGGGTCAGGACGAAGGCCAGCAGCGCGCACGGCGCGGCGTAGAGGAACACGTCGCCCACCCCGTGCCCGTAGGCGCTCTCGACGACCGTCCGCAGCGGCGCGGGCATCGCGTCCAGCTTGGGGATGCCGCCGCCGGAGCCGCCGCTCTTCGCCGCGGCGGCCGCGGCCTGCGGGCCGAGCGCGGCGATGCCGTCCTTGACGTAGTCCGTCACCCGGTTGCCGAGCACCGCGCCGAGCGCGGAGACGCCGACCGCACCGCCGAGGGAGCGGAAGAAGGTGACGACGGAGCTGGCGGCGCCGAGGTCCTTGGGGGCGACCTGGTTCTGCGTGCAGAGCACCAGGTTCTGCATCATCATGCCCATGCCGAGGCCGACGAGGGCCATGTAGACGGCCAGGTGCCAGTACGGCGTGTCGTAGCGCATGGTGCCGAGCAGCCCGAGGCCCGCGGTGAGCAGCACGCCACCGCTGACCAGCCAGGCCTTCCAGCGGCCGGTCTTGGTGATGATCTGCCCGGAGATCGTCGACGACAGGAACAGGCCGGCGATCATCGGGATCGTCATCACGCCGGACATCGTCGGCGACTTGCCGCGCGCCAGCTGGAAGTACTGCGAGAAGAAGACCGTGCCGCTGAACATCGCGACACCGACGAAGAGGCTCGCCGCCGACGACAGAGTGATCGTCTTGTTGCGGAACAGCCGCAGCGGGATGATCGGTTCGGACGCCTTGGACTCGACGTAGACGAAGATCGCACCGAGCACGACCGAGCCGCCGACCATGGCGTACGTCTGCCACGAGATCCAGTCGTAGTTCTTGCCCGCGAGGGTCACCCACACCAGCAGCAGCGTCACCGAGGCGCTGATGAAGAACGCGCCGAGCCAGTCGACCTTCACGTCCCGCTTCACCACGGGCAGCTTCAGCGTCTTCTGCAGCACGATCAGCGCGATCACGGCGAAGGGCACGCCGACGTAGAAGCACCAGCGCCAGCCGAGCCAGTCGGTGTCGGTGATGACGCCGCCGAGCAGCGGGCCGCCGACCGTCGCGACGGCGAAGGTCGCACCGAGGTAGCCGCTGTAACGGCCGCGCTCGCGCGGGGAGATCATCGCCGCCATGATGATCTGCGCCAGCGCGGACAGACCGCCGACGCCGATGCCCTGGATGGCGCGGCAGGCGATGAGCGTGCCGGTGTTCTGCGAGAGGCCGGCCACGACCGAGCCCGCGACGTAGACGATCAGGGCTATCTGGACCAGCAGCTTCTTGCTGAACAGGTCGGAGAGCTTGCCCCACAGCGGGGTGGACGCGGTCATCGCCAGGAGCGAGGCCGTGACGACCCAGGTGTAGGAGGACTGGCTGCCGTGCAGATCGGAGATGATCTCGGGCAGTGCGTTGGAGACGATCGTCGAGGACAGGATGGCGACGAACATGCCGAGCAGCAGCCCGGACAGCGCCTCCATGATCTGCCGGTGAGTCATGGGGGCGCCGGCGTCCTGGCCGCCGTGCTTGGCGTGGCCGCCCCCCACACCGGCCGGTGCGGTCGAAGCCATGAAGTTCCTTTGCGGTGCGTGTGTGAGTCCTATGGGTCTTGCGGGTCTGCGGTGCCGGTCCACGCGGTGCGCGGGGTCCGGCAGCCGTCGAAGCTCTCGCGGAAGCGTCCGAGCAGCTCGATGAGCCGGCCGACGTCCTCCGACGACCAGTCCTGCAGGCAGGTCGCGAGCGCCTGGGTGTAGCGCCCGGAGACCTGCCGGAGCAGGGCCTCGCCGCCGGGGCTGATGCGCAGCAGCCGGGACCGCCGGTCGGCGGGGTCCGGGTGCCGTTCGAGCCAGCCCCGGGCCTCCGCGTAGGCGACGTGCCGGCTGGTCACCGACATGTCGATCAGCAGCAGTTCGGCGAGTTTGCCCATGCGCATCTCGCCGTACTGCCGCAGCGTCATCAGCACGACGGCCGAGGCCGGCGAGCAGTCCGCCGGGAGCACGCGGGCGAGGTCGCGCCGGGCGGCGGCGACGGCGCTGAGCTGCCGGGCGAGCTCTTCGTACTGCTCCTGCTCGGCCACGCGCCGCCCTCCCCACCTACAGTTGCTTAGGGCAACGATGTAACCAGGAGTTGGTTGCTACAGGCAAGTGAAATGGGGTTTCCGTGGGTAAAGGTAGGGCCAAGGATTTCTAGAGGGGTGTAAAGCCGCAGGTCGGAGCGGAAACGGACGGAGCGCCTCAGTAGAGCGGGGCGCTGCGCGCCATCCGCCCCTCCTTCGCTAGGGTCCTGGCCTATGGCCAACCCCCATCAGCAGAACCCCGAGGGCTACGACCCGGCGGGCAGCACCCAGATGTTCCGCGCCTTCGTCGACGAGGGCCAGGGCGGCCCCTCGGGCAGGCGCGCGGCGGCACCCGCCCCCGCCCGGTCGTCCGGCCCCCGCGTCGGCCTGATCGCCGGCGTGATCGCGGGCATCGCGGTCGTCGCGGCCGTGGTGTGGCTCGCGCTCGGCTGAGCCCGGGCCGGGGTCCGGGCCCGGGCGGCCTCCCGGCCTAACCCCACTCCACCTTCACGTCGCGCGTCTCGACGTGCATGCCCCACGGCACGCGCCAGGCGTCGACGCACACCGTCCACGCCCCCTCGGCCGCCGCGCCCGCCTCGATCGGCACCGGCAGCGGCTGCGCCGAGGTGATCGTGGACCAGTCCAGGCCGAGCAGGTCGATCACGTGGCTGCCGAAGGTGACGGTGCCCGTGGTGACGGGGCTGCCACCGGAGTTGGCGAGCGGCACGGTGACCTTCTCGCACCAGCGCCGCCCCTCGTCGTCCGCGGACCGGCGCGGCTCGCCGGTCTCCAGCCGGGCGGCCTCGGGAGTGTGCGACGGCTGCCCGGGGCGTGAGGACGGTGAAGGGGGCGACGGCGGCGACGGTTTCGCCGGCGATGCGGGGCTCCCGGTGCGCGAACGGCCCCCGGCGCCCGTACGGGGATCGGTGCCGTGTCCGGCGCCCTGCGGACTGCCGCTCCTGCCGGACGGAGGCAGCGGCGACTGCAGTGATGGTGGTGACTGCGGTGACTGCGGGGACGAAGGGCCTGGCGGTCGGGAAGAACCCGGAGCCGGAGGGCCCGGTGAGTGGCCCGGCGAGCGGCCGGAAGGCGGCGCTGCGGGCAGGGAGTGGAACTCGACGCCCTCGTCGGGCGGAACGGCGCCGCCCACCGGGTGGGAGGACGAGCCGGGGCCTGCCGCCTCGGAGGCGACGTAGGCGTCGCGGTCGGTGCCGCCGCAACCTGCGAGAACGGTTCCCAGGGTGAGCGCGGCCGCCGCGGCTGTGGCGGATGCGGAGACGATCGTCTTCCGACGCATCGGCCCAGTGTGTCTGACGGTCAGTCAGGAGTACAGAGGCGGGTGGCGCAGAAGTAGGCGGCGCAGAAGTGGGTGGCGCGGAGATGGGTGGCGCGGAGATGGATGGTGCGGGCCGGCGATCCCCCGTGCGACTCGCCGAATGGTGGATGTTCCCCCGTGAGATCCCCCGTGGTGGTGCGTCTAGTCGGCGATGAGACCCTCGCGGAGCTGTGAAAGCGTCCTGGTCAGGAGGCGGGAGACGTGCATCTGTGAGATGCCGACCTCTTCGCCGATCTGCGACTGCGTCATATTGGCGAAGAAGCGCAGCATGATGATCTGCCGTTCCCTGGGGGGCAGTTTGGCCAGGAGGGGTTTGAGGGACTCGCGGTACTCGACGCCCTCCAGCGCGCTGTCCTCGTAGCCGAGCCGGTCCGCGAGGGAGCCCTCGCCGCCGTCGTCCTCCGGGGAGGGGGAGTCGAGGGAGCTCGCGGTATAGGCATTGCCGACGGCCAGGCCGTCGACGACGTCGTCCTCGGAGACGCCCAGGCACAGGGCCAGTTCGGGCACCGTCGGCGAGCGGTCGAGCTTCTGTGCGAGCTCGTCGCTGGCCTTGGTGAGGGCGAGGCGCAGCTCCTGCAGCCGGCGCGGCACGCGCACCGACCAACTCGTGTCCCGGAAGAACCGCTTGATCTCGCCCACGACCGTGGGCATCGCGAAGGTGGGGAACTCCACGCCCCGTTCGCAGTCGAACCGGTCGATCGCCTTGATCAGGCCGATCGTGCCGACCTGGACGATGTCCTCCATGGGCTCGTTGCGGCTGCGGAAGCGGGCGGCCGCGTAGCGCACGAGGGGGAGGTTGAGCTCGATCAGGGTGTCGCGGACGTAGGCGCGCTCCGCGCTGTCCCGGTCGAGGGCGGCCAGGCGCAGGAAGAGGGAACGGGAGAGGGTGCGGGTGTCGATGGATTCGCAGTCGTCGAGCACGGCGTGCGGTGCGTCGGTGGCGAGCACCTTCGCGCTGCCCAGGTCTACGGACATGCCACCCCCTTGAGGTCGCGGACGGGTCACAGCGGTGCCCCTCGCACGAGGGGTTGGCCCCCACCTGAATACCGGAGGCCGCGCTGTGGCAAACGCAGTTCCTGCAGAATGTCACATGTCGGCAACACGCTGTAGCGTCAAGTCGACATATCTGCTGCCTCGTATGAGGAGGGGGTCACTCGTGAGGGTTAGGCTTCGATCCGATTTGCGGAACGCAGCCGCGCGAAGCTCCGCGAGAGCAGCCGGGATACGTGCATCTGGGAGACGCCCAGCTCCGCACTGATCTGGGACTGCGTCAGATTGCTGTAATAGCGCAGCAGCAGAATGCGCTGCTCGCGCTCCGGCAGCTGCACGAGCAGGTGGCGCACGAGGTCACGGTGTTCGACCCCGGCGAGTGCCGGGTCCTCGTAGCCCAGCCGGTCCAGCAGCCCGGGCAGCCCGTCGCCCTCCTGCGCGGCCTCCAGTGAGGTGGCGTGGTACGAGCGACCGGCCTCGATGCAGGCCAGCACCTCGTCCTCGGGGATGCGCAGCCGCTCGGCGATCTCGGCGGTGGTGGGCGTGCGGCCGTGCAGCACGGTGAGGTCCTCGCTGGCGCCGTTGACCTGCACCCACAGCTCGTGCAGCCGGCGCGGGACGTGCACGGTGCGCACGTTGTCGCGGAAGTAGCGCTTGATCTCGCCGACCACGGTGGGCATCGCGAAGGTCGGGAACTGCACGCCGCGGTCCGGGTCGAACCGGTCGATGGCGTTGATCAGGCCGATCGTGCCGACCTGGATCACGTCCTCCATCGGCTCGTTGCGGCTGCGGAAGCGGGCGGCGGCGTAGCGGACGAGGGGGAGGTTCGCCTCGATGAGCGCGGCCCGCACGCGTGCGTGCTCGGGCGTGCCGGTCTCCAGGGTGACGAATTCCTTGAAGAGCACCTGCGTGAGGGCCCTGGCGTCGGCGCCGCGGCTCCTCGGGTGATCGGTGCCGGCGTCGTCGGTGTCGGTGTCGGGGTCGGTGTCGGTTCCGGCGTCCCCCGTGGTGCCCGCGGCGGGGGGCGCGGCAGCCTTCGTCGCGGCGGTTTTCACGGCGGTGCTGGCGGGGCCGGCCGGGCCGGCGCCCGGACCGCTGCCCCGGCCGGGGTCGTCGAGGAGCTCGGGGCCGCCGGGGTCGGCGTCGGGTCCGAGGGGGCGCGCGGTGGCACCCGCGGGCGGCTGGTCGCGCTGGGGAGGGGCTTCCTGGAGGGGGGCTTCGGGGACGGTTCGGGCCGACACGGTTCTGCCACCCTTCATGGTCAACTCATCCGGCAAAAGCGGTCATAGCATCACAAGACATGTGCACTGTGTGCAAGAACCCCATAACATCGTGTTGACCATAAAAACGGCCCCTCGCCCAGGTGGCGAGGGGCCGTGCGCAGCGGGCGCTCAGAAGGGGTAGTCGGCGATCACCCAAGTGGCGAATTCACGCCACTGCGCGACACCCGCCTGATGCGCGGGGTGGTCCAGGTAGCGCTGCAGCGCCTCGGCGTCGTCGACGGCCGAGTTGATGGCGAAGTCGTAGGCGATCGGCCGGTCCGAGATGTTCCAGGCGCACTCCCAGAAGCGCACCTCCGGGACGGCGTCGCCGAGCGCCTCGAACGCCTGTACCCCGGCGACGACGCGCGGGTCGTCGCGCCGGACGCCCTCGTTGAGCTTGAACAGGACGAGGTGACGAATCACGGCACTGCCTCCACGCCGGGCGGACCGGACCGCTCCGGCTCGGCGGCGCGGCCCGTCAGCTGATCAGTTGGGTCATAAACTCGCCGACGCTCTTGGCGGCGTCCGAGATGCCCTCGAACCCTATCTGGACGAGCTCCGCCGACCGCTTGGGGGAGTGGATGATCGTGTACGACACGAAAATGACGGCAGCCCAGAGCGCGATCTTCTTCGCTTGCGCCACGAGGCACTCCTCCCCCGGTGATCCCTGCGACCGCGTCCCCCGTGATCGCCTCCTACGGTGGCGGAGTCTATCCGTACATGTGACCGAACCCGTGGTTTCCCCTTCCGCGCGCCGCGTGCGCGCCGCCGTCCTCACACCACCTTTAAGGACCAAAGGCCCGCCAAGCAGGGTCCTTCGCCGTAAGGGGGCCGGTGCGCCGGGGCGCAGGATAGGGGGAGCCCGTACCGGATCTGGCAGGAATCCGGAGGGCCAGGGACATGGCCTCACTGCGGGGTCAGGGCCGCGAGCTTCCCCCCGACTGCGGCCCGGACTTGGAGGCCGTGACCCCGACGGGGGAAGCGGCTGTCCCCCCGATGCCGCTTCCCCCGACCTGCTTTTCCGGAGCCCCGGCCCCGGACCCGTAGAGCGCCCGGGTCCGGAGCCGGGGCCTCGTGCGTTCCGCGCCCGCGCGCGCTCCGGCGCGGGCCGATCCGGAGGCGCGATCACAGCTTTGCGACAAAGGTGAGATTCACGTACTGCGGGGGCACCAGAAAGGTATCCGGCAGCCGGCGGATCGCCGGTGCCGGAGGTGAGGGGCCGAGGGAGGTCGGTGAGGGGCGACATGGGCGCGGACGAGCCCGCCTTCGCCATGCGGGAGCGCGTGGCGTGCGGCGCGATCATCATTGAACTGCACGGTGAGATGGACATCTTGGCGGAACAGGAGCTCGGGCCGCGCATGGACGCGCTGACCGAGCGGGGCCGCGCCGACATCGTGATCGACCTTCGCCGGGTGACGTTCCTGGACGCGAGCGGACTCCGGCTGCTGCTCAGAGCCCGGCACCGGATGCTCTGTCGCGGCGGGCGGCTACGGGTCGTGCGGGGCGTGGCGCGCGTGTCGCGGGTGATGCGCGTGGCCGGAGTGGAGAGCGCCTTCACCATCGTGGACGCGTTTCCCTCCGTACGGACGGAGGAGGCGGGTCCGCAGGACGGCAGCGTCGCCTGAGCCCGAGCCCGAGTCCGAGCCCGAGTCCGCGCCAGCGCCCGAGCCCGATCCCGAGCTTGGGCGCCGGCCCGGCCGGCGGCGCCGTCAGGCCGTGGCCCCCGCCGCCTCCACCAGGGCGCGGGCCGTGATCCGGCCGCCCTCCAGGGCGTGTTCGGCCGTGCTCGGGCGGAGGCGGCCCAGTGCCGGGTCGAACTCGCTTCCGAGGACGCCGGCGTGGTCCGTCCGCGGCTCGTCGAGCCGCACCGGCCACCCGTGCCCCTGGAGCGCGGCGGCGAACTCCCACGAGGAGCGGATGTCCACCTGGTCGTCCACCGTGCCGTGCACGAGCCGCACCGGCACCGGCGCGGGCGCGGTCCCGGCCGTGAGCCCCGCGATGCCCGTGAGGCCCGTGAAGTCCGCGAGGTCCTTCAGGGGGACCGAGCCGGTGGTGCGGGCGGGCACGTCGTAGCGGCCGGCCAGACCCACGACGGCGGCCGGCCGCCACCCGTCGAACAGGTCCGGCCGCAGCGCGGTGGCCACCGCCGCCCCCGCGCCGGCCGACCACCCCGCGACCACGACCCGGCCCGGGTCGCCGCCGAACTCCGCCGCCCGCTCCCGTACGAACGCCAGGGAGTCCAGCAGGTGCGCCATGCCGCGGTCGGCGGCGTCGGAGCGCCAGTCCGCGGCGAGGACCACGACCCCCTGAGCGGCCGCCGCCTCCGCGACGGGCCGCACGATCTCCCGCTCGTCCGGCCCCATGCCGTGCCAGAGCAGGACGGCGGGCGCGCCGGCGGCACCGGGCCGCCCGTAGACGTCCACGGCCTTGCCGGTCGCGGTGCGGGCGGGGGTCCGTGTCACGCCGGTCTCCACGCTCATGCTGGTGCGCTCCTGTCGTCGTCCGTCGTCCGCCGTCGGTTCGTTCGCCGTCCTGGCCTCTCCTGTCACTCTTTCACCACGGCAAGGGACTTCGTCACGGGACCCGTTGCAGCACCGTGTAGCCCAGCCGGACGTCCGGGTTGTCGGTCAGGACCGTGTCGTGGAGCTCGGCCCACGAGTGGAAGGCCTGGGACGGGGAGGGCGTGGCGCGGCTCCGGGCCACCGTCATGCAGGCCGGCAGGCCGAGCGCGCACAGATAGGTGGTCAGGGCCAACGACCTCGGCAGGCAGGGACCGTTGGGCAGCATGGCGCGGAGCACCAGCTGGGCGCCGAGGATCTCCCGGCGGGCCAGCCGCACCGCCGTGCCGGGGGACAGGCCGGACAGGGCGGCCGAGCCCCGGGCGGGCCGGGCCCGGCACAGGTACGGGTACGCCCCGCGCCAGCCGCGCCGCCGGTACAGCCACAGCGCCCGGGCCGTGCGGGCGACGGCGACGGCCCGCAGGCGGAGCGGGACGGCCGGCGGGGGCGGGCCCTCCCGGGGGCCGTCCAGGAAGAACTCCCAGTCCGCGGTCACCGCTCCGCCCTCCGCAGGCGGCGCCTGCGCGGCGGGCGCCCGTCGTCCCCGAGCAGCAGGGACCGCTCGCCCAGCCGGTCGGCGAGGCCGGCCAGCCCGGCGGCGAGCGTCGCGTCGTCCGCGTCGAAGTCCTCGCGCAGCCGGGCGACGGCCGCGGGCACGGAGTCGCACGCAAGGGCGGTGCGCAGCATGTAGGTGGCCGTGGAGTTGAGGGACAGGCAGACACCGCGGCGGGTGTCGAGGATGAGGCCGGCGTCGTCGGTGTCGTCGAAGACGGCGTGCTCGGCCAGGCCGATCAGAGGCATCGGGTGAATCCCCTCCGGTTCGCGGGCGTGCGCCGCGCGTCGCTGCGCAGGAACAGCTCGGTCATGGCGGTGCTGAGCAGGGTGTCCGCGTTCAGGCGCAGCCGGGCCGGCTCGGCCAGGACGTGCGCGAGCCGGAGCGGGTCGACGATGCCCGTGCGGACGAGGTGCGCCTGCGGCCCGCCGATGAGGGCGGCGAGGACGTGGCGGTGGCCGAGGACGTAGTCCTTGTGCGGGGAGCCGGGCCACAGCCGGCCGTGCCGCCGCCAGACGCCCGCGGGGAAGCGGCTGGAGAGCATCAGCCGGAGCACCGGCTTGGTGATCAGCCGCCCCTGGTGCGGCAGGAGCCGGTAGGCGTCCGGCATGCGGGCGGAGAGCCGCCGCAGGTCCTTGCTGCCCAGGGGGTTGTACAGCTGGATGCCGCGCGGTCTCCACAGGGTCAGGTTCGCGCAGTGCTCCTGCGGTGTGAGGCCGGGGTACTCGGGCAGGGCGCTCGCGGCGGGAGCGCCGTCCCGGTCGGCGGCGGACGGGGTGAGGAAGTCCGCGGGTCGCCCGCCGCCGCGCCCGGGCGGGCCGTCGTCGAGCAGGGAGGAGCCGGGCGAGGCGCTGCGCAGGATGCGGGGGAGCTCCCAGCGCGAGGTGAGCAGCCCCCGGCACAGGACGGCCTTCTCGCGCGCGGGCAGGTCGCCGGTGAGCACGCCGTGCAGCCCGTAGCGCGCCGGGCCGAAGATCCGGTCGCCCTCGCGGCCCCAGGCGAGGAAGGTGATCCCGTCCCGGGCGACGCGCTCGGCGGTCTGTTCGAGCCACCGGTAGGCCGTGTGGTTGTACGGGTGGGGGAACTCCCACCGCTCGTCGAGGTATCCGGCGCCGTGGTCCGTCACGACCGGCACGAACGGCACCCCCAGGTGCTCGCAGACCGCCCGGGCGTACCCGGACTCGTCCGCGAGGGGGTCCCGGGTGGCCCGGTGGTAGGCGACGACGTCGGCGCCGGCCGCCGCCAGGGCCGCGAGCACGGCCGCCGAGTCCAGGCCGCCGCTGAGCAGGATGCCGGTCCGGCCGCGGCCGGCGTACGGCCGTACGGATTCCAGCAGCAGGTCCCAGGCGGTCTCGGCGTACTCCGCCATCGTGGTGCGCGCGGGCAGCTCCAGCGGGGTCACCGGGTCGTACTCGGCCGTGGTCACCGCCCCGCGCTCGACGGTGACGATCCGGCCGGGCGGGACGGGGGTGACGCCGGGGTAGACGAAGACCGCCTCGCCGCGGCAGGAGCGCCGGACGGCCTCCGGGTCGAACTCCCCGGGGCCGTCGAGCAGGTCGGTCGGGTCGGTGGAGAACCGCAGCAGGTCCCCGGAGCACCGGTAGTGCAGGCCCTCCTCGCCCGCGGCGCTGCGGAAGAGGAACACCCGGTGGTCGGTGACCAGCGCCCCGGCCATGGTGCCGGGCATACGGGCCAGTTCCGCGTGGCGGCCCTCCTTGAGGGCGGACACGAGCCGCCCGACCCACGAGGGCGTGACCGGGCCGCGGACGACGCCGGTCAGCAGGAGCCTCTCCCGCTCGGAGGGGAACGGGACCCGGGGCGTCCCCGGCGCCGCCCACTGGACGAGGTGGCGCCCGGGGTCGGACCAGGACGGGCGCTGCCCGAAGGGAGTAGTCACGTACGAGATGCGGGACGGGCCGTCGCCGAACGGGACGCGTCCGTAGCAGCCCAGGTAGTCACCGACGGGTACAGGGACGGGCTCCATGACTTCCCTTCCGGGCCTTCCGACGGCCGTCCGGCACGGCCTTCCGACGACGCGCGCTGCTCAGAGAAGGGGTTCGGACGGCTGGGGGAACCCGCCGTGGGCGGTCAGCTGTTCGACCGTGCCGAGCTCGTCGATCCGCGGCTCCACGTAGGGGCGTTTGGCCGCGGGCGGATCGTCCGGCGCCGGCCGGTCGGTGGCGTGCGTGCTCTCCATCGCGGTCCCCCTCTTTCCGCAGGGCACTGTGTCCGTCCCCCTCCACGGTCGGGCACTCCTGCCGCTTCCGCACAGAGGGTGCTGACGCGCTGGAGCGGCGCCCCGGAGCGGGCGCAGGGGCGCGCGGCGCGCAAACGCTCAGGTACCGGGGCGCGCGCCCGGACGGCGGTCACGCCGCGTCATGCCGCCTCGATGAATCTCCGCACCATCGCCGCGAACGCCTCCGGGTGCGACACATGCGGAATGTGGCCTGCGCCTTGCAGACCCCTCAGCTCCGCCCTCCGCATCGTCCGCGACAGCTCGACCGTGACCGGCGGCAGCCACGCCGGGCTCTCCGTGCCGTACGTCAGCAGCGCCGGCCCGGCGCAGGCGGACAGCCGGGTGAGGTCGAGGCTCGCCCAGCCCGGGTCGGACTGCTCGGCCGCGAACGCGCGGCTGTTGGCGACGAGGGTCGCGCGCACCCGGTCGGGCAGGGCCTCCCAGGAGCCCGGGCCGAGGGCGACCTCCTCCGTGAAGCGGCGCACGCCCTCGCCCGCCTCCCCGGCGAGGATCAGGGCCACCGCCGCGTCGATGCCGTTCTGCGCGGCCCGCATCAGCACGTGGGCGGGGTCGTCGCCGCGGATGACGCCCAGCAGCGGGGGTTCGTGGGCGATGACGGTGCGCAGGAGGTCGGGGCGGCGGACGGCCAGGCCCAGGGCGGTCGACGCGCCGAAGGAGTTGCCGACGACGTGGGCCGGGGCGAGGCCGAGCGTCTGCAGCAGCGCGGCGAGGTCGTCCTCGTGCTCCCTGCGGGTGCAGCGGCCGGCGCCGCGGGTGCTGGCGCTGTGCCCGCGCCGGTCGTAGACGAGGACGCGGAAGGACTGCGCGAGGGCCGGGACGACCGCCCGCCAGGTGTAGTGGTCGGTCAGCCCGCCGTGGACGAGCACCAGCGGCTCGCCCTCGCCCGCGACCTCGTGGAAGAGCTCCGCGCCGCGCACCCGGACTCGCGCCATGCGCCGGCCTCCCTCGCTCGGACGTGCCGCTCGGGCACCCCGGTGGGTCCGGCCGCAGTCCGTCCATGACAGCCGCCGCGGCGCACCGTCCGCAAGACCGCCTCTCCTTCGTTCACCCGTTCGCACGCCGGGGCGGGAACGGGTGACACCCCCGGGCCTCCGGCTCCCTCCCGCGCGGGCGCCGCGGGGCGATCATCGAGGCATGGACAAGACCCTTCACCTCGCCCAGCAGCCCGAGGCCGACGCCCTGCTCGGCCGCAGCCCGCTCGCCGCGCTGACGGGGATGCTGCTGGACCAGCAGATCCCCATGGAGTGGGCGTTCGCCGGGCCGTACGCCATCGCGCAGCGGATGGGCCGCGACGACCTCGACGCGTACGAGATCGCCGCCTACGACCCCGAGGCGTTCGCGGCGCTGCTGTCGGAGAAGCCGGCCGTGCACCGCTACCCGGGGGCGATGGCCAAGCGCGTCCAGCAGCTGTGCCAGTACCTGGTCGAGCACTACGGCGGCGAGGCGAGCGCGGTCTGGGAGGGCGTCGCGACCGGGGAGGAGCTCTTCCGGCGGCTCAAGGAGCTGCCCGGCTACGGCGAGCAGAAGGCCCGCATCTTCCTCGCGCTGCTGGGCAAGCAGCTCGGGGTCGCGCCGGAGGGCTGGCGCGAGGCGGCCGGCGCCTACGGCGAGGAGGGCTCCTACCGGTCGGTCGCGGACATCACCGGGCCCGAGTCGCTGGCCAAGGTGCGCGAGCACAAGCAGGAGATGAAGCGCGCCGCCAAGGAGGGGGCGGCCAAGAAGGCGACCGTCCGGCCCGCCAGGCGGACTCCGCGGCAGACCCAGGGCTGACCCCGTCCGCCGCCCACCCGCCTCCCGGCCGGGCCTCCGGCCGGACCGCCGCGCTCAGACCAGGCGGGAGACCGCGCGCAGGTCCGGCGCGCGCTCGCGCAGCCGGGCGAGGAGGTCGCCGGCGGCGGCGTGCAGCGCGTCGAGCGGCATGGGGTCGAGCCGCTCCAGCAGGAACAGGGCGCTCGTGGACTTCTCGGTGATGCGGGTGCGGACGCACTGGCGGTGGTTCCAGCGGCGGCAGGTGACGCCGAGGTCGTCGCGCCAGACCACCTCGCCGGGCTCGGGGTGCTCGACGGCCGGCGCGCCGCCGGCGACCGTGTCGAACGGCTCGTCGCCGGTGGCCCGCACCAGGCGCGGCGCCCCGGCGTACGCGGACAGGTCCTCGCCGCCGACCGGGAGGCGGTGCGCGACGGACACGGCGTTGTAGACGTCGACCAGGAGGTTGACCTCGGGCAGGCCCGCGGGGGCGCGGCGGATCAGGGCCTCGGCGCTGTTGCGCGTACGGCTTGGCTTGGCGCCGAAGGCGCTGTAGGCCGAGCGCCAGGCGGCGATGCGGGGCTCGGCGGTGACGTCGAGGCCCTCGGCGGTCGCTGCGGCGTCGGCGAGTTGCCGGCGCGACCAGGGGTCGCTGGGGCCGGCGGGCAGCCCGTCCGCCGCGATCACCAGCACGGCGAAGTCGGGCCGCAGCGCGCGGACGGCCTCCTCCACGTGCACGCTCGCGGCCGCCGCTTCGAGATCCGGGTCCGGGGACATGGACGGTGCCCACCCTCCTGCAGTCGTTTGATTGAAATGGACGGTAGCATCAAACGACCGGATCCCGGGAGGCGGGAAGATGACCGGCATGAGCGGGAACACGGAAGCAACGGCGGACGCGGGCGAGCCCGGCGACGACAGGTCCGTCATGGAGGCCGTCGCCGCCCGTGTGCGGGCCCTGCGCAAGGACCGGGGCTGGAGCCTCGACACCCTCGCCGCCCGCGCCCGGGTCAGCAAGGGCATGCTCGTCGCCCTGGAGAACGCCCGCTCCAACCCCAACCTCGCCACCCTGGTCCGCCTCTGCGACGCCTTCGGCGTCCCCCTGACCGAGCTGCTGCAGCAGCCCGCGGCGCCGCTGCTGCAGTCCACGGCGCCCGACGGCCAGCCCGTCCTGTGGAACGGCCCGGGCGGCGGCAGGGGTCTGCTCGTCACCGGGGCCGCCCCGCCCGTGGGCGCCGAGCTGTGGCACTGGCGGCTCGCCCCCGGCGAGGAGCACCACAGCGAGGCCCACGTGCTCGGCACCGTGGAGCTCCTCCATGTCCTGCGCGGCACCCTCGCCGTCACCGTCGGCGGACAGGAAGTGGTCCTTCCGCAGGGGTACGGTCTCCGCATGGCGGGCGATCACCCCCACTCCTACGCGAACCGTACGGAGTCGGAAGTCGAGTATTCCGGCGTGGTGCTCGTACCGCCGCACGGCTGACCCCGTGTGGACGGCCGGAGCGCTCCGGCCGTGTCCACAGGCTGTGGGCAATGTCCCGGAAGGCGTGCCGCGGGGTCCCCGCTGCTCCTGGTATGCGGCCGATTGTCGCCTTCGCGCTCCCGTGCCGTGGCTGCGCCGGGAGCCTGTCGCCCGGTAGGCTTTCCGTGTGATCTTCAAGCGCATCGGAAACGGGCGGCCGTACCCCGACCACGGCCGGGAGAGCACCCGGCAGTGGGCGGACGTCGCCCCGCGCCCGGTGCGGCTCGACCAGCTGGTGACCACCAAGCAGCAGCTCGACCTGGAAACCCTGCTGGCCGAGGACTCGACCTTCTACGGCGACCTCTTCGCCCACGTCGTCAAGTGGCACGGCGACCTCTACCTCGAGGACGGCCTGCACCGCGCCGTGCGCGCAGCGCTCCAGCAGCGCCAGGTGCTGCACGCCCGCGTGCTCGAACTGGGCTAGCCGGAGCCGTCGCCCCGCGCATCCGGCCGGACCGGCGGGGGGCGGGGCCGTCCGGAGGCTGTTTCCGGCCGTTGTTCGGCCTTTCGGGTTGGGCCGTGCGAACCCATTGATCATTTAGTAGGCAGCGGCCCTGCCCCGCACTACGCTGCGCCCATGAGCATGCTCACCCCTCCCGGCATGGGCAGGAAGTACCGCATTACGGGCAAGCGATTCCCGCACATGCGCCGCCCCAGAAACCGCCGCAGGATCGTGCTCGCCGCAGTCACCTCAACCGCCGCGTTCGCCCTGGCCGGATGGGGGACCTTCCAGCTCGTCGACGTCTTCACCGGGGGCCCCAGCGAGACCCAGGCCCACGGCGCGGGCGCGAAGGGTGCGAAGGGGGCTAAGGACGGCGACTGCAAGGCGGCGGACGAGGGCGAGGAGTCGAAACCGCTGCCACGGCCCTCCGACATCACCGTCAACGTCTACAACGCGACTCCGCGCGGCGGACTCGCCAAGATCACCGCGGATGAACTCAGGAGCCGCGGCTTCAAGATCGGCAAGGTGGGCAACGCACCCGCCCTCTACGACAAGAAGGTCGAGCAGGTGGGCCTGCTGATCGGTGCCCCGACGGCCGCCGAGGGGGCGCTGAGGGTCGTCGGCACCCAGATGGCCGGGGCCGAGGTCAAGAACGACCAGCGCGCGGTCGACGAGGAGGTCGACCTCGTCATCGGCAACGAGTACAAGGAGCTCACGGGGCGGCAGGACGCCGACCGGGCCCTGACCGACATGGGCGTCGAACCGGGCGAGGCGCCTCCCTCGGACGCGCCCTCCTCGGCGCCGCCCTCACCCTCCAAGGCGCCGTCCCCGGTGCCGAAGCCCTCGAAGTGCTGAGGGAGAACCAGGCTCGCGGCGGCCCGGCATGACATGACACCGCCGGTCTTCCACGGTGTGGAAGACCGGCGGAATGCGCGGTGACGGCCCGCGCGCGCGTCGGAGCCGGCGGCTAGCCCGCCGTGCCGTACATGCGGTCGCCCGCGTCGCCCAGGCCCGGGACGATGTAGCCGTTCTCGTTGAGGCGCTCGTCGACCGAGGCGGTGACCACGGTGACCGGGGCGCCCGCGAGCTCGCGCTCCATGACCTCGACGCCCTCCGGGGCGGCCAGCAGGCAGATGGCGGTGACGTCGTCGGCGCCGCGCTCGATCAGCTCGTTGATCGCCGCGACCAGCGTGCCGCCGGTCGCCAGCATCGGGTCCAGGACGTAGACCTGGCGGCCCGAGAGGTCGTCGGGCATGCGCGTGGCGTAGGTCTCCGCCTTGAGGGTCTCCTCATTGCGGATCATGCCCAGGAAGCCCACCTCGGCGGTCGGCAGCAGCCGGACCATGCCGTCGAGCATGCCGAGGCCGGCGCGCAGGATCGGCACCACGAGCGGGCGCGGGTGGGAGAGCTTGACGCCGGTGGTCGCCGTCACCGGGGACTCGATGTCCACCTGCTCGGTGCGCACGTCGCGCGTGGCCTCGTAGGCGAGCAGGGTGACCAGCTCGTCGGCGAGACGCCGGAAGGTGGGGGAATCGGTGCGCTTGTCGCGCAGGGTGGTGAGCTTGTGCGCCACCAGGGGGTGGTCGACGACGTGGATCCGCATGACATCGACATTAACCGAGCTTTCGGCCCCGAGCCGCCGCCGTGCGGCGTTCGACCCTCCGCCGCAGGTCCGCGGCGGTCTGTCGCCGCACTGGCATCAAACCACCACTTAGGGGGAAAGTGGGCACGTACGCCCGGTCTGTCGCTCCGGGCGTGGCCGGCGAAGCACTCGGCACGAGGTGGTCCTGCCATGGCTGAAGACGCCCCCGAGAAGCCCGACACGACGCGTGGCGCACCGGCGCCCGAACCCCGCTCCGGCGCCGGATCCGGCCCCGGGGCCGAGGAGGAGGCGGACCGCCGCCGCAGACGCGCCCAGTTCCTGCGCGAGCTCAACGAGGCCAAGGAGCTCCGCGACCGCGTCCAGCCGCGCCGGGCGCGGGCCGCCCGGATGCGCCAGCAGATGCGGATGAGGACCTTCCGCTGGTGACGCGGCCGCCCGGACGGCGGTGCCCGCAGCGCCACGTGAGGCACATCTCTTCGGACTGCTGCACGACGCAGCGCGGAAGACCTCTCGCAACGGCGAGGTTTCTGCCACGATTCCGAGTGGGCGGGGTGGTCCCCGTCCGGCCCGGCACCGCCTATGACCAGTGGGAGAGTCACGGTGTACTTCGCCGCACTGCTCGCGCGCACCGACGACGGATGGGAAGCGAGCGACACAGAACTCGACAACGTGGAAACCCTGGCCGACCTCGCCGACCTGGCCCGGGAGACCTCCTCCGGGGACGACACGGTCCTCGCCCTCATCGAGCAGGAGGGCGCCTGGTTCGGCGTCGTCCGCGTCGACGGTGAGGACGACCCGCGCGTCTTCGTCTCGAACGCCGTCGTCGCGGGCCGCAGCTCGTACGGCGCGATGCTCGTCGACGAGCTGATCGGCCGCGACGACACCGACGCCGACGAGCTCGACGACCTCGACCTGGACGGCACGGAGGACGGCGAGCCCGACCCCGTGGAGGACGAGACCGAAGGGACGGACGCCGCCGAACCGCGGCCGCACGGCCCCCTCGGCGACTACGAGCTCCTCTCCGACCTCGGCGTGAGCGGGAAGGAGCTGCTGGCTCTCGACGGGGACGCGCTCAGCGAGATCGCCGACCTCCTCGGCTGCACGGAGGTCCTGGAAGCCGTGCGCTGACGCCCGCCCGGGCAGGTTCGCTCACACTGGTGCCATGAACGAAGCCGTCCGCGATCCCGGTCCCTCCCGCGCCGCTCCGGCGGGGGAGGAGCACGACCCTGTACGCGCACCGTGGACCGGCCCCATGCGGGCCGCCCTCGACGAGGCCGTACGGGCCCCCGCCACCGGCGACGTGCCGGTCGGCGCCGTCGTGCTGGGGCCGGACGGCTCCGTCATCGGCCGCGGCCGCAACGAGCGCGAGGCCACGGGCGACCCCACCGGCCACGCCGAGGTCCTCGCCCTGCGCGAGGCGGCGCGGGCCGTGGGCGAGTGGCGCCTGGCCGGGTGCACGCTCGTGGTGACGCTGGAGCCGTGCACGATGTGTGCGGGTGCGATCGTCCTCTCCCGCGTCGACCGCGTCGTCTACGGCGCCGTCGACGAGAAGGCCGGCGCGGCCGGCTCCCTGTGGGACGTCCTGCGCGACCGCCGGCTCAACCACCGCCCCGAGGTGATCCAGGGCGTCCTCGCCGGGGAGTGCGCGGGGCTCCTGACCGACTTCTTCCGCGGCCGCTGAGCGCCCCGGCGCCCATGATGAGCAGCGTCACACCCCTCCGCCCCCGGACCGATTTCAGAGCACGGCCCACCGTCCGCTAAGCTCTCTCTCGGTAGCGTGTCCGAGCGGCCTAAGGAGCACGCCTCGAAAGCGTGTGTGGGGGCAACTCCACCGTGGGTTCAAATCCCACCGCTACCGCCAGCGACACCCCTTCGCCCGTGGAAACACGGACGGAGGGGTGTTCTGCTTTTCCGGGGCGGTTCCGGTGGGCCGGGGCCCGGCCCGGCCGGTTCCTCGGAGAGCCGCCGGTCCGCCGGTCCGCCGGTCCGTTCCGGCGAAAGTGACATTCTCTCCGGGCTCCGGGAACTCGCGGCGCCGGGCGCGGTCGCCGGCCCGCCCGAGGGCGGGCGCGGTGTCCTCGGCGGGCAGCCGACGGTAACCCCGGACGGGCCGGCGGGGGCGGTCCGGATGACCTGCGCCACGACGGCGCGCGACGCACCATCAGCTTCCTTGACTGGTAAGGCGTTTCCGCCGAGGATTCCGCGGCGTGCATCGAGCGGCACGGTTTCGTACGAATGCTGCCGGGAAGCCGGCGGGGCAAGGAGTGACAAGGTGTGCGGCGCGGGCGTCATCAGCCTGCTGGCGGACGAGGGCGTCTCGCGCTGGCTGGACGGTGCCGGGTGGCACGAGCCCAACCCGCGCCGGCTGGCCCGGCTCGTCGACGACGGGCTGATCACCGGGCTGGCCCTGGGGCCCGAGCCCCTCACCCGCTCCCTGCGCCGGCGCACCCGCGCCCCCTGGCCGGGCCGCCCCCCGCGCGAGGCCGGGCCGGCCGCCGAGGCGCTGCTCGCCGCCGAGGCCCGGCGCGCCTGCGACGTGCTGCTGCCCGTCCACGAGCGCACCGGCGGCCGCGACGGGCACGTCGCGGTGGAGGTCGGCCCCGCCGCGGACACGGCCACGGCGCTGCGCCTGTGGCGGGCCGTGGACCGCCCCAACGCCCTGGTCGCCCTGCCCGCCGGCCCCGAGGGGCTGGCCGCGGCCGCCGACTGCCTGGCCGAGGGCGCCGGCGTGGACGTCGGCCCCGTGCTCTCGCCCGGGCACTACGACCTGGCGGCCGCCGCCTGGCTGGACGGCCTGCGCCGCGCCCGCCGCGCGGGCCGCGACCTCTCCCGGCTGCGGGCCGTCGTCTCGGTGCCGCTCGCGCCCGTGGACGCCGCCTTCGACGAGCAGCTGTGCCGCTCCTCGTCCGAGGCGGCGCACGTGATGCGCGGGGAGGCCGCGCTCGCCTCGGCGCGGCTCGTCCTCCACCGCCACGAGCAGCTGCTGACCGGGCCCGCCTGGCGCGAGCTCGCCTCCCACGGCGCCCGCCCGCACCGGATGCGCTGGACGGACACCGCCGTACGGACCCCGGGGATCCCCGACACCCGCTACGTGGACGAGCTCGTCGTCCGGGACACCGTCGCCACCATGACCCCGGCGACCCTGGAGGCCGTCGCCGAGCGCGGCAACCCGCGCGTCGACGCCGTCACCGGCCGGGGCCGCGCCTCCGCCCGGGTCCTGGACTCCCTGGAGATCCTTGGCGCCGGCTACGCGCACACCACGCGCGAGCTCGCCGAGCGCGCCGCGCGGCTGCGGTCCCTGCGCTGGCGGGAGCTGCTCGGCGCCGTCAGCGCGAGCCCGCCGGAGTAGCCGGCGCGGTGGAGGAGACGGCGCGGCGGGGGAGACGGCGCGGCGGGGGAGACGGTCAGGTCGTCGCGACCCGTACCGAGATGCCCGCCAGGACCGTGCCCATCACGTAGCGCTGCATCCGCAGCCACCGCGGCCGGCGGCGCAGGAAGCCCGATATGGCGCCGGCGCTCATGGCGATCAGGCCGTTGCCGGTGACGGCGACGGCGATCAGGGTGAGGCCGAGGACGAGGCTCTGCCCGGCCACGGAGCCCCGGTCGGGGTCGATGAACTGCGGCAGCACGGAGATGAAGAGGATGGCGATCTTCGGGTTGAGGAGGTTGGTGACCAGGCCCATCATGAACAGCTTGCGCGCCGGGTCCGGCGGCAGCGGCTTCGGGTCGAACGCGGAGACGCCGCCGGGCCTGAGGGTCTTCCACGCGAGGTAGGCCAGGTAGCCGGCGCCGGCCAGCTTGAGGGCCGTGTAGACGGCGGGCACGAGGCTGAAGAGCGTGGCGAGGCCGGCGACGGCGGCCAGCAGGTAGACGAAGAAGCCCACCGCGACGCCCAGCAGGGAGACGAGCCCGGCCCGCCGCCCCTGCGTGATCGAACGGGACACGAGGTAGATCATGTTGGGGCCGGGGGTGAGGACCATGCCGAGTTCCACGGCGGCTATGCCCACCAGCGCCTGCGTGCTGACCATGCGACTCCTCCGGGAGTGTGGGGTGCCGGCGGCCGGCCGGACCGTGGTCCCGCCCACCGCCGGTGATCACGGTCATTCAACCCGGGCCCACGCCCCCGTGGCGGCGATTTTCGTGGCGTACGCACCGAAGTCGGCGGCCTCGCGGCCCAGGACGCGCCGCACCCCGTCGGCGGGCACGGCCGTGTGACCCGCGCGGTGCAGGGCGAAGAGCGCGTTGAAGGCCGTCGCGGCCGCCTCGGGCAGCCCCGCCGCGATCAGTTCGGCGCGGTACTGCTCCGGCGTCAGCTCCTCGTAGGCGATCGCCCGCCCCGTGGCGCGGGCGATCACCGCGACGGCCTCGCCGAAGGTCAGCCCACGCGGCCCGGAGACCTCGTAGACCTCGTCGGCGTGCTCGGCGGCGCTGCGCGTGAGCAGCGCCGCCGCCACCTCGGCGATGTCGTCCGCGTCGACGAACGGCTCGGGCACGTCCCCGATCGGCAGCCCGAGCCGCCCCTCGCGGACCGGCTGCCACCACAGGTCCTCGCTGAAGTTCTGGCTGAAGTTGCTCGCCCGGACGATCGCCCACTCGGCGCCGGAGCCGCGGACCGCCTCCTCGGCGACGGCCATGCCCTGCCCGAAGTCCGGCCCCACGTGCTCGATGCCGCGCCCGGAGAGGACCACGAACCGGCGCACGCCCGCCCCGACGGCCTGCCGGACGAAGACGGGCACGGCGTCGTACCCCTCGTCCGGGGCGATGAGGTAGACGGCCGAGGCCCCTTCGAGGGCGGCGGCCCACGTGCCGGGCTCGGTCCAGTCGAAGCGGACCTCGCCGGATCGGGACGCGGCCCGGACGGGGACCCCCGCGGCGCGGAGGACGCGGACGACCCGGCGGCCGGTCTTGCCGGTGGCGCCGAGGACGAGGATGTCGTGGTCGGAGCGGGGGGAGTCGTGGTGGGAAGTCGTGTTCTCGGAAGCGGTGTTCGTCATGGCTACAGCCAATCCGGCGGCCGCCGTACCCACCATGGGCGACAGTCCGGGGCGCATGTCCGGGCGTACGAGCAGGAGGACGAGGGGGAGGACGAGGACGAGGGGCGTGCGGTGGCCCGGGCCACCGCACGCCGCTGGTCATGCCCTGGCTCAGGCCTCGGTCCGCTCCACCGGGATCCACAGCTCCGCGTCCGCCCGCGCCGCATCCTCGGACAGGCGGGTGCGGAGGATCTCGGGGCCGCGGCGGCTGCGGTAGGGGTTGGACGGGAACCACTGGGTGAAGACGTCCCGCCACAGGTGCTGGAGCGCCTGCGGGAACGGCCCGGAGCTCTCGAAGACGGCCCAGGTGCCGGCCTGGACGGTGAGGGCGTCCATGTCCTCGGGGACGGCGTCGGATCCGCTCACCACACCGTGGTAGTAGTCGAGTTCGGTCCCCTCCGCCCGGCTCGGGTCGAGGTCGTCGCTCACTCCCACGATGCCCTCGGGCTGCTGGTCGGACAGGGCGGCGATGCGCCGTATCGTCTCCTTGTCGATGCCCCGGATGAAGTCGGCGATCACCGGGTTCACCCCCTCGTGGACCAGTGGGGCCCGGACCTTCTTGCCGACCACGCGGAACTCTTCCTTCTCCACGACCCGGTATCGCATGCTGCTGTTCCCTTCGACGACGAGGCGGAAGGACATCCGGGGCTGGGAGTGCAGGGCCGCACCGGCCCGCCGGGCCTCGCCCGGGCCCACACCGTGCACGGCCCGGAAGGCACGCGCGAACGCCTCCCCCGAGCCGTAGCCGTAGCGCACCGCGATCTCCAGCAGCGTCCGCTCCCCCGCGAGCACCTCGGCGCCCGCGACCGTGAGCCGCCTGCGCCGGACGTACTCCGACAGCGGGATCCCCGCCAGGGCGGAGAACATCCGGCGGAAGTGGTACTCCGACGTCACCGCGATCCGTGCCAGCTCGGTCACCTCGATGCGCTGATCGAGATGCGACTCGATGTGTTCCAGGGCCTGGTTCAGCTGCTCCAGCACCTCGGTCTCCTTCCTTTACGTCCCTCACGTTAGGAAGGAGACACCCTGCCGGACCCGACATCCTGTGCCCGGTCCGGTCCGGTCCGGTCCGGTCCGGCCCGGCCCGGTCAGTGCGTGCGGGCCTCGCGCGTCACTTCTCGTCCGTCAGTCCCGGCATCGCGCCCTTCGTCGTGTTCAGGTCGATGACGGCGAAGGACGCGCCCTGGGAGTCGGTCAGGGCCGCGAAGCGGCCGAAGGGGCTGTCCATCGGGCCGAAGTGGAGTGCGCCGCCGCGGTCCCTGGCCTTGGCGACCGCCGCGTCGCAGTCGCCGACCGCGAAGAAGATCTGGATGTAGGGAGGGATCTCCGGCGGGAACTCCTCGCCCATCGCCATGCGGCCGAGCACCGTCTCGCCACCGAGGCTGAAGAGCTTGAAGTCGATCTGCTCGTCGCCGGCGTCCGCCTCGCCCTCCATGTGCTGCAGTCCGTAGGGGAAGACGGCGGGGAAGAAGGCGTCGGCCTTGCCGGGTTCGCGGGTGAAGACCTCGGCCCAGCAGTACGCGCCGGGCTCGCCGCGCTTCTGGAAGCCCTCGTGGGTGCCGGCCTGCCAGACGCCGAAGGTGACGCCGGCGGGGTCGCGGGCGAGGACCATGGTGCCGAAGTCGCCGACCGTCATCGGTTCCATCAGCAGTTCGCCGCCGGCCGCGCGGATCCTGTCCGCGGTGGCGGCGGCGTCGGGCGAGGCGAAGTACAGGCACCAGGCGGACTTGCCCTCCTGGCCCGGCATGGGGGGTACGACGGCGGCCACGGCCTTCCCGTCGGAGTACGCCTCGGTGTAGTTGCCGAACTCCGTCGCGCTCTCGCCGAACGTCCATCCCAGGACGTCACCGTAGAACTCCTTGGCCTCCTCGATGTCCGTGAACATCGCGTCGGCCCAGCACGGCATGCCCTCTGCTTGCGCGGCCATGGTCCCGGCTCCTTCCCGGCGATCAGCGAGCGATCCCCACCGTCCCCGAGCGTTCCCCCCATGCCACGCTAGCCACCCGCGACCGCCCCCGCACGGGGAGCGCGCAGCGCGATCAGCCCGACGATCGCCGCAGCGGCCACCGCGACGAGCCCGCACGCCAGGATTCCGGCCCTCGCCCCGTAGTGCTGGACCGCCCAGCCCACCACCGGGCCGCCGATGGGCGTTCCGCCCGTGTACACGAGCATGTACAGGCCCATGACGCGGCCGCGCATCGCGGGATCGGTGTGGAGCTGGACCAGGGAGTTGGCCGTCGTGGAGAACGTCACGCTCAGTAGGCCCACCAGCACCATCAGCGCGCCGAAGAGCCAGACGGACGGCGCGAGCGCCGTCACGGCCTCCAGGGCGCCGAAGGCGGCCGCGGTACCGACCAGCACCACCGTGCGGCTGCTGCGCCGCCGCGCCGACATCAGGGCCCCGGCCAGCGCGCCCAGGCCGACCGCCGTCGTGAGGAAGCCGAACTCCTTCGCGCCGCCGTCGAAGACGTTGTACGCGAAGCCCGAGAGCAGGGTGGGGAAGTTGAAACCGAAGGTGCAGACGAAGCCGACCAGGACGATGGGGCGGATGAGCTCGGGGTGCTCCCGCACGTGCCGCAGACCCGCCCTGATCTGGCCCTTCTCGCGCCGCTGCGGTGTCGCCGGCCGCAGCTCGGAGGCCCGTACGGCCAGCAGCGAGGCGATCACCGCGACGTAGGACAGCGCGTTCAGCGCGAACGCCCAGCCGCTGCCGATCACGACGATCAGCGGTCCGGCGGCGGCGGGGCCGAGCAGCCGGGCGCTCTGGAAGTTCACCGCGCCCAGGCTGACCGCGTTCGCGACGCGCTCGGGGCCCACCATCTCGGGGACGAACGTCTGGATCGCGGGGTTGGCGAAGACGTTCATGAGGCCGAGCAGGAACGCGAAGACGTAGACGTGGGCGACCACGACGACGTCGGTCAGCGTCAGCACGGCGAGGGCCGCGGCGAACAGGCCCATCGCGCCCTGCGTGGTGAGCAGGATCCGCCGCTTCGGGTACCGGTCGGCCACCACGCCGCCGAACAGGCCGAGCAGCAGCACCGGCAGGAACTGCAGGGCCGTGGTGACGCCCACCGCGAACGTGCTGCCGGTGAGGTGGAAGACCAGCCAGTCCTGGGCGACGAACTGCATCCACGTGCCGGAGTTCGAGATGAACTGGCCGAAGAAGAAGTAGCGGTAGTTGCGGACGGCGAGCGAGGCGAACATGCGGCTGCCCGGCTTCGCGGACGCCGGTGCGGGGGCCGCCTCGGCGGGGCCCCCTCGGGACGGAGCGGTCATCGGAACCAGGCCTTCGTACGGGTGACGCGTCGGGTGAGGCGTACGGACTACGGACGACGCGTCCGGATCACGCGTCGCGGCGGGCAAGGACCAGCAGGTAGGCGAGGCCCGGCAGCTCTCTGCGCACCGTCCGCACGGCGGTCACCGTGAAGCCCGCCCCGGCCAGCAGCTCCGTCGCCTCCCGCTCGTTGAACCACCGCGACAGACGGCCGTCCTCGGCGCGGTTCAGGACGCCCTCGGCGAGCTCCTCCGCCGTGGTGAAGAGGCTGACGGCCAGCAGCCCGCCGGGGCGCAGCCGCTGCCGCACGTTGGCCAGGTAGGGCGCGTAGTCCTCCGGGGCCTGGTGGTGCAGCACGCCGTTGTCGACGGCGGCGTCGAAGACGCGGTCGACCGCCAGGTCGGCGAAGTTGCCGACCTCGAAGGCGGCCGCGGCGCCGTACCGGCGGGCGATGTCCTCCCAGTCGGGCAGCCGTACGAGGTCGACCGCGGTGACCCGGTGGCCCTGGGCGAGCAGGAGCTCCATGTCCCGGCCGCGGCCCGCCCCGATGTCGATGACGGAGCTGCCCGGTGCGAGTTCCGTGCCGAGCAGCGGCACGAGCTCCCGCATGGCCGGCTCCTCGCTCCAGGAGTCCGCGCCGTCCTCGTAGCGCCGGACGAACGCCTCGCGGAGCAGCTCGCGGTAGCCGGTGTGCTCCCCGGTGCCGGGGCCGGTGCCGGGGCCGGGGCCGGTACGGGTATCGGCACCCGTATCCGTGGCTACGCCCGCGCTCGTACCCGCGCTCGTACCCGCTCCCGTACCCGTGCCCGTCTCCGTGCCCGTGCCTGTACTCACAGACCGCCTCGCTTCCTCTTCGCCGTGGCCTTCGCTGTCACGTTCGTCGTCACGTTCGCCGAGCCGTTCGTCGTCCCGTCCGCCGCCGCTTCCGTGCCGCCCGCCGCCCGTACCGCGGAGGGTTTGCCCCTCGGGTGGACCTCGCTCTTCGGCGCCCACACCCGGCTCCCGGCCGGGACGTCGGCCATCACCAGTGCGTGCGCGCCGACGAGGCTGTCGTCGCCGATGCGCACGGGGCCGAGGACGGAGGCGCCCGCCCCCACCACGACGCGGTCGCCGAGGGTGGGGTGGCGCCGCTCGCCCGGCAGCCGGTGGCGGTCCCGCCACCAGCCGATCGCGCCGATCGTGACCTGGTGGTAGAGGGTGACGTCGTCGCCGATCACGGCGTCCTCGCCGATGATTACGGCCGCGCCGTGGTCGATGAACAGCCGCCGCCCCACGCGTGCACCCGGGTGGATGTCGACCCCGCCGGACAGGAAGCGGCCGACGAGCGACAGCACGCGGGCCGTGACCCGGTGGCCCCGCGCGTGCAGCCCGCTCGCCGGACGGTGCAGCCACAGGGCCGGCAGGAAGGGGGCGAGGAGCGCCTCGCCGCGGCTGCGCACGGCGGGGTCGCGGTCGGCGACGACCTTCAGGTCCTCGCGCAGGAGGCGCAGACAGCGGGGCAGGAGGGACGGGCGCGGGGGCAGGGGCGGGGTCATGCCGCCACCTCCGGGGTGTCCTGCGGGGTGACTTCCGGGATGTCCTCCGAGGTGCCCTCCATGGCGATCTGGGCGGTGCCCTCCGTGGAGACCTGGGCGGTGCCCGCCGCACCTCGCATCGCCCGCGTGAACGCCGCCAGCTGGTCGGCGAGTTCCACGCAGCGCGCGTGCACCGGGCCCGTCACGTCCAGCCCGCGCCGCCCTCCGGCCGCGGGCGTGAAGTCCGCGGAGACCGTGCTGACCTGCATCGGCACCGCCCAGCCGCCGAGCGCCTTCACGACCTGGCGCAGCTGTTCGCAGGCGGTGGCCGAGCCGCGCGGCCCGCCGGCGTGGGAGACCAGGCCGACCGCCTTGCCCGCGAGGGCGTCGGACGGCAGGAGGTCCACGGCGCTCTTCAGCAGTCCGGAGTACCCGGAGTGGTAGACGGGCGTCCCGAGGACCAGCGCGTCACTGGCGAGAACGGCCTCGATGAACTCGCGTGCCTGGACGACGGGGTGGGGAGCCTCGCTCCAGTAGTGGTCGGGGTGGCTGCGCGGGAGGTCGAGCACGGCGAGGTCGGCGACCCCGCCGTCGAAGCCGCGCTGTTCCAGGAGGCCGCCGATGTGCCCGACGAGGGCGCGGGTGTGGGAGGCGGCGCTTGGGCTGCCGGCGACGCACAGCACGCGCGGGCGGGCGGTCACGACGCGTCCCCGGCCGGATGACGGCCGTCGCCATGACCGTCCCCGTCCCCGTCGCCGTCGCCCTCGCCGGCACCAGCACCGTGACCGTCGCCGTCCACCGTCACCCGTACGAGGTCGTGCGCCTCTTCCGCCGCCTTGCGCGCCTCGGCGGCCGTCGCCGCCGTGGTGATGAGGAAGCCGAGCCGGTCGAAGTTGTTCCGGGCGGGGCGCACCTCCTGCCCGGGCCTGGCGTGCAGCATGACCTCGGCCGTGCCGGGGGCCTGCCGCGCCGCGTCCGCGTCGATGCCGGTGAGCACGCCGGACACGGGTGCGGTGATCGCCCGGATGCAGCCCACGCCGTGCACGGGCGAGGGCGACGGGCTGCCGCCGAGGGCGAGTTCGACGACGTCGTGGTAGATGTTCCGCTCCAGGACGTAGTTGATCATCGTGGGGACGTAGCCGCCGATGAGGCGGCCGTTGATCTCGATGATCTGCGGCCCGTCCGGCCCGAGGACGACCTCGGTGTGGGTGTGCGCGCGGCGGATGCCGACGGCGGCGAGCGCGTCGGCGCACACGCGCACGACGGCCTCGCGCACGTCGTCGGCCAGCTCGGCGGGGAAGCAGCCGCCCAGCTCGACCGGGTGGGGCGCGGGGGCCAGCATGCGGTCCACGCAGCCGTACGGGGTGCTGACGCCGTCGACGGTCACCATCTCGCAGCTGACGACGGGCCCGGGGACGTACGCTTCCAGCAGCACCACTCCGCTGCCGGCGACCCCGCGCCCGTAGGAGCGCGTCCCGGTGACGGCCTCCGCCAGTGCGGCGACCTCGACGGCGTCGTTCGCGACGCCGACGTGGAGCGAGCCGAAGCCGTCGGCGGGCTTGACCACGACCGGGTAGCCGAGCTCCCCGGCCGCGGCCACGGCCTCCGCGACCGTCAGGGCCCGCCGGAAGGCCGGCTGCGCGACGCCCGCGGCGCCCAGGAGCTCGCGCACGGCGTGCTTGTCGCGCAGGCGCCGCATCACCGCGGTGCTCTCGAAGGGCAGGCCGAGCGCCTCGGCCACCTCCGCCGTGGCGGGCAGGTGGCCCTCACTGAGGGCGAGCACGCCGTGCACGGGGTGCTTGCGGTGGAGGGAGCCGACGACGTCGAGCAGGCCGGCCGGGTCCGTGGTGGGGACTCCGGTGAGCAGCCGGGTCGGGGTCTTCAGCGCCTCCTCGCCGCCCTCCGCTGCTAGGTAGGGGTCGAGGGAGTGGGCCACGAAGGTCACTTCGTGGCCGAGCGCGACGGCCTCGCTCACGACCTTGAAACCGGCCGTCGGAGTCGTCTCGACGAGGACCAGGTGAGCCATCTCAGCGCCCCTCGGGGGTCGTTGTCGTCACTGCGGTGGCTGCGGTGGCTGCGGTGGCTGTGGTGGCTGCGGTGGTTGCCATGGTTGTAGTGGCTGCAGTGCTTTCGGCGTGGCGGGTCATCGTCCGAGCTGCTCCCACTCCTCGGGCGTCCCGGCGTCGGGAAGCACGGTGACGACCGTCGCCGAGGGCGGCAGCGCGGCGGCCGTCTCTTTCGCGGCGAGCCAGTTGGCGGCGGCCGAGCTGCCGATGCGCAGGCCCGTGAGGTCGTGGAACTCCCCCATGGCGGCGAAGGCGCGCGGGTAGGACACCGTGCGGTGTTCGACCTCGTCGTCGTGGAGCGTCACGAACGGCTGCCGGATGCCGTGGCCCATGCCGCCGGAACCGGCGTACTTGCGCTGCCCGTTGGGCGGCTGCTCGCTTCCGTACGGCAGCTCGGCGGGGGTGACGCCGACGGCCCGGACGGCGGGGAAGCGTGCGCGCAGCGCCCGCAGGACGCCGACGAGGGTCCCGCCGGTCCCGATGGAGGCCACCCAGGCGTCCGGGACGCGGCCGCCGAGCTGCGCGGCGAGCTCCGCACCGGTGGTGCGCTCCTGCAGCAGGACGTTGGCCGGGTTGCGGTGCTGGTAGAGCAGGGTCCACTCGGGTTCGTCGGCGGCGATGCGCAGGGCCTCGCGCACGACGTCGAGGAAGCCGCGCTCCTTGTCGACGAGGTCGACGCGCGCGCCGCGCCCGGCGAGGGTGTCGAGGAGGCTGCGGGGGCTCGCCGAGGACAGGACGAAGCGGGAGCGGATGCCCAGCTCGGCGCAGAGGTGGGAGAGGGCGTTCGCGAGGTTTCCGCCGGAGTACTCCAGGACGCGGAGCTCGTCGAGCGGGCGGTCGCCGTGCTGCTGCAGGGCGCTGCCGAGCAGGGCGTAGGCGACGCGGTCCTTGATGGAACCGGCCGGGTTCTCCCACTCGCACTTGGCGAGCACGGTCGCGCCGCCGTCCGGGCCCGGCAGTTCGATCAGGGGCGTGTTCCCGAGCTCCTGCCCGAACTTCGCGTAGACCGGGTGCCGGTCCTCCAGGGCCGCGTGGTCCACCGTGGCCCCGTCCAGGCTGCCGGCCGGGTAGGGCGCTTCGAGCGGCTCGGGGCGGGAGGAGAGCAGCAGGGAAGGGGGTGAGGGGGGTACGGGGTTGTCGATGTCGCCGGCCTTATCCACCGTCAGCCTCCCTGAGCGGTTAACAAGCAAAGCAATCCGCAGTGCAGTTCCTTCATGAGCACTGCTCATCCATAAGCACTGCATCGGGCAGCGCGATCACCCTAGGCGGGATGGCGACTTACGCCACGAGGATTGTGATTGCTGCCACATTTGCAGGGAAAAGATGGCTGGTTGCTTTTCGCGGTTGCTGCGGGTGGCGGCAGGTGGTGCGGCGAATCGGACGCTCAAGTTCCGCTTTGCGCAAGCGAGTTGGACGGCCCGCGTCCGCGACCGCCCGGGCCCCCTCCGGGCGTAATTTCCAGCCACCTTCGGCATATTCCTATGTTTGGGCGGCGGGTAAGAACCCGAATGATTCAGCTCGCGAAAACCGGCTGATCAGCCGCTTTCTGTCCCGCCCGGTAAGCGCTCGGGCTCACCCCCCGGACCCGTTTGAACGCCGTGCTGAATCCGAACGGATCGGCATAGCCGACCCGGCGGGCGACCGACGCCAGCGTGGCCCCCGGCTCGCCGAGCAGATCCACGGCCAGCGTCATCCGCCATTCCGTGAGGTACGCCAGCGGCGGCTCCCCGAGCAGCTCGTGGAAGCGCTTGGCGAACGTGGAGCGCGACACGCCCGCCACCGCCGCCAGTGAGGCCAGCGTCCACGCCCGGTGCGGCGCGTCGTGCATCGCGCGCAGCACGGGGCCCACGACCTCGTCCCCCAGCGCCCGGTACCAGGCGGGGGACGCCGCCTCGGGCCGGTCGAACCAGTCCCGCAGCGTGCACACCAGCAGCCAGTCCAGCAGCCGGTCCACCACGATCTGCCGCCCGGGCAGGTGCGCGGCCAGCTGCGCCTCCAGATACCTGCGCATCGGCGCGCAGTCGTGGTGGCCGTCCGGGACGACGAGCACGGGCGGCAGCACCTGCAGCAGCCGGCGCGGAACCTCCCCCGGAACGCGGTAGGCGCCCGCCATGAGCACCGTCCGCCCGTCCACGCCCTCGCCGACCGGGTCCGAGCGCCCGCCGGCCGCGTCCGGGCTGCCGCAGGACACCTCCCGCACCGGCCCGGCGGCGCCCTCCGCCGAGGACGGGTCGTCCGTGAAGACGAACGGCTCCGGGCCCCGCACGATCGCCGTCTCACCCGCGGCCAGCCGCCGCGGCCCGCCCTCCGCCGGGACGAGCCAGCCCTCGCCGCGCAGCGGTGCGCACAAGGTCAGGAAGGCGCCGTCGGTGAAGCGCAGCGCCCACGGCGGCGACAGCACCGATCCCCCGAAGACCGCACCGTTGGCGCGCACGCCCCGCAACAGATCATCGAAAGGGTCCATGGAGGGCACGATATGCGGCGTGCGGAGCACCCTGTGCGGGCGGCTGCCGGACTCCCGGGCTCCGGGAAAGCGGCCTGGAGGTGCCTCCCTATTTGCGGTGGCAGACGAACGTCCTGCTCCCGTCGTCACCGGTCTGGATCACGGCACTTGCACATCCTTCCGGGCACCGGGGTGGTGCGGCGTGGGCGCTTCGCTGCCGGTCGGGCGGGTAATTGCATGCGGAGCAGTACCACGTGGGCTTGTACGGGTACGTCACGTCCCACCACATCGCGTTGCGGCAGTGCGGGCACCTGACCAGAGGAGGGCCGTTCCGGCCAGCGTTCATATCGGCATGCTGCCCCAGTGGGCCCGGCTCCGGGTCCGGTCCGGGAAGTTGTTCACCCGTTCGAGTCGCCACCCCTCAAGCGGAGTTGAGGCCTCAGCTCTCCACCGCCAACCGGTACCCCCTCTTCGGCACCGTCCTGATCAGGCCCGCGTGGGCCCCCAGTGCACTGCGCAGGCGGCCCACCGCCGCCTCGACCGCGTGTTCGTCCGTCTGGTCGTCGTTCCAGACGCGGCGCAGGAGTTCGCCCCGGCTGAGGACCCAGCCGGGGCGTTCGGCGAGGGCGCGGAGGATCGCGGCGGGGAGCGGGGGGAGCCAGAGGGCCTGGCCGTCGGCTATGAGGGCGTTGCCCTGGAGGACGAGGGGGCGGGGGCCGTTGCGGAGGGTGCGGCGGTCGCGGGCGGGGAGGATCTGGGTGAGGGTGCGGACGAGGGCGCCGAGGCGGCCGCGTTCGGGCCGGACGGAGGGGACGCCCGCGGCTTCCAGCGGGCGGGCGCAGACGGAGCCGACGCACACGGGCAGGACGGGTCCCCGGAGGGCGTCGAGGACCTGCGCGGACAGGCCGGCCCCGCGCGCGCAGTCCAGGAAGAAGTCGATGGCCGGGGCGCTGGTGAAGGTGAGGGCGTGGACCTCGCGGCGTACGGTCTGCTCGACGAGGCGCCGGACGGCACCCGGGTCCTCGGGCTGCCTCCAGCGGTAGACGGGCACTTCGATGACCTCGGCCCCGCGCTCGCGCAGGGTGTCCGCGAAGCCCGGGAGGGGCGCGCCGTGTTCCTGGACGGCGATGCGGCGGCCGGTGAGGTCGCGGGCGAGGAGCCAGGCCAGCAGTTCGTCGCACGCTTCGGAGCCGGGCGAGTAGGCCTCGGCCAGGCCGCTGGCGCGGACGGCGCCGGTCGCCTTGGGGCCGCGGCTGAGGACTTCCGCGTCCCGGCAGGCCCCGGCGAGCCCGGCGCCGTGCCCCCAGCCCTCGGCGGCGCTCATCCAGCCGCGCCAGCCGACGCCGGTGGTGGCGACGACGTAGTCGAGGGGGCCGGTGAGGCAGCGTTCGGTGGCGCGGCGCAGGGCGACGTCGTCGTCGAGCGGGACGATCCGCATCGTGGGCGCTTCGACGACGCGGGCGCCCCTGCGCCGGAGCAGGGCCGTGAGTTCGTCGCGCCGCCGGTCGGCGGTGACGCCGACGACGTAGCCGAGGAGCGGGCCGGGGGCGGGGAGCGTGGGGGGAGAGGTGCCGGTTCCCATGCTGCGCATGTTCGGGCGACGGGGTTTCGGGGTCGTTGCGGGCCCGTCACGCAGGGGTAAGGGAAGACGTCCGGCAGGTTACGGCGCATGTCGTCCGCCCGACGCCGCCTGCCCGGCCGTGTGAACGGCATGTACCGCACGGGCAACACGGCCGACGCGGCCGCGTAACGCCGCGGCGTGATCCTCGGTGCCATGACGACGACCGGCACCGATCCCGCCAGGGCCACCGACAGCCACTGCCCCTACTGCGCCCTGCAGTGCGGCATGCGGCTGCGCCCGCTCCCGGCCGGCGGCCCGGAGCCGGTCGAGGTCCTGGAGCGGCCCGGCTTCCCCGTCAACCTCGGCGCCCTGTGCGGCAAGGGCCGGGCGGCCGCGGCCGTGCTGCGCCCCGGCGCCCGGCTGACCGGGCCGCTGGTCCGTGACACGCGGGGCGTCCGTGACACGCGGGGCGGCCGCGATGGCCCGCTGCGCCCGGCCTCCTGGGACGAGGCCCTCGACCGGGTGGCCGCCGGCCTGACGGCGGCCCGGCGGCAGTACGGGCGGGACGCCGTCGGCGTCTTCGGCGGCGGCGGGCTGACGAACGAGAAGGCGTACCTGCTGGGCAAGTTCGCCCGGGTCGCCCTGCGCACCGCGAACATCGACTACAACGGCCGCTTCTGCATGTCGTCCGCGGCGGCCGCGCACCGGCGGGCGTTCGGCATCGACCGCGGCCTGCCGTTCCCCCTGGCGGACATCGCCCGTACGGACTGCGTGATCCTGGTCGGCGCGAACCCGGCCGAGACGATGCCGCCCGCGCTGCGCTACTTCCGCGAGCTGCGCGAGAACGGCGGCCGGCTGATCGTCGTCGACCCGCGCCGCACGCGCACCGCCGAGCAGGCCGACCTGCACCTGCAGCCGCTCCCCGGCACGGATCTCGCGCTCGCGCTCGGGCTGCTGCACCTGCTGATAGCCGACGGCCACCTGGACGAGGACTTCATCGCCCGCCGCACGACGGGCTTCGCGCAGGCCCGCGCCGCCGCCATGGCGCACTGGCCGGAGCGCGTGGAGCGGCTGACGGGCGTGCCGGTGGCGCAACTGTCCGCGGCGGCCGCCCTGTTCGGCGGGGCCGGGCGGGGCATGGTGCTGACCGCGCGCGGCCCCGAGCAGCAGAGCAAGGGCACGGACACGGTCAGCGCCTGGATCAACCTGTGCCTGGCGGCCGGCAAGGCGGGGCGCCCCGGGTCCGGCTACGGCTGCCTCACCGGCCAGGGCAACGGCCAGGGCGGCCGGGAACACGGCCAGAAGGCGGACCAGCTGCCCGGCTACCGCTCGATCACCGACCCCGCGGCCCGCGCCCACGTGGCCGCGGTGTGGGGCGTCGACCCCGCCGCCCTGCCCGGGCCGGGGCGCAGCGCGTACGAGCTCCTCGACGGCCTCGGCCGCGACGGCGGCGTCCGCGCACTGCTGCTCATGGGCTCGAACCCCGTGGTCTCGGCGCCCCGCGCCGCCCACGTGACCGAGCGGATCCGCGCCCTGGACTTCCTCGCCGTGAGCGACGTGGTCCTCTCCGAGACGGCTCGGCTCGCCGACGTGGTCCTGCCCGCCACCCAGTGGGCGGAGGAGACCGGCACGACGACCAACCTGGAGGGCCGGGTGATCCTGCGCCGCAAGGCCGTCGACGCCCCGGAGGGCGTCCGCGGCGACCTCGCCGTCCTGCACGGGCTCGCCGCACGGCTCGGCGTGCCCGAGGGGTTCCCCGAGGACCCCGAGGAGGTCTTCGAGGAGCTGCGGCGCGCCTCGGCGGGCGGGCAGGCCGACTACGCGGGCATCAGCTACGACCGCATCCGCGACGAGGACGGCGTCTTCTGGCCGTGCCCCGGCGAGGACCACCCCGGCACGCCCCGCCTCTTCCTGGACCGCTTCGCCACCCCCGACGGGCGGGCGCGGTTCGCCGCCGTGTCGCACCGGCCCGCCGCGGAGGAGCCCGACGGGGACTACCCGCTGTTCCTGACGACGGGCCGCGTCGTCTCCCAGTACCAGAGCGGCGCCCAGACCCGGCGCGTCGACGAGCTCAACAAGGCCGCGCCCGGCCCCTTCGTGGAGCTCCACCCCGCCCTCGCCCGCCGGCTCGGGGTCGAGGAGGGCGAGCTGCTGGCCGTCAGCAGCAGGCGCGGGCGGGCGGTCGCCCCGGCCCGCGTCACCGACACCGTCCGGCCCGACACCGTCTTCATGCCCTTCCACTGGGGCGGCGCGGGACGCGCCAACTCGCTGACGAACCCGGCCCTCGACCCCGTCTCGCGCATGCCCGAGTTCAAGGTGTGCGCGGTGCGCGTCGAACGGGCCTCCTCCGCAGATGCCTCCTCCGCCGCTACGGAGGCGGAACGGTGACGCGCCGCATCGCCGTCGTGGGCGCGGGCATGGCCGCCGCCCGGTTCGCCGACCGCTTTCAGGCGCTGGGCGGGGACGCGGAGGTGACGCTGTACGGAGCCGAGCCCTGCGCCCCGTACAACCGGGCGCTGCTCGCCGACGCCCTCACGGGCCGCTACGCCGCGGACGACCTCACGCTGCCGTCCGGCGACGCGCGGCTGCTGACGGGCCGCGCGGTCACGGCGCTCGACACCGTCGCGCACACCCTGCGGCTGGCGGACGGCGCGCACGTCGCCTACGACGAGCTCGTGCTGGCCACCGGCGCCGAGCCGGTCCTGCCGCCCGTCGAAGGACTGCGCGGCGCCGGCGGCCGCCCGCGCCCCGGGGTGCACGTGCTGCGCACCGCCGCCGACTGCCGCGGCCTGACCGGCGCGGCGGCGCACGCCCGCCGGGCGGTGGTGATCGGCGGCGGCGTGCTCGGGGTGAGCGCGGCCCGCGCCCTGGCCGCCCGCGGTCTGCCGGTGACGCTCGTCCACCGGGCCGGCCACCTCGTCGAACGCGACCTGGACGGCCCGGCGGGCGGGATCCTGCGCCGGGGCCTGACGGAGCTGGGCGTCGAAGTCCTCACGGACAGCGTGGCGGAGGAGGTGCTGACGAACGCCCCGGAGCCCGTGGCGCAGGCGGTCCGGGCGGGCGCCGCGGGGCGTACAGGCCGTCCGTCTCCCACCGCCCGCACCGCCCGCACTGCCCGCGCCCCGCGCCCCGTCGCCGCCGTCCGGCTCTCCGACGGCCGCCTGCTGGACGCCGGCCTCGTCGTCGCCGCCTGCGGCGTCGTGCCCCGCACCGCGCTCGCCCGCGCCGCCGGGCTCCCCGTCCGCACCGGAGTCGTCGTCGACGACCGGCTCTCCTGCGCCCCGGACGCGTACGCGATCGGCGACTGCGCCGAGCACCGCGGCACCGCCCACGGCACGGCAGGCGCCGCCTGGGACCAGGCCGACGTGCTGGCCGCCCGGCTCTCCGGCGCCGCACCGGACGCCCTGTACCCGGGCTCGCGCCCGTACACCCGGCTGACGGCCGGGCCCCTGGCGTACGCGGCGTTCGGCGAGACCGGACCCGAGGCGCCCGGGCCCGGGACCCCCGGGGTCGACGTCCTGCGGCTCGCCGACGCGACCCGCGGCTCGTACAAGAAGCTCCTGCTGCGCGGCGACCGGATCGTCGGCGGCATCGTCCTCGGCGACCCGGCGGCGGCCGCCGCCCTGGTCCGCGCCTACGAGCGGGACGAGCCCCTGCCCGGCGACCCCCTCCACCTGCTCATGGCACCACCCGCCCCGCAGCTGTCCACGCCACCGCACCCGCACCCGCCCCTGCCCACGGCCCGAGGAGCCTCCTGATGACGGTGAAACACCTGGTCCTGATCGGCCACGGCATGGTCGGCCAGCGCTTCCTGGAAGCCCTGACCGAGTGCACCCCGCAGTGGCAGGTGACCGTCCTGGCCGAGGAGCCCCGGCCCGCGTACGACCGCGTCCACCTGACCTCCTGGTTCTCCGGCACCTCCGCCGAGGAGCTCTCCCTGTGCAGCCCGGGGTTCGTGGCGGAGCACGGCATCGACCTGCGCCTCGGCGACCCGGCCGCCGCCGTCGACCGGGCCGCGCGGACCGTCGCCACCGCCTCCGGCCGCACCTTCCCCTACGACGCCCTGGTGCTGGCCACCGGCTCGTACCCCTTCGTCCCGCCCGTCCCCGGCCACGACGCCCCGGGCTGTCACGTCTACCGCACCATCGAGGACCTGGAGGCCATCCGGGAGGGCGCCCGCACGGCCCGGACCGGCGCGGTCATCGGCGGCGGGCTCCTCGGCCTGGAGGCCGCGGGCGCGCTGCGGGCCATGGGGCTGGAGACGCACGTCGTCGAGTTCGCGCCCCGGCTGATGGCCCTCCAGGTGGACGACGGCGGCGGCGCCGTCCTGCGCCGGAAGATCGAGGAGCTCGGCGTCGCCGTGCACACCGGCGCCGGCGCCCAGCGGGTCGACACGGACGACGACGGCCGGACCCGCGGCCTCACCCTCTCCGACGGCACCGCGCTCGCCACCGACCTGGTGATCTTCTCCGCCGGGGTGCGCCCGCGCGACGAACTGGCCCGCGCCTGCGGCCTGCCCGTAGGCGAGCGCGGCGGCATCGTCGTCGACGAGCACTGCCGCACCGCCGACCCCGCCGTCCTCGCCATCGGCGAGTGCGCGCTCGCCTCCGACGGCCGCGTGTACGGGCTCGTCGCGCCCGGCTACGCCATGGCCGAGACGGCCGCGCGCCACCTCTCCGGCGGCGAGGGCACCTTCACCGGCGCCGACACCTCCACCAAGCTCAAGCTCCTCGGCGTCGAGGTCGCGAGCTTCGGCGACGCGCACGGCACCACCCCGGGCGCCCTCGACGTGCTGTACTCCAGCAGCCGCGACGGCGTGTACAAGAAGCTGGTGATCGGCGCCGACGGCGCGCTCCTCGGCGGCGTCCTGGTCGGTGACGCGGAGGCGTACGGCCTGCTGCGCCCCCTCGCCGCCAGCGGCACCCCGCTGCCCGCCCCGCCCGAGCAGCTCGTCCTGCCCGCCTCCGCCGGGGCGCCCACCGGGCCGGTCGCCCTGCCCGACGAGGCGGTCGTGTGCTCCTGCCACCACGTCACCAAGGGCGCGGTCAGGGCAGCGGTGCGGGACACGGGCTGCACGAGCGTGCCCGATGTCAAGAAGTGCACCAGGGCCGGTACGGGCTGCGGCAGTTGCGTCAAGATGCTCGGCACCATCGTCAACGACGAGCTCGCCGCGACCGGCGCCGAGGTCGCCCGCGGCCTGTGCGAGCACTTCGACCGCACCCGCGCCGAGCTCTACGAGATCATCCGCGTCAAGGGCATCGACAGCTTCTCCCGGCTCGTCGACGAACACGGCACCGACCCGCGGCGGTCCGGCGAGGGCTGCGACGTCTGCAAGCCCGTCGTCGGCTCGATCCTCGCCGGCCTCGGCAACGGGCACATCCTCGACGGCGAACAGGCCGCCCTCCAGGACACCAACGACCACTTCCTGGCCAACCTGCAGCGCAACGGCTCCTACTCCGTCGTCCCGCGCGTCCCCGGCGGCGAGATCACCCCCGAGGGCCTCATCGTCATCGGCGAGATCGCCCGCGACTTCGGCCTCTACACGAAGATCACCGGCGGGCAGCGGATCGACCTCTTCGGCGCGAGCGTCGACCAGCTCCCCGGGATCTGGCGGCGCCTCGTCGACGCCGGCTTCGAATCCGGGCACGCCTACGGCAAGGCCCTGCGCACCGTGAAGTCCTGCGTGGGGGAGACCTGGTGCCGCTACGGCGTGCAGGACTCCGTCGGCCTCGCCATCGAACTGGAGCTGCGCTACCGCGGGCTGCGCGCCCCGCACAAGCTGAAGTCCGCGGTCTCCGGCTGCGCCCGCGAGTGCGCCGAGGCGCAGAGCAAGGACTTCGGCGTCATCGCCACCTCCGACGGCTGGAACCTCTACGTCGGCGGCAACGGCGGCGCGACCCCGCGCCACGCCGACCTGCTGGCCTCCGGCCTCGACCGCCCCACCCTGATCCGCACGATCGACCGCTTCCTGATGTTCTACATCCGCACCGCCGACCGGCTGGAGCGCACCGCCCCCTGGCTCGAACGCCTCGAAGGCGGCCTCGGTCACCTGCGCGCCGTCGTCATGGACGACGCCCTCGGCATCTGCGCCGACCTGGACGAGCTCATGGGCCGCCACATCGAGACGTACGAGGACGAGTGGGCCGCCACCCTCGCCGACCCCGAACGGCTGCGCCGCTTCGTCTCCTTCGCCAACGCCCCCGGCACCCCCGACCCGACCGTCCGCTTCGTCCCCGAACGGGGCCAGATCCGTCCCGCCCTGCCGCACGAGCACGCGCGTGAGCACGAGCGCGCGCCCGAGCGCGAGCAGGCCCGTACGACGCCGGTGATCGCCGGTGCCCGCCTGGAGGTGCGTGCACGATGACGACGACCGTGGAGATCCACGACGGAACGGGCTGGCAGCCCGTGTGCGACTGGGAGGCGCTCGTACCCGGGCGCGGCGTCGCCGTCCTGCTCGGCGACCAGCAGGTGGCGGTCTTCCGCGACCGGGCCGGGGAGGTGTACGCCGTCGGCAACCGCGACCCCTTCAGCGGCGCCTACGTCCTCTCGCGCGGCATCCTCGGCAGCCGGGACGGCGTGCCCGTGGTGGCCTCACCCATGTACAAGCAGGCCTTCGACCTGCGGACGGGCACCTGCCTGGACGAGCCGCTCGCGCCGGACGGCAGCGAGGCGACGGTACGGGTGTGGCCGGCGCGGCGGGGCGAGGGCGTGTGGGCGGTGACCCCCGCGGGGCCGGCGGGGCCGGCGGGGACGGCAGGGACGACAGGGACGGCAGGGCCGGCAGGGACGGTGAGGCCGGCGGGGCCGGTGGGGACGGCGCCGCAAGCGCACGCGCCGGGGACGGCGGAGGCACCCGCCGAAGCGCAGCCACCGCCACCACCACCCCCCGCGTCCGGCCCCCGCGACATCGCCGACTGGCGCCCCGAGGACCCCGTCTTCTGGAAGGAGACGGGCGCCCGCGTCGCCCGCCGCAACCTGATCTTCTCCGTGCTCTCCGAGCACATCGGCTTCTCCGTGTGGAGCCTGTGGTCCGTCCTGGTCCTCTTCCTCGGACCCGAGTACGGCATCGACCCCGCCGGGAAGTTCCTGCTCACCGCCCTGCCGACGGCGCTCGGCGCCGTGCTGCGGCTCCCGTACACCGTCGCCGTGGCCCGCTTCGGCGGCCGCAACTGGACGGTGTTCAGCGCCCTCCTGCTGCTCGTCCCGACCGTGCTGGCCGGCATCGTCCTCGAACCCGGCGTCTCCTACGGGACCCTGCTCGCCGTCGCCTGCGTCGCCGGGGTCGGCGGCGGCAACTTCGCCTCCTCCATGGCCAACATCAACGCCTTCTACCCGCAGCGCCTCAAGGGCCGCGCCCTCGGGATCAACGCCGGCGGCGGCAACCTCGGCGTCCCCGCCGTCCAGCTCCTCGGCCTGCTGGTCCTCGCCACCGCGGGCAGCGGCCACCCGCGCCTGCTGCCGCTGATCTACATCCCGCTGATCGCCCTCGCGGCCCTCGGGTCCGCGCTGCGCATGGACAACCTCACCGCCGTGCGCAACGACAGGCGCGCCCTGCGCGAGATCTGCCGGGAGCCGCACACCTGGGTCATGTCCGTGCTCTACGTCGGCACGTTCGGCTCCTTCATCGGCTTCGGCTTCGCCTTCGGGCAGGTGCTGCAGGTGCAGTTCCAGGAGGACTTCGCCACGCCCGTCGCGGCCGCGGGCCTGACGTTCCTCGGCCCGCTGCTCGGCTCGCTGGTGCGCCCGTACGGCGGGATGCTCGCCGACCGCTGGGGCGGGGCGCGGGTGACGCTGTGGAACTACGGGGCGATGGCCGCGGGCGCCGTGACCGTCCTGGCGGCGTCGCGGCAGGGCTCCCTGCCGCTGTTCGTCACCGGGTTCGTGGCGCTGTTCGTCTTCAGCGGCATCGGCAACGGCTCGACGTACAAGATGATCCCGGCGATCTTCCGCGCACAGGCGCGGACCGCGGTCGCGGCCGGCGCGGACCCCGACGAGGCCGAACGGGCCTCACGCCGCCGCGCCTCGGCGCTGATCGGGGTCGCCGGCGCGGTGGGCGCCTTCGGCGGCGTCCTGGTCAACCTCGCCTTCCGCCAGTCCTTCCTGGGCACGCACAACGGCGACGCGGCGTACCTCGCCTTCCTGGCCACGTACGCCCTGTGCGCGGTGCTCACGTGGGCGGTCTACCTCCGGCCGGGCCGGAACCGGCTGGACGGGGTGTGAGGGATGACCGCGTTCCGACTGCGCGCGGAAGCTCCCGCCCTCGTCGCCGTCGCCCACGGCACCCGCAGCCCGGCCGGGGTCGCCGTGACCGAGTCGCTGGTGCAGCGCGTACGGGAGCTGCGGCCCGGGCTCGACGTCCGGGTCGGCCACCTCGGCCTCGCGTCGCCGTCGCTGGAGTCGGTCCTGGCCGGGCTCGACGGCACGGCCGTGCTCGTACCGCTGCTCCTCGGCACCGGTTACCACCTGCGCTCGGACGTCCCCGCCGCCGTGGCGGCCGCGCCGTGGCTGCACTGCCGCACCGCCCCCGCGCTCGGCCCGCACCCGCTGCTCGCCGAGGCCCTCGCGGGGCGGCTGGCCGAGGCCGGGCGGCCGGAGCGGTCCACGGCGCCGGTCGTGCTCGCCGCGGCAGGCTCCTCCGACCCCGCCGCGACGGTGGACACCGCCCGCATGGCGCGGCTGCTCGCCCTCGGACTGGGAACGCGCGTGGTGCCCGCGCACGCGGCCGGGTGCGGTACGAGACCCGGCGACGCCGTGGCCGCCCTGCGGGCCGAGGGGCACGAGGACGTAGCCGTCGCCACCTATCTGACGGCGCCCGGGCACTTCAGCGAGACGGTCCGCAGGGGAGCGGGGACCCGGCTCGTCGCGGACCCGCTCGGGCCGCACGAGGCCGTGGCGCGGCTGGTCGTACGGCGGTACGAGGAAGCGGTGCGGCGGGAAGGCGCGGGGCGGCACGCCGCAGGGCGGGAAACCGTACGGCGGGAAGCCGTACGGCGGGGGGCCGCCTGACGGGAGGCTGTTCGTCAGGCGGCCGGCCGGGGGGAGACGGGGCGCCGGGGACGCCGCCGTCAGGGGGACGCGGCCCGGCGGAGTGTCGCGTCCGTTCGTCAGCCGCGTCCGTTGGCCAACCGGACCTGCTGGTCAAGCGGACCTGCTGGTCAAGCGGAGCCGCTGGTCAACCGGAGCCGCCGGTCAACCGGAGCCGTTCGTCAGGCGAACCCGTTCGTCAGGCGGACGCCCGTGACGAGCGACGGCCGGATCCGTACCGCGCAGTCCATCCGCTCGTCCCACCACGGCTCCAGCAGGGCCTCGTAGCGGGCGAGCTCGCCCGGGTCGGTGACCAGCGTGCAGTAGCCGGTGACCACGACGCTCCAGCCGAGGTGGGTCCCGGGGTCGATGGCGTCGGCCTCGTAGGCGACGACCACGCCCTGGCCCGGGTCACGGTTACCGGCCGCCCGCGTTTGCTCCGGACGCGCCGCGAGCCCGGCGAGGGCAGCGCCCTCGTGGGTGCGGATGACGACGTCCCCGCCGTCCACGACGTGGTTGACCGGCCGGATGGCGGGCAGGGCGCGGCGGGTGAAGACGACCCGGCCCAGGGAGACGCTGCCCAGGAGCCGGAGGGACTCGGCGCGGCTGAGTTCGACCCGGTGACGGGGAGGTGCGGTGGCGTCGCTCACCCCACCAGTACAGGCGAGCCGATCACCGCGTGCCAGGGGCCGTTCGGCCCCTGGGCGGGGGCGGGTCAGGGCCGGCTCCCGGTCACTGGGCACGGTCCGGCAGCGGATCGTGGCGGACGCGGGCGGCCGGGAGCGCCGGGGAGGGGCCCGCCGTGAGCCGGGCCACGAGCGGGCCGACCATGGACGGCGGCCCGCTGACGTAGGCGAGGTGCCGGGCCCAGCGCCCGTGGCCCGCGACGGCCTCCGCCAGCGCGTGGTGCTCACCGGGCCCCGGCCCCTCCCCGATTACCTGGGTGACCTTCAGCCACGGGTAGCGGCGCCGCAGTTCGTCCGGCGCCTCGGTGTCGTAGAGCGCGGAGGGGTGCCGGACCCCGAGGAAGAGGTGCGCGGCGCGGTGCGTGCTCCGGCGGGCGGCCAGGTCCTGCAGCAGGGCCTTCGCCGCCGCCCACCCGGTGCCGCTCGCCACGAGCAGCAGGTCGTGCGCGAGGTCGTCGTCGAGGGTCATCGTGCCGCTCGCCGGGCCGAGCCGCAGCGTGTCGCCGGGGCGGGTGCGGGCCACGAGGGCCTCGCTGACCCCGCCGCGGCCGGTCAGCCGCACGTGGAACTCCAGCTCGCCGTCCGGCCGGGGCGCGCAGGCCAGCGAGTACTGCCGCCACGCCTGCGGCAGCAGCGGCGAGGCCACCGCCGCGAACTGCCCGGCCCGGTACGGGTACGGCTCGTGCGGCCGCACGCGCAGGACGGCCAGGTCCGGGCGGCGCAGCTCGTGCCCGGTGACCGTGGCCTGCCAGGCGGGCGGCTCGCCGAGCGCGGCCTCCGCGCCCCGGACCATCGCCGCCACCGCGAACCGCAGCATCCGCACCCACGCCTGCTCCATGGCCTCGTTCCACCGCGGGCCCGCCGTGCGGCGCAGCGCCTCGCACAGCGCGGCCTCGAACGCCCGGTAGTGCGCGGGCCGTACGCCCAGCTTGCGGTGGTCGCGGCCGAGGCGGGTGAAGACGGACGCCACCTCGTCCGGGTCGTGCAGGTTCTCGATCAGGTACCAGAAGATCCCTTCGAGGTGCCTGCGCTGGAACTCCATCGAGTCAGGGAAGAGGCGCCGCAGGTAGGGCCAGTGCGCGAACATCGCGTCGTAGAGGTGGCCGATCAAGTCGCCGAAGGGCGTGACGAGTTCGAGGTGGTCGACGATCACGCGCTGGTCGGCGGCGCCGTCGTAGGGCCGCTCGGGCGGTGGCGACCCGGCCCGCTCGCCGGCCCCTTCCGCCGCCTGCCGCGCCCCCGGGGACAGCAGCTGCCGGCGCAGACGCATCGCGTCGTGCCGGGCGAGGAGGGAGTGGTAGGAGTCGTTGACGGGGTTCACGGGTCGGCAGCTCCTCGAGCTCCTCGCGCGGGCTGGGACGCGCCAGTATCGCAACGGGCCGGCGGGCCCGCCCGGCCCCGGTCCGCAGGGCCGTTCGGCCCTATCGGGGCCGTGGGGGCGGGGTGTGAGCTGGTTGCGGGGTCTGTGCGAGCGGGTCCCGGCGGGGGCGCCCGCACCCGGTGCGCCGCGCCCCCGCCGGGCCCGGACGCGGCGCCTCCGCGCGGCCCGGACATACTGCCTCGTATGGAACGGACCGATACGGACATGGCCCCGCAAGTCACCCCGGACGAGTCTGCGGAGACGGCCCCCTTGCGGGTCTTCATCCTCGACGACCACGAGGTGGTCCGCCGCGGTGTCCGCGACCTCCTCGAAGCGGAGCCGGACATCGAGGTCGTGGGGGAGGCGGCGACGGGCCGCGAGGCCCTCTCGCGCGTGCCCGCGTCCCGCCCGGACGTCGCCGTACTCGACGTGCGCCTCGGCGAGTCGGGCGAGGACGGCGGCGACCACGGCGGCATCGAGGTCTGCCGTGAACTGCGCGCCCGGATGCCCGGGCTGGCCTGCCTGATGCTCACGTCCTTCGACGACGACGAGGCCCTCTTCGACGCCATCATGGCGGGCGCCGCGGGCTACGTCCTCAAGCAGATCAACGGCTCGGAGCTGGTGTCCGCGGTGCGGACGGTGGCCACCGGGAAGTCGACGCTCGACCCGCGCACGGCGTCCCGGGTGATGGCCCGCCTGCGCGAGCCGAGCGAGCCGGAGGTGCCGGAGACGTCGGAACTGGACCGTCTCTCGCCGCGCGAGCGGGAGATCCTCGACCTCATCGGCGAGGGCCTGACGAACCGCCAGATCGCGGACCGGCTGTTCCTCGCGGAGAAGACGGTCAAGAACCGGATCTCGTCGATCCTGGCGAAGCTGGGGGTGGGCCGGAGGGTGCAGGCGGCGGTGATCGCGGGGAAGGTGCGGAACGGCTGAGGCGGGGGCTCCCCGGCCGTGAGCCCCGGCCCCGGCGGCCGGTGTCCCTCAGTCGGTGTCCTTCGGCCGGTGTCTCTCAGATGGTGTCCCCCAGCCGGTGTCCCCCAGCCGGTGCCCCTAAGCCGGTGTCCCTCAGTCCGGCAGCGGCACGCTCCACACGATCCGCGTCCCCCCGCCCTCGGGCGTCTCCACGGCCAGGTGCCCACCGTGCAGTTCGGCGCGGCACCGCATGTTGGCCAGCCCGCCGCGCCGGGGCGCGGAGCCGACGCCCACGCCGTCGTCGGTGACGGTGAGGGTGGCCGAGGAGGCGTCCACCGTCAGGGCGACGTCCACGCGGCGGGCGCGGGCGTGGCGGGCCGCGTTGCTGAGGGCTTCCACGGCCACCGCGAGGACCTGCTCGGCGAGTTCGCCGGGAACGTCGGTGTCGGCGGGGCCCTCGATGCGCAGGGCGGGGGCGAAGCCCAGCGTCCGCGTGGCCGCCTGGACCGCCTCGGCCATGCCGCGCCGCAGGCTGGGCCCGCCGCCGCGGCCGTCGCCCGCCGTCCGCAGCCCGAAGATGGTCGACCGGATGATCTGGATCGTGGTGTCCAGGTCGTCGACGGCCCGGCCGACGCGCTCGGCGGCTTCGGGCCGGTCGATCAGCCGGGTGGCGCTCTGCAGGGTCATGCCGGTGGCGAAGAGCCGCTGGATGGCCAGGTCGTGCAGGTCGCGGGCGATCCGGTCGCGGTCGTGGAGGACGGCCAGCTCCTCGGACTCGGCGCGCCGCTGGGCGAGTTCGAGGGCGATCGCGGCCTGGTCGGCGAAGCCGGAGATCAGCTTCACCTCGGTGTCGTCGAACGGGGGCCGCCCGGGCCGCCGGTGCAGCCGCAGCGCGCCGCACGCGCCGGGGCCGGAGGGCAGGGGGACGACGACGGAGGGCCCGTCGCCGGGCGCGGTGCCGGCGGCGTCCTCGCCGTCGTGCACGACGACGGCGCCGTCCGCGTCCGCGACCTCCCGCGCCCGCTCGGCGATCAGCTTCAGCGCCTCGTCCGCGTCCGTGCCGGACAGCAGGCTGCGGGTGATCTCGCCGAGCGCCTGCAGCCAGCGCTCGCGGCGGCGGCTCTCGTGGTACATGCGGGCGTTGTCGATGGCCACGCCCGCGGCGATGGAGAGCGTGGTGAGGACGGCCTCGTCGTCGGCGTCGAAGGCGGCGCCGCCCCGCTTCTCGGTGAGGTAGAGGTTGCCGAAGACCTCCTCGCGGACGCGCACCGGCACGCCCAGGAACGTGCGCATGGGCGGATGGTGCGCGGGGAAGCCGTAGCTGCGCGGGTGCCGGTTGAGGTCGGTGAGCCGCAGCGGGGCGGGGTTGCGGATGAGCTCCCCGAGGATGCCGCGGCCGCAGGGGGTGCGCCCGATGCGCGCGGTGAGCTCCTCGGACATGCCGACGGGCAGGAACTCCGACAGCGTCCCCCCGTCGCCGACGATCCCGAGCGCGCCGTACTCGGCATCGGTGAGCGTGACCGCGGCCTCGACGATCCCGTGCAGGACCTGGGGCAGCTCCAGCCCGTGCCCGAGGCTCATGACGGCGTCGAGGAGCCCGCGCATCCGATCGGCGGACGGTAACCCGCCGACTATGTGATCACCGGTCGGATCACCGGTGGGATCAGAGGTCGGATCAGTGGTCGGATCAGCGGTCTGATCTGCGGTTTCCGTCATGACTGCTCCCCGGGCCAGATACCTGTCCAGCAGCGTACGACAGGGCCGCCCGGCCCCGGGAAAGGGGCCCGCACGGCCCTGTTGCCGCACCCCGCCACGGGCAAGACTGCCCAGAGGCCGGGGGGAGCGGCGTCCCCTCCCACGTTGCCCGGAACTCCCCCCGGCTCCGCTCGCTTCAGCCCGTCCCCCGCCCCCCGGCGGCCTCCGCCCCGCTGTCCAGGATGGGGCGGATGACCACCGGGTGGCCGGTGAGGCCCTCGGGGCCGGGGCAGTGGGTGATGCGGGCGGCGATTTCGGTGACGCGTTCCTGGGTGGCGCAGTCCAGGACCCAGTAGCCGGCGGGGAGCGGGGTCGTCTCGCCGTACGGGTCGTCGGTGATGACGGGGACGCCGTCGGGGCCGCTGCTCACCCAGAGGGTCCGCGCCGGTTCGGCGAGGCCGTTGGCGTCGATGAGTTCGCCGGACGCGGCAAGGTCCTCGCCGATCTTCCCCATGAAGGCGAACATCGCCCGCAGGTCCTCCTCGCTCCACGCGGGGCTGTGGGCGGACGCCCTGCCGTTCATCGCGTCGTAGTCGGCCTGCGAGCCCTGCACCATGACGAGGTACCTCATGACGCCACTGTCGGGGACTACCGGGCAGTACGCCCGGCCGGGTGAGCCGGGCGGGGGGACGGGTGGGGCCGCGCGGGGAGACGTGTGGGGGCGGCCGGCGCGGGCACATGTCGGGTTCCGGGGGCGGCGGACGACGCGCGAGGGAGGCTGCACGGGATGAAGGCCCTGATCTGCGGTGGTGGGATCGCGGGGCTCGCCCTCGCGCGGTGCCTCGGCGACCACGGCTGGGAGGTGGTGGTCCTGGAGAAGGCCGACGCCCTCCGCACCCAGGGCTACATGATCGACTTCTTCGGTCCCGGCTACACGGCCGCCCGCGAGATGGGCCTGCTGCCCCGGCTGCAGGAGCTCGGCTACGCGGTGGACGCCCTCCGCTACGTGGACGAGGAGGGCCGCACGCGGGCCGGCCTGAGCTACGAGCGCTTCGGCAGGGCCGCCGGCGGCCACCTGATCAGCATCATGCGGCCGGACCTCGAACGGGCGCTGTACGAGAGCCTGCCGGGCAAGGTCGACGTGCGGTTCGGGACGGGGCTCACCGCGGTCACCCACCACCCGGACGGCGCGGCCGCCACGCTCACCGACGGCACGGAGGTCGCGGCGGACGTCGTCGTCGGCGCGGACGGCGTGCACTCGGCCGTCCGCGGGCTCGCCTTCGGCGCCGACGAGCGCTACGTGCGCCGCCTCGGCTTCCACACCGCGGCGTTCGTCTTCGAGGACCCGGAGATCCACGCAGTCGGTCGGCGGAACTTCGTCCTCACCGACACCACCGACCGCCAGATGGGCTTCTACAGCCTGCGCGACGGCCGCGTGGCGGCCTTCGCCGTCCACCGCTCCGCCGACCCCGCCCTCCCGGACGACCCGCGGGAGACGCTGCGCCGCGAATACGGCGGCCTCGGCTGGGTCGTCCCGCGGGCGCTGCGCGCCTGCCCGCCCGGCGACGAGGTGTACTACGACCTCGTCGCCCAGGTGGAGGTGCCGTGCTGGAGCCAGGGGCACGTGACCCTCGTCGGCGACGCCTGCTACGCGGTGTCCCTCCTCGCCGGCCAGGGCGCCTCGCTCGGCATGGCCGGCGCCTACCTCCTCGCCGAGCAACTGGCCGGGGCCCCGTCGGTCGGGACGGCGCTGCGGCGGTACGAGGAGAGGTGGCGACCGGTGGTCGAGGAGAAGCAGCGGGCGGCCCGGCGGGGCGTGCGCTGGTTCCTCCCCGGCTCGCAGACGGAACTGCAGGCGCGCCGCCTGGCCCTGCGCGCCGCCCGCCTGCCGGGCGTGGACCGCTACGTGGCGACGGCCCTGGCGGGGAGGACGAGGGGGGTGCTGGGGCGGGCGCTGAGGTAGGGGTGACTCAACGGCCTGTCCGGCTGCGGGAGTTCGGGGGTTCCGCGCCGGGGGCGCTTCGGTCACCATGGGGGTATGGCGGACAGGGCGGGAACCACCGGGACGGGCACCATGCGGTCCGACCTCATCGACCTCTCGGGCGTAGCCCTGGACGAGTTGCGCGAGGTGGACGGCCTGCCCGAAGCCCTCGACGCCCTGCGGAGCCGGCTGGCCGACGGGTCCTCCCCGCTGTGCCAGGGCGAGATGACCGCGCCGTGCGGGAGCGCGCCGTGGGCGCGGAGCGGGTCCCGGCCCTGACAGTTGATCAGCGCTGAGCCGTACCGGCTGCCGCTGCGGACGCTGCGAGCCGTGGCCACCGGCGAGGTGGCCGGGCCGGACCTGGCGCTGCTGGCCTCGGCGCAGCGCAGCCGCCTGCTGCTGGCGCTCGCGGCCGCCCAGGACCGTGCCGGGCCGGCGGAGCCCGCCGCCCGCCCGCCCGCGGGCGCACCCGCCACCCGCCCCGCGGTGGCCTGGGCGCAGCTGGCGGCCGTGCAGCGCGCGTGTCCGGAGGCCGTGGAAGCCGTCCTGCGCGATCCCGCCGTGGCCGCCTGGGCGTTCCGGCTCCTGCGGCGGCCGGCGCACGGCGCGTCGGCGACCCCGGGGGACGTCCCGCCCTGGGCGGGCCCGGCCCTCGTCGGTTCGCTCGCCGCGGCCGCGGCGGTCAGGGCCCGCGCCCGCTGCTCCCTGCGCGTCCCGGCGCGCCGGGGCCGCCTCTGGCTGCCCTCGCTCGGCCTCACCGGGGCGGTGGCCCGGGGGGAGTGGCCGGTGGTGGGCGTGGAGTGCGGCCCGGGCGGCACGGTGGTCTACGGGGACGGCGGTTCGGTCCGCCTGCCGGACGACCCGGCGCAGCCGGCCGAGGGCTGGTCGCCGCTGCCCCGCATCGGCGCCGGAGGGCCCGGAGGAGTCGGGGGACCCGGAGAAGCCGGGCGGCCTGGAGCACCCGGAGAAGCCGGACGGCCAGGGGACCCCGAAGAAGCCGGAAGCGCCGGAAGAGACGGAAGCGAGGGAGACGGCGGTCTCGTCCTCGACCACCTCTCCCCGTACCGCGACTTCCGCTCGCCGAGCGACCCCGCGGACCTCCCGCCCCCCGTGCTCCGCGCCTGGGACGTCCGGGTCGGCGAGGCCCTGGAGCAGTTGCGCCACGGCCACCCGGCCGCGTACCGCATGGTCTCCGGCACCGTCCGCTCGCTGGTCCCGGTCGACACCCCCAGCCCCCTGCGCCCCATCAGCGTGTCCGTGCCGGACGCGTACGGGGTGGTGATGATGTCGCTGCCGGAGGACGTCTCGGAGGTGGCGGCCACGCTGATCCACGAGGCCCGTCACCAGCTCCTCACCGCCGTGGGCGACCTGGCCCCCCTGTTCGTGCCGGTGCGCGAGGGCCCCGAGCGCCTGTACTTCGCCCCGTGGCGCGAGGACCCCCGCCCCCTCCGCGGCCTCCTCTACGGGGCCCACGCCTTCGCCGGCGTCGCCGAGTTCTGGCGCGAGCGCCGTCATCCGGAGGGAGAGCGGGCGGAGTTCGAGTTCGCCTTCCACCGCTGGCAGGTCCGCACGGCCCTGGCCGCCCTGCGCGGTGCGACGGGCCTGACGGAGGCGGCGGGCGGGGTGGTGGCGGGTCTGGCGGAGGCGTCAGGGGAGTGGTGGACGGACAAGGTCGTCGGCGCGCCCGCCCGCCTCGCCGAGCTGTGCTGCCGTGACCTGTGGGCCACCTGGCGCGCCGCCCACCTGACCGTCGACGACCGCGCCGCCGAGGCGCTCGCCCGGCGCTGGCTGGCGGGCCGCCCGCCGCCCGCCGGCCTCCCGGGAGCCACGGCGGCCCCCGCGCCCCGCCCCGCGGTGCGGGGCGGAGCCCGTACCTGGCTGTCCCGGCTGTGGCTCAGCGGCGGGAGGGCCTTCGACCGGGTGAGGGAGGGCCTCCTGGCCGGGGCGGACTCCCCGTGGCGGACGGCCGGGGCCACGCCGGCCGACGCCGCCCTGGTGGCCGGCGACACCGGCGAGGCACTGGCGCGCTTCCGCAGGACGGAGCAGGGCCGTGCGGCCTCCCCCGCCGGGTGCCCGTCCGCCTGGATCGGCCTCGGTCTGGCGGGGGAGGGGCCCCCGGGCGCGCTCGTCGAGCGCCCGGAGCTGGTGCTGGCGCTCCACGCGGCCCTGGCGCGCGGCGGGGCGACGGCCCTGCCGGGCCCCGAGGAACTGGCGCAGTGGCTCGCTTCGGGCACCACCGGGGAGACGGAAGGCCCTGCGCCGGCCGCGACGCCACCGCCCCTGCCACCGACACCACCGCCCCTGCCACCGACACCGACACCGGCACCATCGCCACCATCACCACAGCCGTCGCCACGGCCGCCGGAGCAGCCCGCGTCAGAGGCTCAGCATGTCGATGTCGCAGTTGGCGCGCAGCGACCGGGTCGCGTCCAACGTGGCCTGGTGCTCGGGCCCCAGCACCTCCCGGAATGACTCCAGGGCCAGCTCGTACATCTCCCGCGCCTTGCGGGTCCGGCCGAGGCCCTTGATGTCGTAGGAGAGGTTCAGCCGGATGGCCAGGGTCTCCGGGTGGCACATGCCGCGGGCGGCGATGCTCCGGGCGAGCAGCTCGACGCCCATGTCGTGGGCCTGCTGGATCTCGCCGAGCGCGGCGAGGTCGCTGGCGAGGTTCGTCCGGGCGAGCAGCGTGCGCAGGTGGTCCGGGCCGAGGGCGCTCCGCAGCCCGTCCACCGCCTTCTCGCCGAGGCAGCGCGCCTCCTCGATCCGGCCGAGCAGGCGCAGCGTCACGGACAGGTTCGTGGCGGTGGCGTACGTGTGAGGGTGGCTGTCGCCGAGGAGGCGGCGGCACAGGGCCATGGCCTCCCGCCCGAGCTCGGCCGCGGCCGTCAGGTCGCCGCTCTGGCGCAGGTCGGTGGCGTGGTTCAGCTGCGCCCACGCCATGTCGAGGGTGTCCTCCTTGTTCTTCGCCCGGAAGACCTCGGGGGCCCGCGAGGACAGCGCCAGCGCGCCGTGGAGGTCCCCGAGCTTGCGACGGGTCACCGAGAGTTCGCGGCCCACCCACGTCGCGAGGGCGTGGTCCTCCCCGAGCATGGCGACGACCTTGGCCCGGAGCTCCTCCTGCTTCTCCAGGGCCTCCCGGTAGCGGCCGAGCTCCTGGAGGTTGATGCAGATGCAGTGCAGGCTGGTGAGCGTCTGCTGGTGGTCGTCGCCGAGCACTTCGACCCTGCGCTGGTAGGTGTCCTCGTCGAGCCGGTGGACCTCCTCCATGTCGGCGGCGAGGCGGAGGCTGACGCCGTAGTTGGACGCGGCCTGCAGGGTGCCCGGATCGTCGGGGCCGAATTCGCGCAGCATGGTCTCGTAGGCCTGCTGGTCCATTTCGCGCGCGCGGTAGAAGTCGCCGCGGGCGCGGAAGAGGAGCGCCAGGAAGCTCAGGGCGCGCAGGGTGGCCTCGTGGCGCTCGCCGAGCACCCGGTGGCAGCGTTCGACGAGCTCCGACTGGAGCGCGTACGCCTCGCCGTAGCGGCTGCGCCAGCGCAGGCTCTCGGCCCGGACCTGGTCCATCTTGATGACCTGCTCGTGGTCGTCCCCGAGCAGCCGCCGCCACGTGTCGGCGGCCTCGTCGGCCATGTCCAGGGCGTCCTTGTAGTCGCTGCGGGCGACGAGGAACCGGGCCTCGTTGAGGACGAGTTCGCGCGCCCACGGGTCCTCGCACTCCAGCATCCTCGAGGACCGCACGTGGGGCAGGAGCGCCGAGTAGCGGGGCCACTCGCGGGACCGGCGCGGGCTGCGGGGGTCGGAGTGGGCGAGGATCTGGTGGGCGCAGTGGCGCATCTCGGCGCGCTCCGCGCTGTTCATCTGCTCGATGAGGACCCGCTGCACCAGGCGGTGGACCTGGATGGTCGACTTCCGGTGGTCGATCCGGGCGAGGGCATAGCGGCCGATCTCCCGTACGGCGCGGCCGAGTTTGATGGGGTCGTCCAGGGTGGCGCGCAGCGCGGGCGGTGCGGCCACGCCGCGCACGGCGGAGAAGAAGTACCAGTCGATCGGCTCGGGCGCGAAGAACGCACAGACCTGCAGCAGCTGGAGGGCGGCGGGGTGGTCGTCGCGGAGGCGGTCCAGCGACAGGTTCCAGGCGGCCGCGACGGGAAGCTGGTAGTCGGCCGGCGGGGCGACCCTCAGCAGCTCCTCGTACTTCGACTCGAAGAGGTCCAGGTACTGGTCCACGGGCATGCCGGTCTCGGCGAGCCACACGGCGGCCTGCTCGACGGCGAGCGGCAGGTCCCCGAGGGAGTCGGCCACCTGGTCGGCGGCGGCGTCGGAGATCTGGGGGCTGCGGCGTTTGATCAGGGCGACGCTCTCCTCGCGGACGAACACGTCCACCTCCAGGGAGCTCGCCAGGTTCGACCATTGCGGGTTGCGGGACGTGACCATGACCTTTCCGGGCCCGTCGTTCGGGAAGAACTTCCTCACCTGGTGCGGATCCTCCGCGTTGTCGAAGATCAGGAGCCAGTTCGCGTACGGCTCGCCGACGCGCAGGGCCTCCAGGACGACGGGCACCGCACTGCGGCGCGCGCCCGCCTGCAGACCCATGCGTTCCCCCAGCTCGATCAGGGATTGCACGATCTGGTTGGTCTGTTCGGAGGGGATCCACCAGATGAGCTGGTACTCCCTGCTGTTCCGGTAGACGTACTCCACGGCGATCTGGGACTTCCCGACCCCGCCCATGCCGTGCAGGGCCTCGGGGAGGACGGCGGTGACGCCCGTCGACAGACGCTGGTGCAGCCGTTCCAGGAGCTCTTCGCGGCCCGTGAAGTTCCTGTTCCGCTGGGGGACGTTGCCCCAGAGCCGCTGCGGCACGGTGATCTCCGGTCGCTCGGACGGAAGGACGGGTTGGTCATCGGCGGACATGGATCCTCCCTGGACCCGCGACGATGGGAGTTCCGGCCCGGCGGCGGCGGACGACGCCGTGGACGGATGAGGCGATGGCCGGTCGTCCGGCGAAGTCCCGGTCCCCAGCAGGGACCTCAGCCGGACCGCACGGGAATGGTAGGGCCCCGAGAGGGCGAGCAGCGCGCTCTGCAGCGGCTCCACGAAGGGACGCGTCCGGTCGTTCACCGGCGGGTCGGGCGCGTCGGCCCGCCAGGCCACCAGGGCGCCCCCGCCCGGAACGGACGAGGCCAGGCGCGGACCGAGCCGCTCGGCGACCAGACGCAGCACGCCCATCGTCTCGGCCCGGGTGCCGAGCGCCAGCAGCTCCTCCCGGACACCCGCCGCGAAGTCGAAGGAGACCCGCTCGGCATCCTCGGCATCGGCGTGGGCACCGGTGCGGACCAGCAGCCCGAAGAGCACGATCTCGGCGAGGTTCCAGTCCTCCGCGCCGGGCAGCGCCCGCTGGATCAGCCGCATCACGGGCAGGTTGAGCGGTGCGGCGGCGAGGCGGCGCGCCAGGGCGAACGCCTCGGGGGACGCCTTCCGCAGGAAGTGCCGGACGGCCTCGTAGGGACGCCCCGGCCGGGACGCCGTCAGATCGAGGACCAGGTCGTGGTGGGCGCGGGCCCCCAGGTCGCCGCCGGCCTGCGCGAGCAGCACGGCCACGTCGTGCCGCCCGCCCGGCGAGGCGACGAGGTGCGCCCAGGCGCGCAGCGAGGCGGGGGTGAGCTCCAGGAGGGGCACCGGGGCGGTCGCCGGGGGCACGGCGCCGGGCGTCGGCGCGTCGTCGAGGCCCGCCGACGGGTCGCTGATGTCGCGCACCCGGTAGAAGCGGTTGGCCACCGCCGGCCCGCGCGTGGTCAGCCGCGCCCCGACGGCGCTGGGCAGCGTGAACTCCCACAGCTCCTGGGGCGCCAGGCTGAGCACGGCCGTGGGGGAGGCCTGCGCGAGGGACCACAGGCGGGCGGCCGCGTCGCCGTTGCGCCAGGCCGGTGCGGCCCCGTCGGTGAGGACGAGGACGATCCGCCCCGGGCCGGTCAGCCCCGCGGCGGACGCGGCCCCGCGCCGGCGGGCGGCGGTGGACCCGCCGACCGTGTCGAGCGGGGACATGCTCAGAGGGGACATCCTCACGGAGCCGAACGCGCCCGTCTGCTCCACCAGCTTCCGCAGCCGGCGCACCGTGTCCTGCCAGACGGCCATGGTCGGGCCGCGGTCCACGAGCAGGGACAGGGCGAGGCGCTGCGTACCGGCGGCGTGGCCGCCCGGCCAGAGCACCATCCCCGCCGCCGCGTGACCCGCGAGGGCGCGGGAGTCCAGCCGCCGGCCGCCCGGGCCGGGGTGGTGGGTGCGCAACTGCCTGAGGGCACGGCTCAGGGCGATGCTGTCGGGGAGCGGCGGGGCGGCGGGCCAGGCGTCGGCGGCGTCCGGGTGGGGGTGGGGGCCGGCTTCGGGCCCGGGGGCGGAAGGGGAGCCGGGGGCGGAGGAGGGGCTGGGGATGGAAGAGGGGCTGGGGATGGGCAGTGGGACTTGTCCGGACAGCTGGTCGCGTGCAAGCGGTTGGCCGTGTACGAGCGGCTGGTCGCGTACGGGCGGCTGGTCGCGTACGGGCACCGCGGCGTCCTGACATGCGGCCAGGTACACCGCGTCCCTCAGCTCCAGCCAGGAGCGCGGTGACGACGGGCCGCGCACGCGCCCGGCCATCAGGCCCCCATTCCGGGCCCGCTCCCGTCGAGCCGGTGCCACAGGGCCTCGGCCAGGCCCAGCAGGTCCTCGGTGCGGTCGGTGGTGCGCTGCGAGGCGGCCAGGTAGAGGGAGTTGAGGAGCTGGTCGATGGACAGTCCGCCCCGCTCCCGGCTGCGGTCGAGGAACCGCTGGATCAGCGCGCTGCCCCACTGCCCGGCGGCCGCCCCGCCGAAGTGCGCCTCCAGCACGTCCATCAGGTCCTTCGCGCTGGGCTCGGGCACATGCAGCACCAGGCAGCGGCGCAGGAAGGCGGGAGGGAACTCGCGCTCGCCGTTCGTCGTCATGACGACGACGGGGAAGGCGCGGCAGGTGACCCGGCCCGCGGCGACGGCGGCCTCGCCGTCGGGGTCGTCGGTCCACACCGTGACGACCGGGTGCCGGCGCCGGATCCGCAGCAGCTCCGGGATGGCGAACGAGCCTTCCTCGAAGACGTCGAGCAGGTCGGTGGTGAAGTCGAGGTCGCTCTTGTCCAGCTCGTCGACCAGCAGGACGCGCGGTGCGGCGTAAGGGAGGAGGGCCGTGCCCAGCGGGCCGAGCTGAATGTAGTCGCCGAGGTCCTGCTGGGATTGCTGGAGTTGCTGGGGCTGATGGGGTTCCTGGGGCTGCCAGGTCGCCGGGGGCGGCTGCGAGGGCCGCGGGGCTTGGACCGCCGGCTGCGGGGGGCGGGTCCCGGGCGTGGTGCCGGGTGCGGCGCCGAGCGCGGCGCCCGGGCCTCCGCCGGCCGCCGCGTGCACCGCCGCCGTGTCCTGGACGCGGGCGACCGCGTCGTACTCGTACAGCCCCTGCTGGAGGGTGGTGCGGCTGGTGATGTGCCAGCGCAGGACGCGGCCCAGGCGCAGCTCGCGGCTGATGCGGTAGGCGAGGCTGGACTTGCCGGTGCCCGGCCGTCCGCTGACCAGCAGCGGGCGGCGCAGCAGCAGGGCGGCGTTGACCATCTCCGCCTCGCGGCGCGAGAAGGCGGACAGCGTGCGCAGCGGGGGGTGCGCGCCGAGCCGGCGCACGGCCTCCTCGTCGTCCGTGGTCGGGGGCGGCTGCACCGGGCTCCCGGTGAACTGCCGCCAGGGCGGGGGAGGGGGCAGCAGCTCGGCGAGGGAGGTGTCGTGCAGCCGCTCACCGGTGCCGCGGTAGATCCACCAGCGGGCGCGGGCGAACTCGTCGGGAGGGGTGGACGCCTCGGGGCGGGTGAAATCGCCGGGCCGGGTGGAATCGCCGGGACGGGACGGGCCGCCGCGGGCGGGGTCGCCGGGCCGGGCCGAGCCGCCGGGCCGGGGCGCGGGCGTGTCGTCGTCAGGGTGCGTCACCGTCCCCCTTCACCCCCTCACCGTCCACGGGAGGGCCCGTGGGAGCGTCGGCGGTCATGACCGGCATCCGGCGGGGATCGTCCCACAGCAGAGCAACGTGGCGGCCTACGCGGCCGGCAACGGTGTCCTCCCCCTTCTCCTCAGGATCGCAATCGCCGGACTCGATGCGCAATGCCTTGACCAGACCGGGCAGGCCGCGCAGGTCGCGGCCGTCGAGCAGCGTGCGCAGCGCCGCGCGGAAGGACGGGTCGCCGCCGCCCCGCCGGTCCCACAGCACCACGGGCACCCCCACCCGCAGCGCCTCCGCGAGCTCGTCCGGACGACCGCGCGCGCCGTCCGCGCCCTGAGCGCCTGCCGGCGGGCTGCTCAGCACCACCACGGCGGGCGGAGGGTCGGAGTACAGATGCCGCCTGCCGTCCTCCGCAAACCAGTGCACCCGCCCGGCCGTACCGTCCACGAAGGCCTCCCACCGTTGTCCCCAACGCCCGTGCAGATCGCGCCGGGTGAACCGGTCGAGGCTGCGGACGACGACCTGGTGGTCCTCGCCCAGCACGCCCGCCGCCCCCTGAAACGACGCCTTCCGCCACCGTTCCACCTGCAGGTGCAGCAGGCTGCGCGGCAGCATGAACTCGACCGCCAGATCGGACCGCAGGTACGCCCAGTCGCTCTCGGCCTGGCGGATCAGCCGCCGCACCTCCTGCTCGGCCTGCCAGCGTTCGATCCGGCAGTCCTTGCCGCGGAGCTGGTCGTCCGGGAACGCCCGCCGCCAGTGCGACAGCAGCACGTCACACCCGGGCTCGGGGGCGAGCAGCGGACGGATACGGACGATCAGATAGTCCGGGGGGTCCCAGACGCCGGGGAGAGGGGGAGGGAGAGAGGAAGGGAGAGGGAGAGGCGGGAGAACGGGGAGGACCGGGGGAAGAGGGGGGACGGGGCCGGGACGCGGGTCGGGGCCGTAGTCCTGATCGTGGTTGTGGCTGCGATCGTGGCTGTGGCTGTTGTGATCAGGGGGGTGCGGGTCGTGGTCGTGGGCCCAGGCGACGATTCTCAGCTGGGCCTGGCCCTCCGCCCCGAGGGCCAGCAGCTGCTGCAGGACCTGGAAGCAGGGCAGGGCCTCCCCCGGGCGGGCGTTGAGCGTCGCCGCGTGCAGGAAGACCGTCCACGGCTCGGTGCAGTGACCGGGCGCCGTGGGCAGGCGCAGGGCGTGCAGGAAGTCCGAGTACCGGCGGTGCAGATCGGGGATGCACACGCCGTCCAGCAGCCGGAAGAGCTCGGCCCACTCCTCGTCGCTCAGCAGCTCCACCTCCCACAGCGCGGTGGCCACGCGCAGCTTGCGGATGGCGACCGAGTTGCCCTCGCGCACCTCCAGGCTCTTCACCAGGGGGGCGAGCCCCGTCGGCCCGTCGCACAGGTCCTGCATCAGCTGGACGACGAGGCTGCGCCGGTTCGTCCCGGCCGTGCCGTCCGGCGCGGAGCGGGCCGTGCGGCCGAACCGGAGGACGAGGTCGTGCAGCGTCGCGTCGTCGGTGACGCAGCCGACCTCCATCACCGCGTCGACCAGATACCTCGGCGGCTCAGGGCGGGCGCCGTTCCCCGGGCCCTCGTACGGGTCATGCACGGTCCCCCGTTCCCTCCTCGCCGGTGCCGGTTCCGTCGGGTGAGGCGGCGCAGCAGATGCGGCCGAGGACGTCGGTGGCGTGGCGCGCCGAGACCGAGTCCCCGCACACGGTCCGTACGGCCGCGCGGAGCGCCGGGCAGCCGCCCTCCCGGTCCATGCAGGCCTGGACGACCGCCGCCAGCTGCTGGCGGGGGAAGGGGTGCTCGCGGATGCCGCGGCGCAACGGCGGCGGGAGCTCCGCACGGAGCGAGCGGCCGGAGTCGTAACCGATCTCCGGGACGTCGAGGAGGGCGTCCGCGAGCTCGTAGCGCTGCTCCGGCGGCGGGGGAGTGCACCGGCGGGGGGCGGTGCCGGGCCGGTCGCTGACGGCGCCGGCGAGCGGCGGCCAGAGGCGGACGGCGGCCTCCACCGGCAGCATCCAGGCGGCCTTGACCGTACGGTCGGTGTGGGCCGCCGTGACGAGGCCGATGACCCGGCCCCGGTCCGGATCCCACACCGCCGCGCCGCTGAATCCGCGCTCCACGACGGCGCCCGTCGTACGGAGCGCGTCGAGCTGCAGCCAGTCCGGGCACGGACCGCCGCCGCCCGTCAGCACGGCGGTCGCGATCAGCCCGGCCGGTGCGCCGCGCGGATAGCCGATGACGGACACCCGTCGGCCGTCCGGGGTGCCGCAGGGTGCGAGGGGGAGCGGGCCGCAGTCCCGGGGGAGGCGGGGGTGCCCGGGGGCGAGCGCGAGGACGGCGAGGTCGGCGCTGCCGGAGAGGGACGTGCCGGGAGGGGACTGGCCGAGGGGCGGCGGTGGCGCCCAGCCGCCGGGCACGGGGCGGGCCTTGGCCGACCAGTTGCGGCCGTGGAAGTCGACGTTGAGTTCGCCCGGTTCGCCTGGAGGAGGGGTGCCGGACGCGCTGAGGACGACATGGGCGCAGGTCAGGACGTGCAGCGCGGCTCCGTCCGGGGTGCGCGGCGCCACCAGGATGCCGGCTCCCCGTAAGTGGCCCTCGGGCGAGAGTGCCCGTACCTGCCCTCGATTCGGCCCCACAGCGATCGTCTCCCCCGGCGTCGTCCCGGTGTCGCCCCGGCGTCTGCGCGGTGCTCTTGCGACGTCACGCGCGTCAGTGGCTTGCCCGCGGGTGAAGTTCCTGGCCGAGCCCTGCTCAAGTAACTGGTCGAGCAATGCTCAAGCAACTGCTCAAGTCTAGGAGCGGTGGCCGGAATTCAGCAGGGTGACCCCCTCCGGTCGCCATCCATGAATCTACCGGCAGGGGTGGTGAGTCGGCGGAGCATCGTCGGGGAACGCGGTGCCGTCTTTGTGTTCTTACGGTGCGGGCGGCGTCAGCGGCGTCAGCGGCGTCAGTGGCGTCAGCGGCTTCACCCGCGTCAGGGGCGTCGGGAGCGTTGGGGCATCGGGCGCGTCAGCGGTGTCAGACAAGGGCCGCGGCGGTCAGCGCGAGGGCGGAGCCGGCGAAGACCACGGTGTGGCGGACGTTCTGCAGGACCCGGGTCCAGGCGGGGAAGGCGCCCTCGGCGGCCTTGAGGAAGGCGGGGACGTCGACCCGCAGCAGCTCGGGGTCGCCCTTGCGCCGGAACGCGGCCCGGACGGACTTCACGGCGCCGAGCTGGCTCTGCAGGATGGCGATGTTCGCGAGGAGCGCGATGGAGGAGAAGACCCAGGTGAGGGTGGTGCCCCAGGAGCTCCCGGCCAGGTTGAGCACGGCGGCGGCGACCATGGCCGCGGCGAAGCCGCCGGGCGCCCACCACTCGTGACCGCTCGCGTCGAAGCGCAGCTTGTTCTCCTCCAGGACGGCCGGGCGGACGCCCTGCCGCTGCAGCTCGGCGACGGCGGCGTTCCTGGCGGCGGCGCCGAAGCGGTGACGCAGGAGCGGAATGCTCGCGAAGGCAGCGGCGACGAGGATCTGGGCGACGGCGGCGAGCGTGTTCATGAGGGCGGTTCCTTCTTCTCGGAGCGGGCGGGGTGGGCTCCCGCCCCCCCGACTTGAACTAAGTGCAAGTTCTTGATGTCGAGGACTCTAGCCCCGAACTTGAACACTGTGCAAGTGCTCACCTGAACTTTGTGCAAGTCGGCTCCCGGGACCTATCGTGAGCGCATGCCACGCGAGACACTGACCCGGGAACAGATCGTCACGACCGCCGTCGAGCTGCTCGACGCGGACGGGCTGGAAGGGCTCAACATGCGCAGCCTCGGCCAGCGCCTGGGCTCGGCCGCCACCGCCGTCTACTGGCACGTCAAGAACAAGGACAACCTCGTCACGCTCGCCGGCGACCAGGTCTGGGGCGAGATCCGGCTGCCGGACCTCGACGCGGTCGACTGGCGCGCCGCGGCCACCGCCATGGCCGGCGACCTGTACGCGATGTTCGTCCGCCACCCCTGGCTCGTACAGGCCTTCGCGACCCACCTCTTCCACGGCGCCGGCAAGGCGCGCCACGACGACCACAACCTCGCCGTGTACGAGAAGGCGGGGTTCGTGGGCCCGCAGGCCGACCTGGCCGCCGCCGCCGTTTTCACCTACGTTCTCGGCAACGCCTCCGGTGCGGCCGCCGCGGCGGCGCTGACCCGGCGGATCGAGCGCGACGGCGGCGATGCGGAGGAGGTGTTCGCCGCCACGATGAAGGAGGCCGCCGAGACCGCTTCCCGGTTCCCGCGTCTGCGCACCCGCATCGAGTCCGCCGAGTACGCCGAAGCTCCGGACGACACCTTCGACTTCGGCCTCCGGTCCCTCCTGGACGGCCTGGAGGCCCGGCTGCGCGGCGCGGGGGACTGAAGGGTTCGAAGGGTTCGAAGGGTTCGCCGGCCACGGCGTGACGGTCCCTGACCGTCGCCGACGTACGGATCCGAACGGGCAACGGCGTGACGGCGCAACAACAAGGGCCCCGACCGGCATCCGGTCGGGGCCCTCATCCGCCCTGCCGCCCTGCCGCCCTGCCGGGCGGTCGGCGGCGCGGCCTGCGCGCCGGGCGTTCAGTGCTCAGCCCGTCAGCCGAGCCGGCTCGGCCGCCTTGTCGGCCGGCTCGGCCTGTCCCCCGCAGAACACGTCCTGGACGAGCCTCTGCGTCGCCTTCTGGAACGGCTCGGCCAGGGACATCGCGGCGTCGTCCACGTAGTTCAGCGTGGCGGTCAGGGTCTTGCTGCCGTCGGGGGTGCTGTACATCAGCGCCGCGTGGCCCGCGATGCCGCCGTTGTGGGTGATGACGGTGCCGCCGCAGTCCGTGTCCTGTACGAACAGCCCGAGGCCGTAGCCCGACTTGGGATGCGGGGTGCACATCTCGGCCAGCAGCGGGGCCGGCAGGAGCCTGCCGCCCAGGAGCGCGGAGATGAACGTGTGGAGGTCCTGGGTGGTCGAGATCATGTCGCCGCCGCTGGAGATCCAGGAGGGGTTCTGGCGGGTGACGTCGACGGTCTTCTCCCTGCCGGCGTCCTCGTAACGGTAGTAGGCGTGGGCGTGCGGTTCCGGGATCTCCTCCCGGGTGTCCGGCGTCAGGGTGCCCGACAGCCCGAGCGGCCCCAGGATCAGCCGCTGCATCTCCTCGGCGAGCGAGCCGCCGGTGGCCTTCTCGATCAGCAGCCTGGCCAGCACGTAGTTGGTGTTGGAATAGCTCCAGTCCGTCCCCGGCTCGAACCGCGCCGGCTTGGACAGCGCCAGCCGTACGAGCTCCTCCGGCCGGTACGTCTTGAACCGGTTGTCCACCCACTCCCGGCCCTGCCAGGGGATCCCGGGCGCGACCGTCCCGTCGTCGTAGTACTCGCCGGTGAAGTTGAACACCCCGCTGGTGTGCTGCAGCAGCATCCGTACCGTGATCCGCCGGTCCAGCCCGAATTCCGGCAGGTGGCCGGCCACCGAATCATCCAGCCGGATCCTGCCTTCGGCCACCAGCTGCAGCACCAGGGTCGCGGTGAAGGTCTTGGTGTTGCTGCCGATCCGGATCCGCCCGTCGACCGGCGGCGCGGCGCTCTCACCCAGCCTTCCCACTCCGGCGCTGCCGACCCACTGGCCCTGCTCGTCGTGCACGCGCACGTGCACCCCGGTGAAACCGGAATCGACGATCTCCTCGATGGCCTTCTGCAGCTCCGGGCGGGCCGCCCCGGCGGCGTCGCGGGCTTCGGTGATCTTGCGGGTCGTGTTCGTCATGGTGCGGCTCCTCGGGGGCTGCGGCTCAAGGACTGCGGGTCAGAGGGCGATGAGGGCAGAGGGTGCGGGATCGGCGGCCGCGGGATCGGCGGCCGCGGGGTCAGAGGCTGCGGGCGGTGATGTTGCCGTAGGCGGTGGTGGCGTGGATGTCGAGCCGGGCGTCGGCGTTGCCGGTGTTCTCGAGGGCGTTGTGGATGCGGCCGTAGGTGGTGCCAGCGTCCAGGGAGGCCGAGGTTCCGCGGGCGGCGCCGACGGAGATGTCGCCGTACTCGGTGCGCAGCGTGACCTCGCCGTGCAGGGCCTCGGTGATGCTCAGGTCACCCTTCTGCGTGTTGATCTGCGCGGGGCCGCCCAAGCGGCCGACCGTGATGTCGCCGGCCTGGAGGGTGAGGCGGGCGCTCGCGGTCTCGTCGAGCTTGACCGAGGCCTGCGCGGCCTCGAAGACGACGTCGCCGAGCCGTCCGACGCCGCGGAGTTCGGCGAGGGCCGCCTTCGCCTCGACGTGGGAGCCGGCGGGCAGCTGGACGGTCACCTCGACGGAGCCGGAGTTGCCGAGGACCCGGTTCTTCGCCGGCGCGGCCTCGATCCGCAGGACGCCGTCGGCGTAGGCGACCGTGATCTGCTCCGCCGCCTTCACGTCGCGGCTCTTGGAGGCGTCCGCGGGCAGGACCTCGACGGTGGTGTCGGCCCGGTCGGCGGCGATGAACCGGATGAGACCCGCGGGGATGTCGAGGGCGGCGGAGACCGGGGCGGCGGTGGCGAACTTCTGCATGATGTTTTTCCTTTGCTTCGTTTGCTTCGTTTGCTTCGTCGTTGTTTCCGACGAGAGAAAAGCTACGTTGCCTTTACGGGCCAAGCAACGCCATCGTTGCGCAGAATCTGCATCTGTGCAGGTCAAGGCCCTGCAATCATTGCAACGATCTTGACGAGTAATGCAACGGTGGGCATGAATCATTGCAATGAAGTGAAGGTGAACGCTATGCTGGCGGCACCGAAGGGTTACGCACGGAGGAGGCCGCGATGCCGGGAGGCAGACTCACCCAGCAGGAACGTCAGCAGATCGCGCTGGGACTGGCCGACGGCCTCGCCTACGCGGAGATCGCCAGACGCCTCGACCGCCCGACCTCGACGGTCACGCGTGAGGTGATGCGCAACGGCGGCCCCACCGCCTACCGCGCCGAGCTGGCCCACCGCGCCACCGAACGCCGTGCCCAGCGGCGCAAGCGGCCGGCACCCCGAGGCGCGGAGGCGCCCCCGCAGCCCCACGGGCGCGATGCCGAGGCCGTGCGCGAGTACGAGGAGACGTTCACCACCGTCCTCATGGGCTCGGGCATGCCCGCGATGTGTTCCCGGGTGATGGCCTGCCTCACCCTCACCGACACCGGCAGCCTCACCGCGTCCGAACTCGTCCAGCGCCTCCAGGTCAGCCCGGCGTCCATCTCCAAGGCGATCGCGTTCCTCGAGGGCCAGGCCTTCGTCCGCAGGGAACGCGACGAACGCCGCCGCGAGCGCTACGTCGTCGACGACGACGTCTGGTACCAGTCGATGGTGGCCGCCGCCCGGTCCATCGCCCAGGTCGTCGAGATCGCACGGCAGGGCGTCGGCGTCCTCGGCTCCGACACTCCGGCCGCCAACCGCCTCGAGGGCATCGCCCGCTTCCTCGACTTCGTCTCCGAGAGCACCTCCCGCGCCGCGGAGCAGGCCCGCGCAATCCTCCACACGAAACCCGGAACGCCCCCGGCCACCGCCCCTGCCGAGCCGCGCGCGGACCGCGGATAGCCGACGCCGCCCCGGCGACCACCGGAGCGCCGAGGCGAAGCCGCCCCTGACGGAACGATGAAGGCCCCGGCCGGGGAAACCGGCCGGGGCCTTCATCCGTCCCGGCCCCGCGGAATCCGGCTGAGGCGGAAACTGAGACGCACGGAGAAACGGAGAAACGGAGAAACGCCAGAGGGCCGGACCGCTGATGCGGTCCGGCCCTCTGAACAGGCGGAGGATACGAGATTCGAACTCGTGAGGGGTTGCCCCCAACACGCTTTCCAAGCGTGCGCCCTAGGCCTCTAGGCGAATCCTCCGCGGCAAACAATACAAGACTCCGAGGGGTGCTCGCGAACGCCTTCTCCCGGGGTGGGGGAGCGGGCACGGGCACTGCCCGGGATCCGCTAGGCTGGGGGACAAGCCCCTCACGTGGCGCTATCTCACCGAACTCCCCCAGGGCCGGAAGGCAGCAAGGGTAAGTGGGCTCTGGCGGGTGCGTGGGGGGCCCTTGTGTTTCCCGGGGGTGCGCCGCGGTCCGTGCGGGGCGTCGCGGCGGGGTCCGCGGGGGTCTGCAGATGTGATCGAGACCACTTGTCAGTGCGGCCCGATATCGTCGTACGTGTGTCGTCCCTCGCGCTCTACCGCCGTTACCGCCCCGAGTCCTTCGCCGAGGTCATCGGGCAGGAGCATGTCACCACCCCGTTGCAGCAGGCGCTGCGGAACAACAGGGTCAATCACGCGTATCTGTTCAGCGGACCACGCGGCTGCGGCAAGACGACGAGCGCGCGCATCCTCGCCCGCTGTCTGAACTGCGAGCAGGGGCCGACGCCCACCCCGTGCGGGGAGTGCCAGTCGTGCCAGGACCTCGCGCGCAACGGGCGCGGTTCGATCGACGTGATCGAGATCGACGCCGCCTCCCACGGTGGTGTGGACGACGCCCGTGAGCTGCGGGAGAAGGCCTTCTTCGGGCCCGCCTCCAGCCGCTACAAGATCTACATCATCGACGAGGCCCACATGGTCACCTCGGCGGGCTTCAACGCCCTGCTGAAGGTGGTCGAGGAGCCGCCGGAGCACCTGAAGTTCATCTTCGCGACCACGGAGCCCGAGAAGGTCATCGGCACCATCCGGTCGCGTACGCACCACTACCCGTTCCGGCTCGTCCCGCCCGGCACGCTGCGTGACTACCTGGGCGAGGTCTGCGAGCAGGAGAAGATCCCCGTCGAGGACGGCGTGCTGCCGCTCGTCGTCCGCGCCGGTGCCGGTTCCGTGCGTGACTCCATGTCCGTGATGGACCAGCTCCTCGCCGGCGCCGCCGAGGACGGTGTGACATACGCCATGGCGACGTCCCTCCTGGGCTACACGGACGGCTCGCTGCTCGACGCCGTCGTCGACGCCTTCGCGGCGAACGACGGCGCCGCGGCCTTCGAGGTCGTGGACCGCGTCATCGAGGGCGGCAACGACCCCCGCCGCTTCGTGGCCGACCTCCTCGAGCGCCTGCGCGACCTCGTGATCCTCGCCGCCGTGCCCGACGCGGTCGAGAAGGGCCTCCTGGACGCCCCGGCCGACCTCGTCGAGCGCATGCAGGCCCAGGCCGGCGTCTTCGGCCCGGGCGAGCTCAGCCGCGCCGCCGACCTGGTCAACGAGGGCCTGACCGAGATGCGCGGGGCGACCTCGCCGCGCCTGCAGCTGGAGCTGATCTGTGCTCGCGTGCTGCTGCCCGCCGCGTACGACGACGAGCGGTCCGTACGGGCCCGGCTCGACAAGCTGGAGCGTGGCGCGGCCGCGCTCGTGACGGCTCCCATGGCGCCCGCCGCGGGCTACGTGCCGGGTCCCGGCGCGCACGCCCCTGACCAGGCGTACGGGCAGCCCGCGCCCGTCCCCGGGCTGTCGGGTCCGGCCGCCGCCCGCGCGGCGGTCTCCGGGGCTCCTGCACCCGCTGCCGCCCCCGCCCCGGCGGTCACTGCCGCCCCGGTTCCCCAGCCTGCCCCGGCGGCCCCTCCGGCCCCGGCGCACCAGGCATCCTCGGCGCACCAAGCACCCTCGGCGCACCAGGCACCCCCGGCCCCGCAGGCGCCTCAGGCCCCCGCCCCGGAAGCCCCCGCCGCACGCCCCGCCGGTGCGTGGCCGACCGCCGCCGCGCCCGGCCAGGGCGCACCTGCCCAGGGCGCGCCCGCGAGCCAGGCCCCCGCCGGCTCCCGCCCCGGCGCCTGGCCGACCGCCGCGGCCCCGGGCAGCGGCCCGGCCGCCCCGGTCCCCGCCGCTCCCGCACCCGCCGCACCCGCAGCCCCCGCCCCGGCCGCCTTCGGCGGGGCCGGGTCCGGCTCCGGGGCCGGGGCCGTCGGCGACCCCACCCAGGTCCGCCAGATGTGGCCCGCCATCCTGGACGCGGTCAAGAACCGCCGCCGCTTCACCTGGATCGTCCTGAGCCAGAACGCCGAGGTCGTCGGCTTCGACGGCACCACCGTCCAGGTCGGCTTCGCCAACGCCGGCGCGCGCGACAGCTTCGCCAACAGCGGCAGTGAGGACGTCCTGCGCCAGGCGATCGGCGACGTCTACCAGGGCCAGGTCCAGTGGAAGATCGAGCTGGTCGTCGGCGGGGGAGGCGGCGGCGGTGCGGGCGGCACCGGCCCCGGCGCGCCCGCAGGCGGCTACGGCGGCGGCAGCGGTGGCTTCGGTGGAGGAAGCGGTTTCGGCGGCGGCAGTGGCAGCGGCTACGCCCCCTCAGCGGCGGCCCCCGCCGCCCGGCCCGCCGCGGCTCTCGCCCCGGCCGCCCCGCAGCAGCCGCAGTCCCACCAGCCCCAGGCGCCCGCCTCGCCCACGCCCCCGCCGCCCCCGGCCGCCCAGGCGTACCGCGAGCCCGAGCCCCCGCCCGTCGCCCCCGAGGACGACATGCCCGCCGAGGACGATCCCGACCTCGACGAGACGGCTCTGACCGGCCACGACCTGATCGTCCGCGAGCTGGGCGCGACGGTCATCGAAGAGATCGCGAACGAGTAGAGCGGCAGCGCCGGCAGCACAAATCGAGCGGTAGAGCAGGCAGAGCGAGCGGTGCGGGAATTCCCGGGTGCGCCACATGCGCCCCCGGGCGCCCCCCGTTCTTCTTCGCCCGGCATGGGGCGCCGGAGGCGGCGACCACGTAGGCTCGGGCTACCGAGACAAACGTCGTCGAGAGCCAGGAGCGAACCCGTGATTCCCGGTGGTGGCCAGCCCAACATGCAGCAGCTCCTCCAGCAGGCGCAGAAGATGCAGCAGGATCTCGCCGCGGCGCAGGAAGAGCTCGCCCGTACGCCCGTGGAGGGCTCTTCGGGCGGCGGCCTGGTCAAGGCCACGGTCACCGGTGCCGGCGAGCTCCAGTCCCTGGTGATCGACCCCAAGGCCGTCGACCCCGAGGACACCGAGACCCTCGCCGACCTCGTCGTCGCCGCCGTCCGTGACGCCAACGCCGCCGCGCAGCAGCTGCAGCAGCAGAAGCTCGGCCCGCTCGCCCAGGGCCTGGGCGGCGGCAGCGGCATCCCGGGCCTGCCGTTCTGACGGCGGCCCTGGCGGCCCCGGCGGCTCCGCCGCATCCGACGGCGGCCCGCCGCACCCGCCGCAGCCGAACAAGACCGAGCTGACGAAGACCGAACTGAAGAAGCCCGAGAAGGAGCATTCGATCCGTGTATGAAGGCGTGGTCCAGGACCTCATCGACGAGTTGGGCAGGCTGCCCGGCGTCGGTCCCAAGAGCGCGCAGCGGATCGCCTTCCACATCCTCCAGGCCGAGCCGGCCGACGTCCGCCGGCTCGCCCACGCCCTGACCGAGGTCAAGGCCAAGGTCCGCTTCTGCGCGGTCTGCGGCAACGTCGCCCAGGAGGAGCGGTGCCGGGTCTGCCAGGACCCGCGCCGCGACGCCTCGGTGATCTGCGTCGTGGAGGAGTCCAAGGACGTCGTCGCCATCGAGCGGACGAGAGAGTTCCGCGGCCGCTACCACGTGCTCGGCGGGGCGATCAGCCCCATCGAGGGCATCGGTCCCGACGATCTGCGCATCCGCGAGCTGCTCGCCCGGCTCGCGGACGGCACCGTCACCGAGCTGATTCTGGCCACCGACCCCAATCTGGAAGGTGAGGCCACCGCCACGTACCTCGCCCGCATGGTGAAGCCCATGGGGCTCAAGGTCACGCGGCTGGCCAGCGGCCTCCCCGTAGGGGGAGACCTTGAATACGCCGACGAGGTCACGCTCGGGCGTGCCTTCGAAGGGAGACGACTTCTCGATGTCTGACGCAACGCTGCACGACGCCAAGCGCGACCCCGACGACTTCGCGGTCTCGGTCGCGGACTCCATCGAGAGCTTCATCGTCGCCGTCGCCGAGGTGTCGCGCGGCGATGAGCCCGACAGTGCCGTTCCCTTCCTGCTGCTGGAGGTCTCCCAGCTGCTCCTCACCGGCGGCAGGCTCGGTGCGCACGAGGACTTCCTCCCCGACGAGCGGTACGAGCCCGACGTGGGCCCCGAGCCGGACGTCGACGAGCTGCGGGAGCGCTTCGCGCGCCTCCTCGACCCCGTGGACGTCTACTCGGAGGTCTTCGACCCGTACGTGCCGCGCTCCGCCCCCGTCGCCTGCCGGATCTCCGACGACCTGGCCGACATCATCACCGACCTGCGGCACGGCATGGCCCACTACCGCGACGGCCGGGTCAGCGAGGCCCTGTGGTGGTGGCAGTTCTCCTACCTGTCCAACTGGGGCCCGACGGCCTCGGCCTCCCTCCGCGCCCTGCAGTCCCTGGTGGCCCACGTCCGCCTGGACCAGCCGCTGGACGAGCTGGGCGACCTCGACACGGACTCCGCGGCCACGGAGGAGCAGCTCGCCGAGGAGGCGGGCCGCGTCATGGAGGCGGAGATCGCGGGTCCGCTGGGCCTGCGCGGCGCCTGAGGGTCCGCCCGGCACCCGAAATGCCGAAGCGCCGACGCGCCGAAGCGCCGAAGCGCCGAAACGCTGACGTTCCGATGTGCGCTGTACGCAGCGCACTTCGGCCATAGTTGAGGATGAGACGTTCCTGTCCTCCTTCCCTTCGTAGCCTGCAAGGCAGACCTACACGAGGGGATGAAGACATGGATGCCACTCCCAGCACCGGCGCACATCACCTTGCTCTGGCAGCCCAGTTGAGCGAGGTCGCCTTCGGCCTCTTCCAAGCCTCCGCGCTGCGCGCCGTGACCGTCCACCGCGTCGCCGACCACCTCGCCGGCGGCCCGCTGCAGCCCGACGAGCTCGCCCGCCGCGCGGGCCTGCACGGGCCGACGCTGCGCCGGTTACTGCGGCTGCTGGCCACGCGCGGCATCTTCCAGGAGGACGGGGACGGCGCCTTCGGCCTCACCCCGGCCGCCGAGCTGCTCCGTACGGACGTGCCCGGCTCGGCGCACAGCGGGATGATCTGGCTCACCGAGGAGGTCTTCCGGCGCTCGGCCGCGGGCTTCGAGGACGCCCTGCGGACGGGCGAGGCGCCGTTCGACGCGGCGTACGGCATGCCGTTCTTCGACTACCTGCACACGGACGCGCAGGCGCAGGCCCGGTTCGACACGGGCATGGCCGCCATGTCCGGCCCCGAGGACGAGGTCGTCGCCGAGACGTATGCGTTTCCGGCCACCGGCACGGTCGTGGACGTCGGCGGCGGCCGGGGCGGCCTCCTGCGTGCCGTGCTCACCCGCAACCCCGGGCTGTCGGGCGTCCTGTTCGACCAGGAACAGACCGTCGCCGCGCACCTCTTGGACGTCAAGGAGACCGCGGGCCGCTGGCGCACGGACGCCGGGAGCTTCTTCGAGGCCGTGACGCCCGGCGGCGACGTCTACCTGCTGAAGCACATCCTGCACGACTGGAACGACGAGGACTGCCTGCGCATCCTGCGCGCGATCCGCGCCGCGATCGCCCCCGGCGGCACGCTGCTGGCGGTGGACGCGGTCCTGCCGCCGGGCAACGACCCGCACTTCGCCAAGGGGCTGGACCTCATCATGCTGGCCTGTCTGAGGGGCCGGGAGCGTACGGAGGAGGAGTTCCGCGCGCTGCTCGGAGAGGCGGGGTTCCGGGTGAGCCGGGTCATCGCCACGGAGACCTTCGCCTCGATCATCGAAGCGGTGGCCGAATAGAGCCCTGCGCCGCGCCTGCGCCGAGCCCTGCGCCGAGCCCTACGCCCCCGAGCGCGCCCGTCCGGCTCCGCCGCAGGTGAAGGCCAAACCTGTCCGCAGTAAAACAAGGGTCAAACGTTCCCCCGCTTGATCATTTGGCTGGAAAGGCGTGCCAGTATCGGCCATTGGTCCTGATCGTAAGGAGCTGCCGAGAAGTGGGGGGATGAAGTGCTCCTGGGGTGTTTGGGAGTCACTGAGGAAGAAGAGCTGATTTATCGGTTCCTGTTGAAGGGGGAGAAGGGAACCGTCGAGGAGCTCTGCGCGGCGCTGGGGCTGGCCGGATCGGACGTCTGTCCCGCCCTGGAGCGGCTGGCCCGCCTGGGGCTGGTGCACACCCGCGACGGCGGGGTCACGGCGGTCGACCCCGCCATCGGCGTCGAGCGGCTCATCGAGGACGCCCTGGCCGGCCTGCGGGCGCGGATGCAGCAGGTGGACGCGGCCAGATCGGCGGTCTCCGAGCTGGGGCAGGAGTTCCGGCAGGGGGTGCGGGCCCCGGCGGCGGACATCGAGCACGTCACCGGCGGCCGGGAGATCTGGGAGCGGCTCGACGAGCTGGCCTTCTTCGCGTACCGCGAGGTCATGGCGATCCACCCCAGCTCGCCCTGGCGGGTCAAGAACATCGAGGCGGCCCGTCCCCTCGACATGCGCTGCCTGCGCCGCGGCCTGACCTTCCGGATGATCGTCGTCCGCGAGGCCCTGCAGGACACCCTGACCAGGGCCTACCTGGAAGAGCTCGGTTCGGCGGGGGCGCAGGTCCGCTGCGTCGAGGAACCGGTTCAGCGGATGGTCGTCTACGACCGGAGCCAGGCCGTGGTCCCGCTCGACCCGGGGGAGAACCGGCGCGGCGCCGTCGTCGTACGCCAACCGGGGCTGGTGACCAGCATCGTGGACCTCTTCGAGCACACCTGGCAGTCGGCCGTGGACATCTCCTCCGTGGACGGCGGCGACGAGAACCCGCTGTCCGAGCTCGACAAGCAGGTGCTGGACGTGCTCTCGCGGGTCGACAAGGACGAGGTCGCGGCGCGCGAACTGGGTGTCTCCCTGCGCACGTTCCAGCGGTACGTGGCCAACGTGCTGGGTCAGCTGGACGCCAGCAGCCGCTTCCAGGCCGCCGTCCAGGCGAAGGAGCGGGGCTGGATCTGAGCCCGCGCCCCGGCGGCCGGGCTGGCCGCAGCCGGGCTACGAGGCCGCGGCTGGACTGACGAGGCCGCGGCCGCGCTACGGGGCCGCAGCCGGGCTACGAGGCGGGGCATGCCGGGCAGGGCGCCGCCGCCGCGTCCTGAGCGAGCCGCCAGCCCTGCAGGGCCGGGTGGTCGAGCATGCCGGCCAGTGCCTCGTCCCCGGCCCCGCCCGGTCCGGCGGGCCGCACGTGGATGTCCCCGTCCCCGGTGAGGTGCAGGTCCGCGTACCAGCCGGGCGGCAGCAGCACCGCGAGCCGGGCCGCCGTGATGGCGGCCGCGCGGCGGAGGGTGCTGTCGGGGGTGGTGAGGGTGAGGAGACTGCGGGGCCGTGAGGTCATGGCGGGTTCCTTCGGTGAAAGGGCACTTGCCCTGGTGGACGGTTTTTCCGCCGGAAGCGTGCCGCCCCCGCCCGGGAGCCTTGGTGCTCGGCTCCCTGCGGGGGCATGACCGGTCTGCTCGATGCGCTGTGCAGGGCTCGATGCGCTGTGCAGGGCAAGATGCGCGTGCAGGGCAATCCGTACGCGTCAGTCCGCTGTGCGCGTCTGCCGCAGCCGGGCCGCGGCCAGGGCCGTCAGCAGGGCGAGGGCGGTGAGGACGGCGAAGGCGATGCGGTAGGCGTCGGTGTCCGCGTGCGGGCCGCCGAGGCTGCGGGCGGCGGTGGTCTGCACGGTGGCCAGGAGGTTGACGCCGATGGCGGCGCCGAGATTGCGCAGGAGCGTGACCGTGGAGGTGTGCGTGCCCATCAGGCGGGCCGGGGCCGCGTTCTGGACGTGCACCAGGGCGGTCGAGGTCACCAGGCCCGTCCCCACGCCGATCAGCAGCTCGGCGACGGCGGCGCCGGCGACTGACGTACCGGGGAAGAGGGCCAGGACTGCGCTGCCGAGCGCCAGCAGGAACGTGCCGCCGATCGCCGTCGTCCGGGCGGAGCGCTGCTGCAGCAGCCGGGCCGTCAGCGCCGAGCCCACGACCCAGCCCAGGGCGCCGGGGGCGACGAGGAGGCCCGCGGTGTCGCTTCCGGCGCTGCCGGACGCGGTGAGGGCGAGCGGCAGCAGGGTCACCGACGCGTAGAGCGTCACGGCCGCGCCGATGGTGACCAGGCCCGCGTTGCGCTGGGCCGGGCGGACGGCGAAGTCCGCGGGCACCATGCCCGTACGGCCGGGGGCGCGCAGCCGGCGGACGTGCGCGGCGGTGGCGGCCACGAGCACCGCGGCGAGGGCGCCGTAGGACCACACCCGCAGGTGCAGGGTGGGGCCGACGAGCAGCAGGAGGAAGGCGGAGAGCGCGGCGGCGAAGGTGGTGAGCGCGACCGGGTCGGGGCCCTTGCCGGGGTTCTCGGAGCGGGTGCCCGGACCGTGCTTGAGGATCACGGCGACGGCCACGGCGGCGAGGGGGACGTTCGCGGCGAACAGCCAGCGCCAGCCGACGGTGGCCTGTACCGCTGTGCCCAGCAGCGGGCCGGCGACGGCCGCGAGCCCCCAGACCGACGAGAGCAGGCCCTGCATCTTCGCCCGGCCCGCGTTGTCGAAGGCCTGGCCGATCAGGACGTACGACAGGGCGGTGACCCCGCCGGCGCCGATGCCCTGCGCGGCGCGGGCCGCGATGAGCGAGGGCATGTCCGTCACCAGCGCCACGGCCAGCGAGGAGGCGGCGAACCAGCCGAGGGCGGCGGTCATGGCCGCCCGGCTGCCCGAGCGATCCGCGGCCAGGCCCGCGAAGGGCACGGAGAGCACCCCGGCCAGCAGGAAGCCGGAGACCAGCCAGGGGTAGAGCGACTCGTGGCCGAAGCCGTGGGCGATGGCCGGGAGGAGGGCGCCGACGACGGTGGAGTCGATGGCGGAGAGGAAGAGGGCGAGGAGGACGCCGGCGACGAGGGCCTTGGCGGGGACCGCGACGGGGGTTTCCGCCGGGGTTTCTGCGGAGGCGGCGGCCTGCCGCGGGTGGGCGAGCGTCTCAGGCATGGACGGCCTCCGCATCGGTGAACTCCTTGATCAGAAGGCGGGCCCGGGGGTCGAGGCCGTCGTCGACGGAGCGGTACACACCGTCCTCGCCGTGGGAGTGCGCGGCGAACATCTGCGTGAGCTGCATCTGGATCTCGTGGGCGACGTTGCCCGCGGTGTAGTCGAAGCCGAACTCGCCGATGACGGAGGCCGAGAAGCGCGCGGCCAGCTCGCGGTTGTAGTTCTCGGTCGCGTCCAGCAGCTCGCGCATCGCGGCCTTGTCGGCGTCGGAGAAGCCGGGGATCACCACGTTCATCACCAGGTGGTCGACCTTGATGTGGCGGGCCTCGTCCAGGCCGTGCTTGTACAGCAGGTCCGTGAAGAAGCGGGCGTGCCGCGGGTCCATGAGCTCGGTGCGCCGCTCGAAGACGGTGATCACCGACTCGCCGACGTACGCCGAGCAGCACAGGGCGGCCAGCTTCACCCAGGGCGACTGCGGGCCCTGGTAGAGGGCGAAGCGCTCGGCGAAGAGGTTGTCGCCCAGCTTGAGGTCGTGGCCGGAGAGCGTGCGGACGTAGCGGTAGAAGGTGTTGGCGTGCTGGGTCTCCTCGGCGGCGAAGCAGGACAGCGCGTAGTGGAGGTCGTCGCCACGGTTCAGCGGGGAGTCGTCGGCCTGCAGCTCGGCGAGGACGAGGGCCATCACCGCGGCGACGTGCCGCTCGATCTCGGCCAGCTGGGCGAGCTCCTTGGTGAGGTAGGCGATCGAGGCCTCCTCGTGGCCGGGCTCCTCGAAGCAGAGCCGGGAGAGGAACGCCAGTTCCTCGGGGGTGCGGGCGAGGGACCAGTCGAAGGCGCCGGGGTGGAAGGTGTTGGTGTGGGCGTCGGCGGTGATGGCGGCGAAGTCCGCGTCGGCGTCGGCGACGGCGACGGCGGAAGCGACGGCGGGTGCGGGGGCGGCGAAGGCGGTGGTCACTTCTGGATCTCCTCGGCGGACGGGGCGGACTCCGCGACGGACTCCTCGTAGCTGCGGTAGCCGTCCTCGATGCCGATCTTGATGTCGGTGAAGGCGAGGTACTGACGGCCGATCAGCGGGGTGTCGCGGAGTTCCTCGATCAGGTGGTAGTACGCCCGGAGGTCCGTGGTCTCCAGCAGGGCGAAGTCGGTGTGCTGCGCGTGGAAGGCCTCGGCGTCGAAGAAGCGGGCCGAGACGCGGTCGGCGTACTTGGCGAACACCGGCTGGATGTACTGCTCCTCCATGGCGTTCCGCTCGTCGCGGGTGAGGTTGAGCCAGGCGGGGCTGAAGGCGTAACTGAGGACGATGGTGTAGCGCATGAGGTCTGGGGGCCCTTTCGGACGATCGGGAACCTGGGACCGGGGACCCGGTACTTGAGACCGGGGACCGGGTGAGGGGCGGGCCGGGCCGGGCATTTCCGCCCGGCCCGGGCGGTTGCGAGGGCCGGCTGCCGTGCAGGCCGGCCGCCCGCCGTGCAGGCCGGCCGCCCGCCGTGCAGGCCGGCCGCCCGCCGTGCAGGCCGGCGCCGGGCGCATCAGCGGCTGCGCAGCTCCGCGGCCAGGTAGCTCTGGGCGTTGTAGATCGTCCGCTCGGGGTCCTCGATGGGGCGGCGGCCGTGCATCACCCGGGTGTTGTCCACGAGGGCCACGTCGCCGTCCTGCCAGACGATCTCCTCGGTCATCTCCGCGGTCACCCGCTCGGTCTCCTCGACGAGCTCCGCGTCGAAGGGCGTGCCGTCGGCGAAGGTGATGCGCGGCGGCTCGTAGTTGTTCGAGGGGCCCAGGATGCTGTTGGCGAAGGCGAGCCGGTCGCCGAAGAGGGTCGGGTGCGCGGCGGGGATGTGGAAGTCGTAGCGGATCGCGCCGTCGTCGAGGAGCTCGATGACCGTGCGGCCCTGGCCCTGCGCGAGGGCGCGCATGTCGTCCACGGTGATGTCCTCGGGGGCCTTCGTGCCGCCGGAGTGGTGGCTGACGAAGCCCTTCCAGCGGGCCTCCTCGACGCGGCGGCTGTAGAGGACGTCCTGCGCGAGGTAGGCGGCGCGGGTCCGCTCCCCGAAGGCGTCCCAGACGCGGTAGCCGTCGCAGACGGTGGTCTGGGAGCCGCTGGAGGCGGCCTTCTCCGACAGGAACCAGGTCAGGTCCGGCGCGAACGGGCTGTTGCCGTTCTCGGTGTGCAGGCCCACGGAGTCGTAGCCGACGTCGACCTTCTGGGCGACGTCGCCGCCGTGGAAGGAGCGGGCCGGGTCGAGCGTCACCCGGTCGGAGTGGTGCTTCACGAAGAGGGAGAAGTCCTCCAGGGAGGGCGCGAACCCGCGCAGCAGCAGGAACCCGGCCTCCGCCAGCTCGGCGACGACCTCCCGGGGGCGCAGCTCGGACAGCGCGGCGCCGTCCTCGGCGGTGATCAGGCGGCCCTGGCCGGTGCCGAACGGGGCGATGGTGGCGGCGAACATGGTGATCAGGCTCCAGTCGGGGTCAAGGTCAGGGTGCGGGCCGGGGTACGGGCCGGGGCGCGGACCGGGGTACGGGCCGGCGTGCCGGCCAGGGCCGGGTGCGAGCCGAGGTCCGGGTCCGGGTCGAGGTCCGGGTAGAGGTCCGGGTCCGGGGCAGGGGCCGGTTGCGGGAGGCGGCCGGCCGCTGCGGCCTCGGTGATCTCGCGGCGGCGGGGGCGCCCGGTGACGGTGAAGTACGCGAGGTAGGCGTCCTCGGTGCCCTCCAGCGTGTGGACGACGGCGACGCGTTCGACCGCGGACAGCTCGCGCAGCCCGAACTCCTCGATGTCGCGGCGCGCTCGCCCGGCGTCGGCGCCCGGCGGGATCAGGAACAGGCCGTGCAGGGACTCCAGGCCCTCGCCGAAGACAGCGCAGGCGCGGATGCCGGGCAGCGAGCGGTAGCGCGCCTCCACCCACTCCGGGGCGATGTTGCGGCCCGCCGCGGTGATGATGATGTTCTTCTTGCGGCCGACGATGCTGATGTAGCCGTCGGCGTCGATCTCGGCGAGGTCCCCGGTGTGCAGCCAGCCGTCCGGGTCGAGCTCGCAACTGGACGGGTCCTGCCGCGAGTAGCCCGCGAAGAGCGACTCGCCGGTGATCAGCAGTTCGCCGTCCGCCGCCAGCTTCGTCCGTACGTGGGGCAGGGCGCGGCCGACGGTGCCGACCTTGCGGGCGCCGGGCGCGTTCCAGCTCACCACGGAGCTGTTCTCGCTCAGGCCGTAGCCCTCGTGGACCGGTACGCCGCCGGCGTCGAGGCGGGCCAGCACGCCCGGGTCGACGGGGGCGCCGCCGCAGCAGACCAGCGGGACGCGCGGCGTGCCGAAGACGGGTGCCACGCCGTCCCGTTCGATCTCCGCGGCCAGCACCTCGGCCAGCGCCGGGGTGACGACCAGTGCGGAGGCCCGGGCCCGCGCCACGTACGGCAGGACGCGCTGCGCCGCGGAGGCGGAGGTTCCCACCAGTGGGGCGTCCTCGGGGAGCAGCATCACGGTGCCGCCGTCCAGGATCACCATGTACAGGGCGGTGACCTGCTCGATGAGGAGGCTGAACGGGACCAGGGAGAGGTAGCGGGCGTACGCGCCGGGCGGCATGACCGCGCGCAGGGAGCTCAGCAGGGCGTCGAGTCCGGCGGTGCGGATGCACACGCCCTTCGGCTTCGATGTCGTCCCCGAGGTATGGATGATCTTGCCGATGCGGTCGCCGATGCGGTCGCCGATGCGGTCGCCGATGCGGTCGCCGGTGGTGGCGCGGTCGTCGGCGGCGCCGTCCTCGGCCGTGGGGTCGCCGGCGGTGTCCGGGCCGAACAGCGGGGGCACCGCGTCGTACGGGTCGACCAGCAGGTCGTCGACGTCGACGCGCAGCACGGGACAGCGCGCGGGCAGCACGGTCTCCCGCCCCCACTCGGCCAGGCGCCGCTCGCCGGGCCCGTCGACCAGGCACACGTCCGCGTCGCACAGCAGCGAGGCGGCCTGGTCCGCGGAGAACGCCAGGGGCACGGGGACCTCGGTGCGCCCGCTGCCCAGCAGGGCCAGGTCGGCGACGACGAAGTCGGGCGAGTTGCCCATCACGACGGCGACCTTGGCGGGAGCGCCGCCGCCCTCGGCGACCCTGCCGAGCCGGGAGGCGAGACCGGCGGCCGCGTGCAGGATCTGGCGGTACGAGTACGAGTACGAGTACGAGTGCGAGTACGAGTGCGAGTGCGAGTGCGGGTGCGGGTGCGGGTGCGAGGAGGGGCGGGCGCCGGTGCCGTTTCCGCCGCTGCCGGATTCGTCGGCCAGCACCTCGACGAAGACCTCGTCACTGGAAATCCGCTGCCGCAAGGCATTCTCAACGAGCCGCATGAGCCAGCTCCTTTCCGTTCCGCTCACCGCGCAGGGCCACCTGCAGATTGGTGAAGTTGTACTTTCCGGTGGTCTGCGAGAAGAGGTGGGAAATTCCCTCCAGGCGGACCACGCCGACCATGGGCCGGTGGTCGTAGTACGTCCCCCAGCGCTGCCGCTCGAATTCGGTGAGCCGGTCCGCGGAGGATTCCGCGAGCGGCTGGAATTCAATGCCGACCCGGTCCAGCGTCTGTGCGAGCTCGGCGGTGACCGTGCACATCAGGAAGCGCATCCCCTGGCACCAGGAGAGGATCGGCAGCAGCCGGACCAGCTCCAGCCCCGCCCCGCCGCCCCCGGCCAGCGAGCCGACCTCGACGACGTCCTCGCGGTCACAAGCCTGGCCGGTGGCCGCCTCGACGACCTCGTCGACCGGCCGGTCCAGATAGCGCTCCGAAAAGAATCCGCGGTCGGAATTGAAGGTCAGACCGCCGCAGGCGACGATGCGCCCGTCCCGGCCCTCCTGCTTCCGGGCGATGACGAAACAATCCGGGTCGGGCAGGATGTCCGCCCCGTAGGCCCGCTCGTACCGGGCGCGGACGAAATCACTGGCCGCACTCCAGTCCTGACTCAGTCGCGCCGCGACAGAGATATGCATGACGTGCTTCCCCCAAAAAATATTTCACAGGCCCGCCCTCGGATCCCCCGACCGGAGGCTTTTCCCCCGGGACCTGCTGACACGGAAAACATTGCCGGACGAGAGGCGCCGATGGGGCGCAAAATGCCGCCGGGAAAGCGACAGAGCGGTGGCGTCTTCGCGACACGGCGACCACACGGCGACCACGCTGCGACCACACGGCGACCACGCTGCGACCACGCGGCGGCCGCACGGCGATGACACGGCGACCACGCGGCGACGACCCGGCGGCCGCACGGCGCGCGACCGCAGGCCCGCGCCCGTACCCGGGGGCCGGGGACCGGCGCCCGCGCCCCGGGGTCCGCGGCGCGCGGTGCGCCGCGGACCCCGTATGGTGCAGCTCACAAAGTGAGTGGCTCAGGTCTTACAGGGAAGAAGCGAGCGCGGGCGGTCCGACGGAGCACCGTCCGCGATCACGGCGCGGTCGACACGTCTCACCATGCGATATCGGCATGGCTGATTCCGACCGCTCGTTAGACTGAGCCGACCGCATTACACAGAGCTGCGAGGAGCGCACGTGGGCCTTGTCGTGCAGAAGTACGGAGGCTCCTCCGTTGCCGATGCCGAAGGCATCAAGCGGGTTGCCAAGCGAATCGTGGAAGCCAAGAAGAACGGCCACCAGGTGGTCGTCGTGGTTTCCGCGATGGGTGACACGACGGACGAGTTGATCGATCTCGCCGAGCAGGTTTCGCCGATGCCTGCCGGTCGTGAGTTCGACATGCTGCTGACCGCCGGAGAGCGGATCTCCATGGCGCTGCTGGCGATGGCGATCAAAAACCTCGGCCACGAGGCGCAGTCCTTCACGGGCAGCCAGGCGGGTGTCATCACGGACGCGGTCCACGGCAAGGCGCGCATCATCGACGTCACGCCGGGCCGCATCCAGCAGTCCGTGGACTCCGGCAACATCGCGATCGTGGCCGGCTTCCAGGGCGTGTCCCAGGACAGCAAGGACATCACGACCCTGGGCCGCGGCGGCTCGGACACCACCGCCGTCGCCCTGGCCGCCGCGCTCAACGCCGAGGTCTGCGAGATCTACACCGATGTCGACGGGGTCTTCACGGCCGACCCGCGGGTGGTGAAGAAGGCCCGCAAGATCGACTGGATCTCGTTCGAGGACATGCTGGAGCTCGCGAGCTCCGGTTCCAAGGTGCTGCTGCACCGCTGCGTCGAGTACGCACGCCGTTACAACATCCCGATCCACGTGCGCTCGTCCTTCTCGGGGCTCCAGGGCACCTGGGTCAGCAACGAACCGCAAGGGGACCAGCCGATGGAGCAGGCGATCATCTCGGGCGTCGCGCACGACACCTCTGAGGCCAAGGTCACGGTCGTCGGGGTGCCGGACAAGCCGGGTGAGGCCGCGACGATCTTCCGGGCGATCGCGGACGCCGAGATCAACATCGACATGGTCGTGCAGAACGTCTCCGCGGCGTCCACCGGCCTGACCGACATCTCGTTCACCCTCCCGAAGACCGAGGGCCGCAAGGCCGTCGAGGCGCTGGAGCGGACGAAGGAGCGCGTGGGCTTCGACTCGCTGCGCTACGACGACCAGATCGCGAAGATCTCGCTGGTCGGCGCCGGGATGAAGACCAACCCGGGCGTCACGGCGACGTTCTTCGAGGCGCTCTCGAACGCCGGGGTGAACATCGAACTGATCTCGACCTCCGAGATCCGCATCTCGGTCGTCACCCGCGCCGACGACGTGAACGAGGCCGTCCGGGCGGTGCACTCCGCCTTCGGCCTGGACAGCGAGAACGACGAGGCCGTCGTCTACGGAGGCACCGGGCGATGACCGCCGGCCCCGCGGCCCGTACCGCCACCCGCCCGGGTGCCGGTACGGGCCGTAAGCCGGTGCTCGCCGTCGTCGGCGCCACCGGCGCCGTCGGCACGGTCCTGCTGGAAATCCTTTCGCAGCGTGCGGACGTGTGGGGCGAGATCCGTCTCGTCGCCTCCCCGCGCTCGGCCGGGCGCCGGCTCGCCGTGCGCGGCGAGGAGACCGAGGTCCTCGCGCTGAGCGAAGAGGTCTTCGACGGCGTCGACGTCGCCATGTTCGACGTGCCGGACGAGGTCTCCGCACGGTGGGCGCCGATCGCGACATCCAAGGGCACGGTCGTCGTCGACAACTCCGCCGCCTTCCGGATGGATCCGGACGTGCCGCTGGTGGTGCCCGAGGTGAACGCGCACGCGGCGCGGGTGCGCCCGCGCGGCATCGTCGCCACGCCCAACTGCACCACGCTGTCGATGATCGTCGCGGTGGCCGCGCTGCACGCCGAGTTCGGGCTCGGCGAGCTGGTCGTCTCCTCGTACCAGGCGGCTTCCGGGGCGGGCAAGGCCGGCGTGGACACGCTGCGGGCGCAGCTGGCCGCCGTGGCCGGCTCCTCCCTCGGGACGCAGCCCGGCGACGTGCGCCGGGCGGTCGGCGACGCGCTGGGCCCCTTCCCGGCCCCCCTCGCGCTGAACGTGGTGCCCTGGGCCGGCTCGCTGCGGGAGGCCGGCTGGTCCTCCGAGGAGCTGAAGATCCGCGACGAGTCCCGCAAGATCCTGGGGCTGCCGGACCTGCGGGTGGCGGCGACGTGCGTACGGGTCCCCGTGATCACCACGCACTCCCTCTCCGTGCACGCGCGCTTCGAGAACGAGGTCACGGTCGGGCAGGCGCACGAGATCCTGGCGAGCGCGCCGGGGGTCGTGCTGGTGGACGACCCGGCCGAGGGGGAGTTCCCCACGCCCGCCGACGCGGTGGGCACGGACCCGACCTGGGTGGGGCGGGTGCGCCGGTCGATGGACGACCCGAAGGCGCTCGACTTCTTCGTATGCGGTGACAATCTGCGCAAGGGAGCGGCGTTGAACACGGCTCAGGTCGCCGAATGCGTGGCGGCGGAGCTGAGCACTCCCTAATCTGGAGAACTGGTGAAGGTCTTGAAGGTCCTGTGATCAAGTCGTTGGTCCAGACCTCTTGAACTGGGCAGATGAAGTGTTCGACGATGCGCTCCCCGCCCACTGCAACCGCCGGCGGCCGGGGGGCGTCTTTGCTGCCGTCTCTCAGGGCGGCAACAGAACCGGGGCATTGAGGAAGAGCTGGTACGCATGAGGGCATATGACGCATCGTCACGCGGCGCATCGTCAGACGCGGCGCCTCGCGTGTACAACCCTGACGGGGGGAAGCGTGTCCAACAGGCGTGGCAGAGGTCATCAGCATCGCAACCGCCCCGAGGCGCGGCGGCAGCGCACTGCGCCCGCGTTCGCACCCGTCGGGCGGCATGCCGGTGATCGCTCCCTGGCCGGCCGCCCGCACCGCCGCCCAGCTCCCGCCCCAGCGGGAGGACGCTGACGAAGCAATGGCAGCGGGCACCACAGTCGACCACCTCACCGAGACCTACAGGGCCCACTACCGCTCCCTGCTCGGCCTTGCCGCGCTGCTCCTCGACGACACCGCCTCCTGCGAGGACGTGGTCCAGGAGGCCTTCATACGGGTGCACTCCGCGCGCGGCCGGGTCCGGGACCCGGAGAAGACCCTCGCCTATCTGAGGCAGACTGTCGTCAATCTGTCCCGCTCGGCGCTCCGCCGCCGCATCCTCGGTCTGAAGCTGCTCTCCAAGCCGATGCCCGACATGGCGAGCGCCGAAGAGGGAGCGTACGAACAGCTGGAGCGCGACCAATTGATCAAAGCGATGCGCGGACTGCAACGCCGGCAGCGTGAAGTCCTCGTCCTCCGCTACTTCGCCGATATGACCGAGGCCCAGGTCGCCGAGACCCTGGGCCTCTCCCTCGGCTCGGTCAAGGCGTACGGGTCGCGGGGGATCGCGGCGCTCCGCGTCGCCATGGAGGCTCCGGCATGAACCGCCCCCCCTACGACGGGCCCGGTCCCGACGACGAGCGTGGCGGCGGCATGGACGAACAGACGCTCCGGCAGCTCCTGCAGGGCGCCGTCGGGGACATCGAGCCCGCTCCCGACGCGCTGGAGCACATCCGGCGCGCCGTGCCGGCCCGGCGCACCCGCCGCAGGCATGCCCTCGTGGGCGCCGCGGCCGCGCTGATCCTCGGCGGCACGGCCCTGCCCGCGGTCGTCCACGTCGCCACCACCGGTGACGAGGTCGAGGAGCGCCACGCCAATACGGCCAGCTCCCAGCACAGCCCCGAGGAGCCGGGCGCCGAGCCCGACGGAGTGGGCGACGGCGGGGGCCGGCCCGAGCAGGGCGAGGCCCGGAACCACGACGAGAAGCGGGAGCAGCGCAAGAACGAGGGGAGCAAGGGCAACGAACCCAAGCCCGCCGCCTCCTCCCCCGCGGGCAACCTCCCCGCGCCCACGAACACCTTCGCCGCCGTCTCCCCGATCTGCGACCGCGACCAGCTCGGCAAGGGCAGCGGCTCCGTCGGTCCCGCCGACCGGGACGGCCGCGTCTACGGCGCCTTCCGCGTGGTCAACGTCTCCCGCGCCGTCTGCACGGTGGGCGGGCCCGGGACCGTCGCCGCGAGCCCGCGGGGCAGCGCCGAGAGCGGGCGCGTCTCCGTCGTCGACCACACGCCGGGCGACGCCGCGACCGGCCTGCCCGACCCCACGACCGAGCCCAGCGAGGTCATCCTCCAGCCCGGGCAGGCGTACGAGGTGAAGTTCGCCTGGATCCCGACGGCCGACGGCGCGCGCAGCAGCTGCGCCAAGAACACCGGCGGGGCCTCTCCGGCGCCTTCCGCGGGCGGCGGCGGTGCCAGCGCCTCCCCGGCCAGTGGCACCGCGACCGCCCAGCAGCCGAGCGTGCCGGACTCGCCCCCGCCCACGCCGCCGCCGAGCGTCGTGCTCAGCCACACCCCGGACGTCGGCGAGCCGGCCATAGCCGACGCCAAGATCGACGACGCGTGCGCCGGCACCGTCTACCGGACGGGGCCGATCGTCACCGCGAGCTGACGCGCGTCGTGGCACCCGCCGTGACGCCCCTGCCTCCGGTGGCGGCGGTGCCGGTGGCGCTCCCGGCAGGGGGCGGTGACCGCTGCGACGGGCGTGCCCGTACCGTGGTGGTGTGTATCGGTTCCTGCTGACTCCCCGCTGGTGGGCGATCAACGTCTTCACCGTGGTGGCCATCCCCTTCTGTCTTTTCATGGGCAGCTGGCAGCTCGGCCGCTTCGAAACGCGCGTCGACTCGCACCGCGAGCAGCAGACGCAGGCCGACGACGCCCGGAAGGCCGACGCCGAGCCCCTGCACGACCTCCTCCCGGTGACGATGGAGACCTCCGGCCGCCGGACGACGGCCTCCGGCCGCTACGACGCCGCGCACCAGCTGCTCGTGCCGGAGCGGAGCCTGGACGATCGCCGGGGCTTCTACGTGCTGACCCTGCTGCGCACCGACGACGGCAAGGGCCTCCCCGTCGTCCGGGGCTGGCTGCCCGGCGACGCGGCCTCCAAGGCGGACACCGCGGGGGTGCCCGCCCCGCCGGCCGGCCGCGTGACGGTCACCGGCGCCCTGCAGTCCTCGGAGAGCCCCGGCTCCAAGGGCGTGCATGCGAGCGGCGGCCTGCCCGAGGGCCAGGTCGGCGTGATCAGCGCCGCCTCACTGGTCAACGTCGTGCCGTACGGGGTGTACGACGCGTGGATCACCGCCTCCGAGGCGCCCGGGGCCATGACCCCGGTGCCCCCGGCCGCCGCCCCGAACAGCGGCCTGGACCTCAAGGCCTTCCAGAACCTCGGCTACACCGGTGAGTGGTTCGTCTTCGCCGGCTTCGTGCTCTTCATGTGGGCCAGGCTCTTCCGCCGCGAGGCGGAGGCCGCGCGAGACCTGGCCCTCGGCATCACTCCGGAGCAGGCTCCGGACGGTCCGGGGCAGGCTCCGGACGGCTCGGGAGGGGCTCCTGACGGCTCGGGAGGGGCTCCCGACGGTCCTGGGCAGGACGGCCCAGATGACGCTCCGCAAAAGCGATCTCCAGCCGGAGCTGCTTGATCCGCTCCTCCACCACCAGGGAGCCGTGTCCCGCGTCGTAGCGGTAGACCTCCAGGGGGTGGCCGCGGCCCTCCAGCCGCTCCACGTAGTTCTCGATCTGCCGGATCGGGCACCGCGGGTCGTTCATGCCCGCGGAGATGTAGACCGGGGCCCGCACCTCGTCGACGTACGTCAGCGGGGAGGACGCCGCGTAGCGCTCCGGCACCTCCTCCGGGGTGCCCCCCAGCAGCGTGCGGTCCAGGGCCTTCAGGGCCTCCATCTCGTCGTGATAGGCCGTCACGTAGTCCGCCACGGGCACGCCGGCCAGGCCCAGCGCCCAGGCGTCCGGCTGGGTGCCCAGGCCGAGCAGCGTCAGATAGCCGCCCCACGAGCCGCCGGCCAGCACCAGCCGCCCGGGGTCGGCGATCCCTGCGGAGACCGTCCAGTCCCGGACCGCCGCGATGTCCTCCAGCTCGATGAGACCCACCCGGTGCTTGAGCGCGTCCGTCCAGGCGCGGCCGTAGCCCGTCGAGCCGCGGTAGTTGATCCGGACGACCGCGTAGCCGTGGTCGACCCAGGCGGCGGGGCCCGCGGCGAAGGCGTCGCTGTCGTGCCAGGTCGGGCCGCCGTGGACGTCGAAGACCGCGGGGAAGGGCCCGGTGCCCTCCGGCACCTGGATCAGGGCGTGCACCTTGCCGCCCGGCCCGTCCACCCAGACGTCCCGGACCGGCACGGACCGCGGCGCCCGGGCGACCCCGCCCGGCAGTGCGGGCGGATCCAGCACGACCTGCCCGCTCGTGGACCGCACGACCGACGGCTCGGCCGCCGAGGACCACAGGAACTCCACGCTGCCGTCCGGCCGCGGCAGGGCGCCGGACACCGTGCCCACGGGGGTGTCCAGGCGGGTCAGCGAGGCATCGGCCAGGTCGTAGCGCCACAGCTCGCTGCGGGCCTGGTGGCTGTGCTCGACGAGCAGCGCGGAGCCGTCCGGATACCAGCCGGCGTCCAGGTCGCCCGGCAGGTCGACGGCGAGGGCTGTCTCCTCGCCCGTGGCCGCGTCCCACAGCATCGGCTCCCAGCGGCCCCGCCGCTGGTGCCCCACCAGCAGCCGGGAGTCCCCGGGCACGGGCGCGAAGCCCATGACCGCCAGGCCCAGCTCCTCGGTGCCGCCGCGGGTGTCGTCCAGCTCGGCGACGGTACTGCCGTCCGGCCGCACGATGCGGACGGCCGAGTGCATCGCATCGCCGTGCTCGGTGTGCTCGATCGCGATCAGCGTGCCGTCGTACGACATGCCGCCGACCCCCGCGGACTCGGCGTGACGGTAGATCTCCACGGGCCCGGCGCCCGGCCGCGCCACGTGGACCGTCGACCCGCCCTCGTCCGTGGAACGGCCGACCACGGCCGTGCCGTCCCGGCCCAGGGCCAGGCCGGCCGGGTAGGAGGGCTCGAGACCGGGCACGGCGGGCTCGTCGGCCCCGCCGTGGAAGGGCTGGCGCATCCACACGCCGAACTCGTCCCCGTCCTTGTCGGCGAACCACCAGATCCACTCGCCATCGGGCGGCAGCACCCCGCCCGTCGTGCCGTTCGGCCGGTCGGTCACCTGACGCTGCGCGCCCGTGGCGCGGTCCCACGCGTACACCTCGAAGGTGCCCGTCACGTTGGACACGAACAGCGCGCGGTCGGGAGCGTCCTTCGCCCATCTCGGCAGCCCGACGCGCGGCGCCCGGAAGCGCTTCTCCCAATCCGGAACGGCCGCCGCATCCGGCACGGCCGCTGCGTCCGGCACCGCCGACGTGCCCTGCGGGGCGACGGCGGGCCCCTCGTCCTTCTGCCCGGACTTCTGCTCGGACCCGTTGCTCTCAGTCATGGCCCCATTCTGCGACGGAGCGGGGACATCGCGCCGAGGACGGCCGCAGCCTGTGGATAACTCTGTTCCGGACGAGGCCCTTCCGCCCGGGCGCGCCGCTCGGGCACGCTGTTCTGGCGGACCGCCCGGGCCCGGGCTCAGGACCGGTCGCCCGGCACCGGGCGCAGGCCCATCCGGTCGGCCGTGCCGTCGTCGAAGTCCTGCAGGAACCCGGCGAGCGTGTCGGCGAGGTGGTTCATGCCCCGCGCGCCGAACAGCACCGGCTGGTAGCCCGAGACCCGGTAGGGCGTGGCGACCATGGTCCGGACGTCCAGCTCCCGGACCTCGCACGAACCCAGCCGCTCCAGCTCCCCGTACGAGGACAGCAGCGCCGCACCGTAGGCCTTGACTCCGCTTGTCCCGCTTCCGCCTGTCCCGCTTCCGCCCGTCCTGCTCCCGCCCGCCCTGCTTCCGCCCGTCCTGCTCCCGGCCGCCCCTTCCTCCGTCATCACGCCGAACTCCAGCGTGAACCAGTACACGCGGCTGATGACGTCGAGGGCCTCGGGCGTGGTCAGGCGCGTCGCCGTGCGGCCGAACATGCGGTAGAGCTCGGCGAACGCGGGCGACGCCAGGTGGATGCCGTGGCCGAACACGTCGTGGATCACGTCCGGTTCGGGCGTGTACAGCGGCACCGACGGATGGCGGACGAACTGCACGGCGTGGAAGTAGCCGCGCTCCATCGAGCCCAGGAAGCGCCGGTTCTCCACGAACCCGCCCGCGAGCGTGAACTCGAACCCCGTCAGCGGCTTCAGCCGCGCCCCGACCTCCGCGTGCTGCGGCACGTGGTCGGCCGGCACGGGAGCCTCCTCCGCGGCGTCCAGCACCTCCCGGCAGGCGTGCGCCCGGTGCGCCTTGCCCAGCGCGCCGTGGACCGTGCGCCACGTCGCGTGCTCGTCCTCGGTGTACTCCACCGTCGGCGACGGGTCGCCCACGCGGTGACCGAGGGCCGACTCCACCAGGGCTTTCCGCCGTTGCAGGTACCGGCTGTCGCACCGCCCCGGGTGCTGCGCCGCCGGCCCGAGCCTGCCTCCCGGCGTCACCGGCGTGCGTGACCAGAGTTGACTCATGGAACACAGGGTGCCCAGGTGGGAGCTGAGGGTAACCTCCTCCGGTCGGGCGGGGGTCCTGAGATGCGGTGGGGCCCTACCGGTGCCAGCGTGGACAGTGGGCCCAGGTGTGTGCTCTGCGCTCTGGTACAGGAGGTTTGCCATGACGACCAAAACGGCGTGGAACGCCCAGATCGAGATCACCGAAGAGGGCCGTAAGGTCACCGCCGACGCGACGCTGATCGGCAAGGGCGGGGAGCGGCGGCTCATGGGTCATGGCGTCGCCCGGTGCAATCCGGCCGACCAGAACGACCCCGCCATAGGCGACGAACTCGCGGCGGCCCGTGCCCTTTCCGATCTCACCAACAAACTGCTCGACAATGCGGCCCGCGACATCGAGTCGCACACCCACGAGCCGGTCAAGGGATCGCTCAGCTAGCCCCTGAACCCGGACCTGAACCCGGACCCGAACTCGGACCCGGACGCTTCCCGGACCGGACGCTTCCCGACCCCGGCCTCCCGGCCGCAGAAGCCCGCCCCGGCCCCGCGCCGGGGCGGACTTCTGTGTGCCGTAGCGAAAGACCGAGAAGTGAGCCGCGCAGAGAGGTGAGCCGCGTAGAGAAGTGAGCCGCGCAGAGAGGTGAGCCGCGCCGAGAAGTGAGTAGCATCGCGCGTCGAACAGTAAGCAACGCAAGCCGAATTGAGGGACACTTCGATCATTTGACGCGTAGGGCCAGGTGACTCGTAGGCTCGGCCGGATGAAGCACTCACCTGCCGCGTCGGTGCGCGAGTTCCACCTCGCCTGCGGGCTCGATGCCCGTACGATTCCCACGGAGGTCCCCGCCGATCTCGCCGCCCACCGCCAGGAATTGCTGGCCGAAGAGGTGGCCGAAGTCGCCGAGGTCGCCGTCGACGGCCCGCTCGACAAGCTCGCGCACGAGCTGGCCGACGTGGTCTACGTCGCCTACGGCACGGCCCTCGTCCACGGCATCGACCTGGACGCGGTGATCGCCGAGATCCACCGTTCGAACATGACCAAGCTGGGCCCCGACGGCAAGGCGTCCCGCCGGGCCGACGGAAAGGTACTCAAGGGAGAGCACTACCGGGCACCGGACGTGTCCGCGGTCCTGCGCAGCCAGGGCTGGCCGGAGGGGGCCGGGGATTGAGGCCCCGAGACCGGTCCGGGGACTGACGCCCCGGGACCGGCCCGGGGGCTGACGCCGGCCCAGCCCCCCGCGTAGCCCTCACGTACGCACGCTCACCAGCCGCTCACAGCGAAGTGACCGGCCGCCCGCCCCGGGCGGCCGGTCGTTTTCGTGGCGCAACGTCCCTGCGCCGCCGCCCCTGTCAGGACCAAACGGCCCGACGGGGGTGACGACAAGTCGTCGACGACTTCTCGCCATGGACATCTCATGGTCAACAAGGTCCTACCCGGGCAGAGTTGGACGCAGGGAGTGGCGGCCCGGCCTGCCACCGCGAAACCCCCTTCCCCCGAGCGCCCCAAGGAAAAGGCTCCGGAAAGTTGTCGGGGTGCCGTCGTTTCCCGTGCCCACCCGCGGAAATACGAGGCGATCAATCAAATGATCTATCAGAGCACGCACGAGATGATCCTGGACGACGTCTTCCTCGACCTGTCCGGTTTCATATCGGGGGTCGATGTCCTGCTCAAGCTGGAGGGCTTCAATCCGGCCGGATCCATCAAGATGAAGGCCGCGGTCGGCCTCCTTGAGGACGCGGAGAGCCGCGGGGTCCTGCGCCCCGGCGGCCACGTCATCGAATCCTCTTCCGGCAATCTGGGAATTGCGCTGAGCTCGGTGTGCGCGGCCCGCGGCTACCGCTTCACCTGCGTCGTCGACCCCAATACGTCCGCCCTCAGCATCGCACTGATGAAGGCCTTCGGCGCGCAGGTCGTCTCGGTCGACCAGCGGGACGCCAACGGCGGATTCCTGCAGTCCCGCATCGACTACATCCACCGGCGGCTCGCCGAGGACCCCGGGCTGGTCTGGCCCAACCAGTACGCGAACCCCGCCAACCCGAAGGCGCACTACGAGCGCACGGCGGCCGCCATCGTCAAGCAGGGGCTGGACGTCGACTACCTCTTCGTCGGCGCCGGCACCACCGGGACGCTGATGGGCTGCGTCGCGTACTTCCGGGAGCACTCCCCGCACACCCGCGTGATCGCCGTCGACACCGTCGGCTCGGTCACCTTCGGGAACCCGCCCGGCAGGCGGTACATACCGGGGCTGGGCACCAGCCGCCGGCCCGAGATCTTCGACCCGGAGCAGATCGAGCACACCGTCATGGTCCCCGAGGCCGAGGCGGTGCGCATGTGCCGCCGCCTCGCCGCCCAGCGGGGCATCGTGGCGGGCGGCTCGACCGGGTCGGTACTGGCCGCCGTCGAAAGCCGGCGGGACGAAATCCCCGCCGGCGCGCGCGTCGTGGCCATCGCGCCCGACTTCGGCGACCGGTACCTCAGCACCATCTACGACGACACATGGGTCCAGGAAAGGTTCGGCGCCGACGTCACGGTGCCGCACCAGCGCGGTCACTCTGCCACCTCACCGCATCCGATTCCCGGCACCGGCGTGCCGGCCCTGAAGGGATAACAATGTTCGAGTTCAGCGTCATCGGCGGAAAGACCGCCCGCGACATCATCGGCCGCACGCGGCGGCAGATCGTCACGGAGGTGCGCGAGACCTATCTGACCCACCACGCGGGCGAGTCGGTCAACCCCAACAGCTACTTCCTGCGCTTCCCCGACAAGCCCGACAGCCGCATCATCGCCCTGCCCGCCTACCTGGGCGGCAAGACGGACGTGGCCGGCATCAAGTGGATCAGCAGCTTCCCCGGCAACATCAACAAGAGCGTCCCGCGCGCCTCGGCCGCCCTGCTGCTCAACGACTACGAGACCGGCTACCCCTTCGCCTGCCTCGAGGCCTCCCAGATCAGCGCCGCCCGCACCGCCGCCTCCGCGGTCCTGGCCGCGGAACAGCTGACCGGCGGGCGCACCGCCCGGCGGCTGACCATCGTCGGCGCCGGCATCATCGCCCGCAACATCCTGGAGTTCTTCACCGCCCAGGAGTGGGCCGTGGAGGAGCTGGTCATCCACGACCGGCTGCCCGAGTACAGCAAGGCCTTCGCCGAGTACGCAGGCTCCTCCCTGGGCTACCGGACGACCACCGAGGACGACCTGACGGCCGCCCTGACCGGCTCCGACCTGATCGTCTTCGCCACGACGGCCGGCGAGCCCTACGTCACCGACGCGGCCACCTTCACCGCCGGCCAGGTCGTGCTGAACGTCTCGCTGCGCGACATCGGCCCGGAGATCATCCTCGGCGCGCAGAACATCCTCGACGACATCGGCCACTGCATGACGGCCAACACCTCCCCGCACCTGGCCGAGCAGAAGTACGGGCACCGCGACTTCATCGACGGCACGCTCGCGGAGGTCATCCTCGGCGACGTCACGCCCGACCGCGACCGCCCGGTGATCTTCTCCCCGTTCGGTCTGGGCGTCCTCGACCTGGCCGTCGGCATGCACGTCTACCGCACGGCGCGGGAGAGCGGCGAGACCGTCGACGTCCCGGACTTCTTCGGCGAGACCCGGCGGTGGTGACGATGACGCTGCCTCTTTCCTCTTCCTCTCCTTCCTCTTCTTCCGTTTCCCCTTCCCTTTCCCCTTCTTCTTCTCCTTCCCCTTCTTCTTCCACTTCTACGGACCTCGGCGCCTGCATCGTCGGCTTCGGCTCGCGCGGCCTGGGCGTCCTGGAGCGGATCGTCACGCTCACCTCGGCCCCCGCATGGGGCGAGCGGCCGTTCACGGTCGACGTCGTCGACCCGCTGTGCGACGCCAGGGGCATCCACGACCCGGCCCAGCCCGATTACCTGCTGCTCAACACCACCTGCAACCAGGTCTCGCCGTTCCCGGAGGAGGCCACCGTCGGCGACACCGTCGGCGACCGCGGACCCACCCTCTACGAGTGGGTCCGGGAGCGCGGGCTCCGGCTGGCCGAGGACGGCTTCACGCTCGGCCCCGTAGGCCGCGAGATACGCGAGGACGACTACCTTCCCCGCCGCATACTCGGCGAGTACCTCTCCTGGTTCCTGCGGCGGGTCGTGGACCGCGCCCCCGACCACCTGGAGATCCGGTTCCACACGGGCGAGGCCATTGAGCTGACCGTCCTGCCCGACGGCAACCGCCGCATCGTCCTCGACGACGGCTCCGTACTGACGGCACCCTTCGTCTTCCTCACCACCGGCCACACCCCGCCGCCCGCCCCGCCCGCGCCGGAGCAGTCGCCGGGGGAGCACCGCAGGGTCCGGGACATCTACCCGCCGAAGAGCCGCTTCGCGGGCATCCTGCCCGGACAGACCGTCGCCCTCGGAGGCACGGGACTGTCCGGCATGGACGCCCTCGCCGCGCTCACCCTCGGCCGCGGCGGCCGCTACACCACCGTCGACGGGACCCTGCAGTACGTCCCCAGCGGCTCGGAGCCGCGCATCCTGCTGTACTCCCGCACCGGCCTGCCGTTCCGCGCCCGCCCCAGGGCCAATCGCCAGGGCCCGCTGTACGCGTCCCTGGTGCTCACCCCGGAGGCCGTCGACCGCCTGCGCGCCGACGCGCCGGGGGAGGGCATGAGCCTCCACGGCGACCTGCTGCCGCTGGTCCGCACCGAGATGCGCGTCGCGTTCCACCTGCGCTGCGCCGGGCTGCTCGGCGGCGACGAGGCCGAGACGCGGACGGTCGGCGCCCTGCGCGAGGCCCTCGCGGCGGGACGGCTGGAGACCGAGCTGGACCGGCTGGACGACGCGCACCGCGAGGACTTCGGCGTCCTGGACCCCGAGGGGCTGCTCTTCCCCGAGACGGGCGAACTCCCCGACAGCGGCGCCTACCAGGACTGGTACGCCGGGCGCATCGCCGACGACCTGGAGCAGGCGGAGCGCGGCCTGTCCGGCAGCCCGCTCAAGGCGGCGCTGGAGGTGCTGCGCGACCGGCGCGAACTGCTCCGCCGCGCCGTGGACTTCGCGGGCCTCGACGAGAAGTCCCACGAGGAGTTCTACGGTTCCTTCACCGCCGTCCTCAACCGGTCGGTGACCGGGCCGCAGCTGGACCGCCACCAGGAACTGCTCGCCCTGCTCCGCGCCGGCGTCGCCGCCGTCCCCTTCGGCCCCGAGCCGGAGCTCGCCTGGGACGCGCAGGAGGAGCGATGGCGGCTGTCCTCCACGCGGCTGGGCACGCCGTACACGGCCACCGCCGACTGGCTCGTCCACGCCACCTCCGGGCAGCCCGACGTCGAGCGCACCGGCAGCCCGCTGCTCGCGGACCTGGTCGGCAAGGGCGTCATCCGCAGGCACCGCCCCGCCGTTGCCAGCAGCAGGGGCGTCGACCTCACCCGCGGCCTGCACCCGGTCGGCCGCGACGGCGACACGGACGAGCGCATGTGGGTGCTCGGCCCGCTGTCCGAAGGCACCACCTTCTACAACCACTACGTGCCGTCGCCGGGCGGCTTCTCGCGGGCCCTGATGGACGCCCACCGCAGTGTCACCGCCATGCTCGCAGCAGCGCAGCGCCTGTCCGAACTGCCCCTGACGACTGCAGAGATGGCATCTGCAAAGGTGGCTACGTGAACGCTGCTCTCGCAACCCTCCCCATCCTCGTCACGCTGGGGCTCCTCGCCCTGGGCGTGCGTGCCCTGTACGCAAGCCTGGCGGCCCTGGCGACCGCTCTCGTCCTCACGGCCACCTCGTTCCGCACCCCCCTGGGCGATCTCGGCGACGCCCAGCTGCACATGCTGCCGACCATCGTCGAGCTGGGCGCGATCCTCTTCGGAGGCATCCTGCTCAGCGAGCTGATGACCCGCACAGGCGCCCAGTCCCGCATGGGTAACTGGATAGGCAGCGCCTGCAGTTCCCCCAGCCGGGCGGTGCTGCTGGTGATGCTCGGCGTGACACCGTTCGCCGAGTCGCTCACCGGCTTCGGCATCGGCGTCATCGTGGCCATCCCGCTCCTGCGCCAGCTCGGCCTGCCGCCGGCGAAGGCCGCCGTGGTCGGCCTGCTGGGCCTGGTCACCGTGCCGTGGGGCTCCCTGGCCCCGGGCAGCCTCGTCGCCGCCGAACTGGGCGACGTCGACTTCCAGCAGCTGGGCATCGACTCCGCCCTGCTGTCCGCGCCCGTCTTCCTCATCTGCGGTGCTGCGACGCTGGTCGTCGCCCTCGGCGCGCGCCGGGCGCTGGCCTCGGCCGGTGACCTGCTGCTGGCCGTGGCGGCGCTCTGGGGCACCGTCTGGGCCGTCAACACCTTCATCGGCGTGCCGCTCGCCGGCGTCCTCGGCGGACTCGTCACCATGGTCGTCCTGCTGGTGGTCTCCCGGATGCTGGAGCGGGACGGTGCGAAGGGCGAGCGCGAGCCCATCGGCCGCACGCTCTCCCCGTACGCCTTCCTCGTCGCCGGCCTCCTGGTGAGCCGGCTGATCCTGGAGTCGGCGGGCGTCAAGGAAGGCTGGTGGACGGTCGTCGCCGGCCCCGGCGGCTGGCTCCTGGTGACCGCCGCCCTCACGCCGAAGCTGCTCGGCGCCGGGGAGCCCGTCCTGGGCCCCGCCGCCGTCGCCGCCCTCGGCCGCTGGTGGCAGGTGACCCTGACGACCGTCGTCTTCCTCACCCTGGGCACCGTGCTCACCGTGACCGGCATGAGCCGGGAGCTCGCCGAGGCCTGCGCCACGATCGGCTCCTCCTACCTCGTGCTCGCCCCCTGGATCGGCGCCGTCGGCGGCTTCCTCGCCGGCTCCAACACCGGCGCCAACGCGATGTTTGCCGCCAGCCAGGCCAACACCGCCGAGGCGCTCGGCTACTCCACCGGGCACCTCGTCGCCGTGCAGAACGTCAGCGCGGCCCTGGCCTCGGGCGCCTCCAGCGCCCGCGTGGTCCTGGCCGCACAGCTGGCGCAGAACGCCCCGGGCCCGGCGGCCCCGCCGAAGGCATCGCAGCCCGCCGGAACGTCCGCCCCGTCGTCTTCGCCTTCGGGATCGGCGACCGGGACGATGACCACCCCCGTGGTGCAGACCACCGTGACCGCGGATGCGGACCCGGACGCCGACCGCCCCGTCGACACCCGGTGGGTCCTGCGCACGGTGCTCTCCGTGCACGCCCTCGTGTTCCTCACGACGGGAGCCATCGCAGTCCTCTGGCAGTGACCCGAGAACCCCGACAGAAAGAACGGTCATGACCCACCCCGTTGTGCTGATAGCCGACCAGCTCTCACCCGCAGCAGTCGACGCCCTGGGCGAAGGGGTCGAGATCCGCCACTGCGACGGCACGGACCGCGCCGCCCTCCTGGCGGCCGTCCGGGACGCCGACGCCCTGCTCGTCCGCAGCGGCACCCGTGCCGACGCCGAGGTCATCGCAGCCGGAACCCGTCTCAAGGTCATCGGCCGGGCGGGCGTCGGCCTCGACAACGTCGACGTCGACGCGGCGACCCGCGCCGGCGTCCTCGTGGTCAACACGCCCACCGCCAACATCGTCAGCGCCGCCGAGCTGACCTGCGCCCTGCTCCTGTCGGCCGCCCGCAACGTCCCGCAGGCCGGCCACTCCCTGAAACAGGGCTCCTGGGAGCGCAGCCGCTTCACGGGCACCGAGCTCTCGGGGAAGGTGCTCGGCATCGTGGGCCTGGGCCGCATCGGCGCGCTGGTGGCCGAGCGGCTGGCGGCGTTCGGCATGGAGATCATCGCCTACGACCCCTACGTGACGCCCGCGCGCGCCACGGAGCTCGGCATCGAGACGACCGGCCTCGACGACCTCCTCACCCGTGCCGACTTCGTCACCGTCCACCTGCCCAGGACGCCCGAGACGATCGGCCTCATCGGCAAGGAGGAACTGGCGAAGGCCAAGCCCTCCGCGTACTTCGTCAACGTCGCCCGCGGCGGGATCATCGACGAGACCGCCCTGGCCGACGCCCTCCGCGCCGGCCGCATCGCGGGCGCGGCCCTGGACGTCTTCGAGACCGAGCCCCCGGTCGACTCCCCCCTCCTCGCCCTGGACAACGTGGTGGCCACCCCCCACCTGGGCGCCTCCACCCACGAGGCCCAGGAGAAGGCGGGAACCCAGGTGGCAGGCTCAGTGATCCAGGCCCTGGCAGGCGCCCCGGTCCCGGACGCGGTCAACGCTCCGGAGCCCCGCCCCTTCGCGGCCGTGGGCAGCTGAGACGGGGATACGCACGCACGACGGGCGGGGCCGCTCTCTCCAAAAGAGGAGAGCGGCCCCGCCCGTCGTAGGCGCATGTGTCCCGGATCACCACCGGGCCGGTTAGGGCAGTCCAGGCACACCAAAAACAAATCAGGCCTGGCTTCCCTCAGCGAGAGAAACCAGGCCTGACCTGCTATTTCGAAGTCGGGGTGGCGGGATTTGAACCCACGACCTCTTCGTCCCGAACGAGGGGCGAGGGGACGCCTGACCTGGTGCGACAGGCTCACCTGCGGCTCGGGGAGTTGGTGTGGCGTGGTCTGGCGGTAGTTGTGGAGGGATTGGGCCTTGATCCACTCCCTGTTCGCTCCATTCCGCTCAGCGAACTGACGACCTGGGCTAGAGATCTTTAACAGGGTGGGTTGCGTCGGGTCGTGACGGCTGCCGGGGGTGCGCTATGCGAAGACGCAGTATCCCAGTGGCGGTGGAATGACGGCCGAGGAACGGGTTGACAACACGCATTCAACTTCAGTAGCGACGCTCACTAGTGCTGGGTTGCAAGCCATGTCACCCTCAGCAAATGACAGTCGTATGGGAGTACCAGACGGTCGCGGTTGTCGCTGGCATCGCGGGTGACACCAATTGGGAAGAGAAGCTGAACGCCGCAGGTCAGGATGGCTGGGAAGCTGTGGGCGTAGTACCCCTCAGCGCCGCGTTCCAGAGCTTCCTCAGTGATCACACGCCCCAATCCATGTCGAACATGAGGTTTGCGGTGTTGCTGAAGCGCCCTAGATGAACGTCACACCTTAGCGATGGCGCAAGGCATTAGAGAGAGCAGTAGAGAAATCCGCGACTGCATCTTCAGGAAGCTTGATGACCTGGCTAGGGACTTCTAAGGTCACTCCACTCAGGTCAGTCAAAAGTAGGCGTATGTCTTTGTTGCTCCGGCTCCTTAGCCAGGTAATGAGTGAGGTTGAGAAGGAGGTGATATTGGAAGGCGGGAAGCGAACCAGAAGTGAATTTGCGACAGCCCCCATTGACTCTGGTTCGGGCTGAGGGACGCTGATCCTCACAGTCTCGACAAGCCGAGGGTCGGAGTGCAGCCAGCGATGTAGTGAGACGAGATCTCTTGGATGGCTGTCATCACCCACTACTGTGACTTTGATTTCCTCCAGTCGCAAACCGCTAGGGTAGAGGCGTTCCGCCAAATCGGCACGTCCTTGAGCCGTAAGCACGGCGGCTAGGTTGCTCCTTGATGCCAGGGTGCTCGGGTGATCCGGCCCAAGAGT
>NZ_JANIID010000100.1:0-377 GCF_024519335.1 Streptomyces telluris
GGCCGGCTGGAACTTCGGCGAGACCACCGAGGACTTCGCCGTCTCCTACGAGGTGGCCCCCGCGACGGCCGCGTTCCCCGCCGGCACCTACCGCAACATCTCGGGGAACCTGGCGCTGTCCTACGGGCTGATCGCCGCGGCCCGCCAGGCCGACCTGCCGCTCTACCTCGGCTCCTACCCGATCACCCCCGCCTCCGACATCCTGCATGAGCTGTCGCGCCACAAGAACTTCGGCGTGCGCACCTTCCAGGCCGAGGACGAGATCGCCGGCATCGGCGCGGCCCTCGGAGCAGCCTTCGGTGGTGCGCTGGCGGTGACGACGACCTCGGGGCCGGGTGTGGCGCTGAAGTCGGAGACGATCGGCCTGGCGGTGTCGC
>NZ_JANIID010000101.1:0-377 GCF_024519335.1 Streptomyces telluris
AAGAGACCGCCAGGCCGATCGTCTCCGACTTCAGCGCCACACCCGGCCCCGAGGTCGTCGTCACCGCCAGGGCGCCGCCGAAGGCTGCTCCGAGGGCCGCGCCGATGCCGGCGATCTCGTCCTCGGCCTGGAAGGTGCGCACGCCGAAGTTCTTGTGGCGCGACAGCTCGTGCAGGATGTCGGAGGCGGGGGTGATCGGGTAGGAGCCGAGGTAGAGCGGCAGGTCGGCCTGGCGGGCGGCGGCGATCAGCCCGTAGGACAGCGCCAGGTTCCCCGAGATGTTGCGGTAGGTGCCGGCGGGGAACGCGGCCGTCGCGGGGGCCACCTCGTAGGAGACGGCGAAGTCCTCGGTGGTTTCGCCGAAGTTCCAGCCGGCG
>NZ_JANIID010000102.1:0-367 GCF_024519335.1 Streptomyces telluris
GGAGGTGCGCTGGGCGTCGTGCAACATCTTCTCCACGCAGGACCACGCGGCCGCCGCCATCGCGGTCGGCCCGAACGGCACCCCGGAGAACCCGCAGGGCGTGCCGGTCTTCGCCTGGAAGGGCGAGACCCTGGAGGAGTACTGGTGGTGCACGGAGCAGGCCCTGACCTGGCCGAACGCCGCCACCGGCGGCCCGAACATGATCCTGGACGACGGCGGTGACGCCACCCTCCTGGTCCACAAGGGCGTCGAGTTCGAGAAGGCGGGCAGCGCTCCGGACCCGTCGACGGCGGACAGCGAGGAGTTCGCCCAGATCCTCACCCTGCTGAACCGCACGCTGGGGGAGAACCCGCAGAAGTGGACCCAG
>NZ_JANIID010000103.1:0-362 GCF_024519335.1 Streptomyces telluris
TATCGCCGCCGGGATCAAGGAGAGCGGCAGCCCCGACCTGGCCCTCGTGGTCAACCAGGGCCCGCGCCTGGCGGCCGCGGGCGTCTTCACCTCGAACCGGGTGAAGGCCGCGCCGGTGTTGTGGTCGCAGCAGGTCCTCAAGGGCGGACAGGTCTCGGCCGTCGTCCTCAACTCCGGCGGTGCCAATGCCTGCACCGGGCCGGGGGGTTTCCAGGACACTCACGCCACCGCCGAGAAGGCGGCCGAGGTGTTGGGGCACAGCGCCGGCGAGGTCGCCGTCGCTTCCACCGGCCTGATCGGTGTCCGGCTGCCGATGGACAAGCTCCTGCCGGGCATCGAGAAGGCCGCCGCGGGGCTCTCCG
>NZ_JANIID010000104.1:0-362 GCF_024519335.1 Streptomyces telluris
GGGAGAGCCCCGCGGCGGCCTTCTCGATGCCCGGCAGGAGTTTGTCCATCGGCAGCCGGACACCGATCAGGCCGGTGGAAGCGACGGCGACCTCGCCGGCGCTGTGCCCCAGCACCTCGGCCGCCTTCTCGGCGGTGGCGTGAGTGTCCTGGAAACCCCCCGGCCCGGTGCAGGCATTGGCGCCACCGGAGTTGAGGACGACGGCCGAGACCTGTCCGCCCTTGAGGACCTGCTGCGACCACAGCACCGGCGCGGCCTTCACCCGGTTCGAGGTGAAGACGCCCGCGGCGGCCAGGCGGGGGCCCTGGTTGACCACGAGGGCCAGGTCGGGGCTGCCGCTCTCCTTGATCCCGGCGGCGATG
>NZ_JANIID010000105.1:0-346 GCF_024519335.1 Streptomyces telluris
TGAAGCCGCAGGTTCATACGTGGACGTTCGAGGACGGCAAGGTTTTGATCGTGCTGTCGGAGGGTCGTCTGCTGAACCTGGGCAATGCGACGGGTCATCCGTCGTTCGTGATGTCGAACTCGTTCGCGGACCAGACGCTGGCGCAGATCGAGCTGTTCACGAAGCCGGAGTCGTACCCGACGGATGTGTATGTGCTGCCGAAGCAGCTGGATGAGAAGGTCGCGCGGCTGCACCTGGACGCGCTGGGCGTCAAGCTGACCACGCTCCGTCCGGAGCAGGCGGCCTACATTGGTGTCCCGGTCGAGGGTCCGTACAAGCCGGACCACTACCGCTACTGACACCGACG
>NZ_JANIID010000106.1:0-332 GCF_024519335.1 Streptomyces telluris
CTGGCGTCGGAGATCCGTGGTGTGACGGAGGAGACGACGACGGGTGTGCACCGTCTGTACGAGATGCAGCGTGAGGGGACGCTGCTGTTCCCTGCGATCAATGTGAATGACGCGGTGACGAAGTCGAAGTTCGACAACAAGTACGGGTGCCGTCATTCGCTGATCGATGGGATCAACCGGGCCACGGACGTCCTGATCGGTGGCAAGGTGGCGGTGGTCTGTGGTTACGGCGATGTGGGCAAGGGGTGTGCGGAGTCGCTGCGCGGGCAGGGTGCGCGGGTGATCGTGACGGAGATCGACCCGATCAATGCGCTGCAGGCGGCGATGGACGG
>NZ_JANIID010000107.1:0-325 GCF_024519335.1 Streptomyces telluris
ACGCTCGCGTGCGTAAAGGACGTGTGCGTAAAACGTTCGGGCCGTCTCTAGCTCGCCTTGGTCCTGCAATACAGCAGCCAGGTTGTTTAGTGACGTCAATGTCTTTGGGTGATCCTCGCCAAGGGTCCTTCGATAGGTCGTCAAGACCCGTTCGTGGAGTGCGCGAGCTTTTTTGAGTTCGCCTTGGTCTTGCAGCAAGGCAGCCAGGTTATTGATCGACGCCAGGGTGTTTGGATGATTTTCGCCGAGGGCTCGCTCACGAGTCAAGGCCAACTGTTCGTGAATTTGAATAGATTCGGCAGCGAAGGCGCTTAGCTGCTCGATG
>NZ_JANIID010000108.1:0-322 GCF_024519335.1 Streptomyces telluris
GGAGGTGCGCTGGGCGTCGTGCAACATCTTCTCCACGCAGGACCACGCGGCCGCCGCCATCGCCGCCGCGGGCATTCCGGTGTTCGCCTGGAAGGGCGAGACCCTGGAGGAGTACTGGTGGTGCACGGAGCAGGCCCTGACCTGGCCCGGCCACGCAGGTCCGAACATGATCCTGGACGACGGCGGTGACGCCACCCTCCTGGTCCACAAGGGTGCCGAGTACGAGAAGGCGGGCGCGGTTCCCGACCCGTCGACGGCCACGGACGAGGAGCACGCCGCTGTGCTGCGCCTCCTGCAGAACAGCGGACTTGACTGGACCGCT
>NZ_JANIID010000109.1:0-237 GCF_024519335.1 Streptomyces telluris
TGCCGGTATTGCCGCGACCGGTGCCGCTGTCGTCGCGGTGGCTGTGGCCCCGCACGCTTTCGCTGCTGATGCCGCTCCGGCTGGTGCTGCTGGCGCTGCTGTGGTGAAGCCGGTGGCGTGGAGTGCTGAGGCTTTCGGTGAGACGCAGCAGGGCGAGCTGGAGAAGCGCGCTGATGCTGCTGCCAAGGCCGGTGCGGATGCTGCTGCGAAGGTGAAGGTTGCCGAGGAGCGTGCTGC
>NZ_JANIID010000011.1:0-205093 GCF_024519335.1 Streptomyces telluris
CCCCCGCGGACCCCCCCGCCGAGCCCCGCCATCGACCCCCGCGTCAGGCCGCCAGTACCTCCGGATTGGCGCAGTGGGCCAGGGGCTTGCCGCCGAGGAAGCGGGAGACTTCCGCGGCGACGATCCGGGCGGCCTTGTGGGCGACCTGCCGGCTGCCGCCCGCTGGGTGCCGGGCCGGTCGCCCGCCCGCAGGATGTCCGGCGCCGGCCACCGGTCCCGTTCCCTTACGCAGTCGGCGCTCGGCAGGTCAGGTCCCTGTCCGGGAGCCTGCCCGTGGTCAGGTAGACCGTGGCGCTCCGGTCCGCGCAGGAGCCGGTGCCGAAGACGCCGTGTCCCTCTCCGCCGGCGACGGTGACCATCCGGGAGCCGTGCAGAGCGCGGCGCATGCCCTGGCTGACGGCCAGGGGCGTCTGGGGATCCCACTCGTTCTGCAGGATCAGAGCGCTGACCTCGTTGTTCACCACTGTCGCGGGCTCGCTGCCCTGCTTCCAGAAGGCGCACGGCTTGATGTTGGACGCGACATCGCCGTACAGCGGATACCGGGCCTTGTCGCGGATCGCGTCGCGGCGGTACTGCTCGGGGTCGTCCGGCCAGGACGTGCGGGTGTCGGCGCATATGACGGCCCAGGCGCTCGCGGTCGCGTTGTCCGAGGGGATGTCAGGGGCGGGCGCCGGCGGAACGGGGGCCGGGTCCTGCCTAGGTATGCCGGACGGGGCCGGCTCCTTGCCCTCGGCGGCCTGCTTCAGTTCGGCGACCCTTCGGGCGGCGTTCCGGACGTGGAAGAACATGGCACGCTCGCCGCGGATGTCGTCGCCGGTGAGGGGTTTTCCGTCGTGGACGACGGGTTCGCGGTCGGCCCGGGCGATCAGGTCCCAGAAGGTCCTGCGGACCTCGGCCGGGGTGTTCCCCAGTCCGTACGTCGTGTGCCGCCGGGCGGTCCACTCGCTCCACCGCGTGAAGGCGGGCTCGGTCCCCTCCGCCATCCCCTGGAAGACGCCCCGCCCGAACCGCGCGGGGTCGGTGGCACTGTCCAGCACGAACCGCTCGGTTCGCCGGGGGAACATCTGCGTGTAGACGGCGCCCAGGTAGGTGCCGTAGGAGAACCCCAGGTAGGAGAGCTTCTCCTCGCCCAGCACGGCACGGATGACGTCCATGTCCCGAGCGGTGTTGCGGGTGGTGAGGTGCCGCAGGGTGTCACCCGCCTTGGCGCGGCACTTGTCGGCCACCGTACGTGCCCACTCCACATCCTTCGCGAAGGTGCCGGCCTTGTACGGGCGCTCGAAGTTCTCTTCGTCGTCGGTCAGATCGCAGCTGACAGGAGAGCTCCGCCCGACGCCCCTCGGGTCGAACCCGATGATGTCGTACTGTCTCTTCACTTCCTCGGGGAGATTCACGTTCGGGTCGACGGGCATGTCCAGGCCCGGCCCGCCGGGGCCGCCGGGGTTGAGCAGCAGAACGCCGCGACGTTCCTTCGCGCTGCTCGCCTTCAGCCGGGATACCGCGATGTCGATCTCCTTGCCGCCGGGATCGCTGTAGTCCAGCGGCACCTTGAGAGTCGCGCACTGAAAGGTGGCGGGGCTTCCTGCACCGCAACGCTGCCAATGGGGCGTCTGCTGTGCGTACTGCCGCAGAGGGTCCTTCGCTGCAGAGGCGCCAGGCGCGGAGAACGCTGTTGCGGGTGTCAGCGCCGAAACGAAGGCCGTCGCGATGCCGACGCTCAGGAGAGGTGCTATTCGTCTGTCTCGCGCGTTTCGTATGTTTCGCACAGTAATGCTCGTCCTCACGGGGGGAGTGGTGAAGGGGCCGCCGCCCTTCACGGGCCGGCGGGCCGTCCTCCGGCCGGATGTTCAGGGCAAGATCCTGGCCTCTGCGGGCTCGGTGCACATCGCGGGAAAGCAGGAGACAGAGCTCCCCCGATCGAGGGAGGACCCCGGTGAGCTACCGGGTCATACTGGGCGGATTATGATCAAGCATGTCCGGCCGCTGCTGCGCGGCTCCACGTATTCGGGTGCGCTGTTCGCCTATTGCGGCGCGCTGGCGAGCCTTCCCATGCTGCCCGTCGCAATGCTGCCGGCGCTGGTGTGGCCCTCCGCTCCCTATGGAGTGCAGCTCGTTCTCACCCTGCTGCTCTGGGCGGCACTGATCGGCGCGGCAGGGCCGGCCCGCATCACGCGGCGGGTGCTGATCGTGTCCGCCCGCCGGCTGCTGAGGGTGCCGTTGCCGGACCCCGTTCCCGCTCCTGCCCCCGCCGCTGACCGTTGGCGGACTCCTGCCTGGCTGCTGTTGCACGTGGCACTGGGGTGGACGGGGGCGCTGGTGAGTGGACTGCTGCTCCTCGCGGGCCTGACCCTCCCGCTCGGCGCCGAGGCGGGCCTGAGCCTGTCCGGCCGGACGGTACGGGTGGTGGGCGGCTGGCAGAGCTGGGCGTTGGCGCTCGGATGTGTCCTGCTGGCTGCGACTGCGTGCGTCGTGGTGACGAACGCTCTGCGGTGGTCGGCGCCGAAGCTGCTGGGGCCGTCGCCGGCCGAGCAGCTCGCGCTGGCGGCCGAGCGGGAGCTGGCCCTGGCCGAACGCAACCGGCTGGCCCACGAGTTGCACGACTCGATCGGGCACACGCTGACGGCGACCACGATCCAGGCGGCGGTCGCGGGCGAGGTACTCTCCGCCGACCCGGTCGCGGCGCGGGCCGCCCTGCGCAGCATCGAGGAGTCGGCCCGGGCCGCGCTGGAGGACCTGGACTACGTGCTGGGCGTGCTGCGCGAGCAGGAGTCGGAGACCGCGCCCACCCGCACGTTGGCTGATCTGCCCGAACTGCTGGGCCGGCTGCGGCATGCGGGCGCGGTGGTGGAGCCAGAGCTGTCGGGCGAGCTGACGCAGGTGCAGGGGACGCTCTCCCGGGCCGCGTACCGGATCCTGCAGGAGGCGTTGACGAACGCCTTGCGGCACGGGGCGGGCGGTCCGATCGAGGTCCGCGTGGCGGCCGCGGCGGACTGCCTGGAGCTCACTGTGGTCAACCGGACCGGGGAGGGGACGAGCGCGGGTACGGGGAAGGGCACGGGCCGGGGCGCCTTCCCGACATCCGGGCACGGCCTGCCCGGGCTGGCCGAGCGCGTGAGGCTGCTGCACGGTGAGATCGAAGTCGGCCCGGCCGGGCCGCGGCACTGGCGGCTGGCGGTCCGGCTGCCGGTACGGTTGTCGGCATGATCGGCTTTGACACGAGCGCAGACGCTGCCACCGGCCTTGAGACGCGCGAAGCCGTCATGACCGGCACGGGCGCCGCGACAGGCGCCGCGACAGGCGCCGGCTCCGCCACAGGCGCAGGCACCGGCACCGGCACCGGCACAAGCACCGGCACAGGCTCCGCCACCACCAGCCCTGCCGGCACTCCCGTCACCCTCCTGATCGCGGACGACGACGAGGTGACCCGCAGCGGTCTCCGCACCTTGCTCGCGGCACAGCCGGGGATCGCCGTGGTCGGGGAGGCCGGTGACGGCGTCGAGGCGGTCGAGCAGGCGCGGCGGCTGCGGCCGGACGTGGTCCTGATGGATGTGCGGATGCCGCGCCGCAACGGGATCGAGGCCACCCGGCAGCTGCTGGCCGAGCCGGGCGTGGCAGAACCACCGAAGGTCATCGTGATCACCACCTTCGAGAACGACGACTACGTCACCGCCGCGCTCAGCGCGGGGGCCGCCGGGTTCGTCCTCAAGCGGCTTCCGGTCCGGCAGATCGCGGAGGCGGTGCGGGTGGTGGCGGCCGGGGAAGCGATCCTCTTCCCGGCCGCCCTGCGCCGGATGGTCACCCCCCGTCCGCTGTCCTCCACCGAGGCGCTGCCGACGGCGGCGCTGACGGGGCGCGAGGAGGAGGTGCTGCGCCTGATGGCCACCGGCATGTCCAACCCGGAGATCGCCGAGTCGCTCACGGTGAGCCTGGAGACGGTGAAGACACACGTCGGGAACGTCCTGACCAAGCTCGGTGCGCAGAACCGGACCCACGCGGTGGTGATCGCGTACGAGTCCGGTCTGGTGGTACCCGGGGTCACCGGCTGACGCGGCCTGAGGCGGCCAGGGGATGGCCCGCGGATGGACCGGGGATGGGCCGGGGATCGACCGGGGGGGCGGCCCGGTGTGGCATGAAAAGGCGTGCGGTAACCCCTCGTTGAAGCCTTCAACTCGCCGTCCATCCGGGGGCGGAGTCCCTTTGGAGGGTGTCCGGGACTGCTTTTGTGTCCTGACATGGGACGCCCTCGTCTTATGCCCGCGCGCTGAACCTCGACTCGTGGTCTGCGGAACCCTGACCCGTGGTCTTCTGTGAATGCGCGTTCCGCGCTTCAGCGTTTCCATCCAACGAGTGGAAACGGTTTCCGCGGGCCGGTCGCCAATCCCTGAGTATGTCGCCACGAGCAGACGGAGGGCAGAGATGAGTGGTCAGCCCGGAAGCAAGCAGCACGGTTCTGCCGAAGCGGGTGGTGCGCCGCCGAACATTCTCACCGACCCCCACGCCGGTTACGCGCATCTACGGGAGCAAGCGGCGGCCTGCCCCATGCGCTCGCTGGACGGGTCGTTGATGTGGGTGGTCGGACGTCACGAGGGCGTGCGGTCGGTGCTCACCGATCCGCGGTTCGCCAACGACCCGGCCTCGGTCCCCGGCGGCGGCGCGCCGCGCATGCAGGTCAACGCGATGCGGAAGCTCGGCCTCGCCGAGGACCTCATCCCGTACCTCGCCGACACCCTCCTCGACAGCGACGGGGAGAGCCACAGCAGGTTGCGCCGCCTGGTGTCGCCCGCATTCACCGCGCGCCGCATGCTCGCCCTCCGCCCGCGCATCGAGCGGCTCACGGACGAGCTCCTGGACGGGTTGGAGGCACATGCCGAGGACGGCGTCGCCGACTTCCTGAGCCTGTTCGCCTACCCCTTGCCGATCACGGTGATCTGCGAACTCGTCGGCGTGCCGAGCGCCGACCGCCCCGCGTGGCTGCGCTGGACCCACGCGCTCTCCTTCGACCAGGAGCACCTGGGCGAGACGATCGGCCCCCTGGTGGACTACACGCACGCACTGGTCGACCGCCGCCGGTCCCGGCCTGCGGACGACCTGATCAGCGAACTGATCCGGGCGCGGGACGGCGACCGCCTCACCGACCGGGAGCTGGTCACGATGGTGCTCAGCCTCGTCATAGCCGGGCACGACACCACGGCCAATTTCCTCGCCAACAGCGTCTGGGCGCTGCTCACCCACCCCGACCAGCTGGCCCTGGTCCGTGCCGAACCGGAGCTGATGCCTCAGGCCGTGCAGGAACTGCTGCGCTGGTGCGGGCCCGTCCTGGTGTCGCGGATGCGGTACGTCACGGAAGACGCCGACCTCGGCTGGGCGGCGTTCCAGGCCGGGGACGCGGTGATGGCCGCGCTGAGCGGCGCCAACCAGGACCCGCGCGAGTTCGCGGAGGCCGACCGGCTGGACGTCACCCGGCAGCACGAGAACCGCGGGGAGGCGCACGTCTCCTTCGGTGCCGGGCCGCACTACTGCCTCGGCGCCGCGCTGGCGCGCCACGAGGCCGAAATCGCCCTCAACCGGCTGTTCGCCCGCCGGCCCGGCCTCACCCTGGCCGTGCGCCCCGAGGAGCTGAACTGGCAGCCGGTGTCTGGCATGCGGAAGCTCGAACGGCTGCCGCTGCGGCTGGACGGGGCCGGTGGCGTGACTGCTTGATCGCCGGTCGGCTGCACGCATCGCTCGCCCAGGGGCGTTCGACCGCCCCGGGTGAGCGGTACCGCCGCCGTGCCACCCTTCGTGCCGACGCTCCAGGGGTTACGGCGATGAGCGGTCCGGCTACCGCAAGGACGGGTCCGGGTCGCCCTGCCCGCAGTCCGCCATGACGGCCCGGCAGATCGCGGCCGGATCCTCGTGCGGGAAGAAGTGGCCGCCGTCGAAGACGCGCACCTGGGCCTTCGGGGCCCACCGCCGCCATCCTTCCAGGGACTCGACCGGGACGTCACGGTCCGCCGTGGCGCCGTACACCGAGACGGGCGTCGCGAGCGGGCGCGTGAAGTCCGGTGCGTAGCGCTCGATGAGGTCCAGGTCGGCGCGGAGCGCGGCCAGGAGGCGGGGGCCGAACTCGGCGTCGGCGAGGATGCGTTCGTCCGTGCCTCCGAGCCGTCGGACGTAGGAGGCCATGCGCTCGTCGGACGCCTGGAGCACATCGGCCGGGAAGGAACGGGGCGTGCCGGGAGGCGCGCTCGCGCAGAGCACCGCGCGTTCCGGGAGCGGGCCGGGGGAGTTCTCCAGTTGGTGGACCGCCTCGGCGACGATGAGTGCGCCGAGGCTGTGGCCCAGCAGGATCCAGGGCCCTGGCAGTTTCCGCGCCGCGGCCGCGAGGGCGGCGGCGCGGGCCTCGATGCCGCAGCGGTGCTCCGATCCGTCCGGGCGTTCCCAGTGCACGGCACGGACGGCTGTTCCGCGCGGGCCGAACGCCCGGTGCCAGGCGTGGAAGGCCGCGGCGCTGCCGCCCGCGTGAGGCACGCAGATCAGCGTCCGTTGCGTCGCGGTGCTCGTCGGCCGCTCCATCCAGGCCATCCGACCCATCCGACCCATACGATCCGTCCGGCCCATACGGTTCATCGTGTCCGTCCGGTTCCGCTCCCCGCCCAGCGTGACGAGCTCCGCCCGCTCGGCGCTCATCGGCCCGGCTCCGCCCGGGTGGCCCGGCGGGCGTAGACCTCGTACATCTCGGTGTCGCGCAGGCTGGGGTCCTGCCGTACCTGCGGCACGAGCCCCGCGTCCTGCAGCAGCCCGCACAGCTGCGCGAGCCGGCCGCCCTCGTCGTGGACCTCCGCCACGACGGCGTCGATGCGCGGCCAGTCGGCGGCTTCGACCCCGCGCAGGACGTCGAGCTCCGCGCGTTCGACGTCCACCTTGAGCAGTGCCACGGACCCGAGGGCGTGCTTTCTGATGAGTGCGGAGACGGTGGTGACCGGGACCTCGATCGTGCAGCCGTCGTGCAGTCCGTCCGTCATCATCTCGACGGACTCCTCGTCGAGTCCGCTGCGGCGCAGGAACGTCCTGGTGAGGGCGTCGTCGGCGGCTCGGTCGGCGTAGAAGCCGGAGTTGCCGGGCGCGGCCGGGTAGTAGGTGAAGTCCTGGACGCCGGGCGCGGTCCCCACGGCCGTCCGCACCGGCGTCGCGCCCGGGACGTGGCGGCCGAGGTTGTCCCGGAGGCAGGCGAAGACGTCCGGCACCGGCTCCGCGGCGACGATCCGGAGCGTTCGCTGTACGTCCGCGAAGGCGATCGAAACCAGCCCGACGTTGGCGCCGATGTCGAGCACTGTGTCGTGGGGGCGCAGCTGTCGTGCGGCGACTCCGTACAGACCGTCGCCTGTCGCCTCCCGCCAGATCAGCAGGGCTTCGGCGGGGCTGGTGCACGACACCCGCCGGCCGCCCGGGAGGCGCACCTCCTGCCTTGGGGCGAGGGGTACGGCGGGTGCGGCCCGCTTTTCGCTCATGATCGCCTCCTCGGGCTCACGCGGCGGGACGGTCGATGGGGCAACCGATGGGGCAACCGCCAGGGCAATCGGCGGGCCGGCCGGCAGGTCGGCCAGCAGGTCAGTCGGCAAGGAGCCGTACGGGCAGGGCCTCGTACCCCCGGATCAGGATCGACCGTGTCCGCCGTGGCGGACCGGTCAGCTCGGCACTGCGCACGCGCCGCAGCAACTCCTCGAACAGGACGGAGAGTTCCCTGGTGGCGAGCGCCGCGCCGAGGCAGTAGTGGGCTCCGGCCGCGAAGGCGAGATGCGGGTTGGGCCGCCGGGTGACGTCGAACCGGTCGGGGTCCGGGAACACGGCGGGATCGCGGTTGCCCGCCGCCAGCCACAGCGCCACCTGGTCGCCGGCGGCGAGTGTGCGACCGGCGAGCTCGACGGGGGCGGTGGCGGTCCGCAGGACGTGCATCGCGGGGCTGGTGAAGCGCAGGATCTCCTGCACCGCGCCCGGCAGCAGCTCCGGGGCCTCGCGCAGCGACGCCCATTGCTGTGGATTCCGGACCAAGGCCAGGAGGCCGCCGGCGCCGGCGTGCCGTGTCGTCTCGTTGCCGCCCGACACGATGCCGTCGCAGTTCAGGAAGATCTCTTCGTCGGTGAGGGGGACGCCGTCGACCGTGCCGTGCGCCAGCGCGGTGATGATGTCCTCGCGTGGCTCGCGTCGGCGGCGTTCCAGCAGGTCAGCGTAGTACGCCAGGATGTCGGCGTGTGCCTGGGCCGGTGCGAGCGGGTCGGCGTCGGCGCTCTCTCCCGAGCCGAAGGCCACCATGGTGCGGTCGAGCATGAAGTTCCGGTCGCCCGGCGGCACTCCGAGCATGTCGCAGATCACCGAGAGCGGCAGCCTGGCCGCCACCAGGGTGAAGTCGCACTCGCCGGCCTCCAGCGCCTCGTCCAGCACGGCGGTGACCGTCTCGCGCATGGTGTGCTCCAGCCGGGCCACCATGCGCGGGGTGAAAGCGCCGTTGACGATGCGCCGGATCTCGCCGTGCCGGGGCGGATCGGTGATGATCAGCATCTTGCCCGAGGCCGCCGCCGTCGCGGCGGGGTTCTGATCCAGCCGCATGCCCTGCTGGGAGGTGAAGTTCCTTGAGTCCTTGAGGACTTGGGCGATTCCGGCGTGCGACAGGACGGCGTGGAACCGGCGGCCGTCGTACTCGCCCTCGTGCACGGGTCCGGACTGCCGCATCCGCTGCCAGAGTTCCTCGGGGCGCCCCTGCGCGTAGAGCTCCGGGTCGCAGAGCTCCGGAGAGCAGGGCGCGGTGACCGGTCGAGCACGTGGCATACCTGCGGCTCCTAGGGTGGGCGGGACCTCCCGATCATGCCTGCCGCCCGCCCTGGGCAGAACCCCAGAAACGTGCCACGGGGCGGATGGTCCGATTCCGGGGTCGCCGGCCCGAAAAACTGGGGTCGGCGCCACCATCGCCGGGGGCCGGGCGGCGGTGCCGGCGTCCCGGCGGGGCCCCGGCGCGTCGGCTCGAATCGGTCGTTCTTCGGTCGTCCGCCCGCTGTGAGACCGGCGTCGCAGCGCTTAGGCTAGTGTTCGATCTTCGGGCTTCTTTCCGGAAGTTCAGACGAAGGCCGTGTCCACATTGACGTCTGCATTGATCTCCACGTCGATGTCCACCCCGATGTCTACGTCGAAGTCCTTGATGATGTCCTCTTTGATGTCCGATCCGTCAGGAACCTCAATAGTTTTCCAGGAGTGAACCTTCTCGGCCAGGCAATTTGGGGGAATCGCCAACCGTGATAATCAACGCATGGGACGGGCCGCGGGCCGGACTGCTCGAACGGCAGGCGGAAATAACCGGGATCGAGCGGAAGCTCGACGACTTGAGCGATGGAATCGGCGGAATTCTCGCGGTCGAAGGCGCTGCGGGGACCGGAAAGTCCAGTCTGCTGCACCTCCTGCAGGCCAAAGCGGTCGACAGGAAATTCCTGGTCCTCCACGCCAGGGGCAATGAATTCGAGGCGTCATTTGCCCTGGGGGCGGTGGCGCAACTGGTCGAATCGGCGGACGACGACACCCCGCCCGCCGGGCCGCACGGCTCGCGCATCGCGCACCTGCTGCACGGCAAGCTGCCGGACGAGGCGCACGCGGCGGGGTGGCACCCGCTGCTGTACGAACTGCACCGCATCCTCCTCGACCTCGCCGGTGACCGGCGCCTCGTGATCGTCATCGACGACGCGCAGTGGGCCGATCTGCCGTCGCTGCGCTTCCTCAGCTACCTCGCCGCCCGCGTCGCGGGCAGCCACATGGTGCTGGCCGTCGCCGTGGAGCCCTGCGGCCCCGGCCCGGCCGCCGACCTGCTGGGCGCCGTGGTCACCTCCTTCGAGTCGACCGTGCTCCGGCCCGCGCCGCTCAGCCTGCACGCCCTCGAACAGGTCTGCGCGGAGACCCTCGGCGGGCCCGACCCCGCCGCCCTCGCCGAGACGCTCTTCGAGGCCACCCACGGCAACCCGATGCTGGTGAGGGCCGTGCTCGACGAGGCGGCCACCGGGCCGGGGAGCCCCGACGGACCCGGGAGCCCCACCGAGCCCGGGCACCATGCCGACCCCACGAGCCTCGCAAGCCCTCCGAGCCCTGCGATCCCCGCCGGGACCAGCCTCGACCGGCTCTCCGAGCACGCGCCCCGCAGCCTCGTGCGATGGGTCGTCCGCAAGCTGCGCAGCCTCCCGGACCCCTCGTTCGAACTGGCCCAGACGGTCGCACTGCTGGGCCGCGTGACCGATCCACGGATCGTGGAAGACATCGCCTGCCTCAGCCCGGCCGGCGCCGAGAAGGCGCTCGCCGCGCTGATCGACGCCGAGATCCTGGTCGACGGCCCGGTGCTGCGGTTCGCGCAACCGCTGATCCGCATGGCCGTCCAGCACAGCACACCGCTGCTCACCCGCGGCCGGCTGCACGCCCGCGCGGCACGCGCCCTGGCCGCCGTCGGCGCCCCGCCGGAACAGGTCGCCGGACACCTGTTGAAAGCGCCGCCCCAGGGCGACCGCCGGGCGGTCCGAAGCCTCCTGGACGCCGCCGCGTCGGCCACCGGGCGGTGCGAGCCGGACGCCGTCCGCTACCTGCGGCGCGCCCTGCGCGAACCACCGGCCGGCCACGACCTGCCGGCGGTCCTCAGCAGGCTCGGCGCCGCCGAGTTGTCGGTCGACCACGAGGAGGCCGCCGTCCACCTCCGGGAAGCCCTGGAGCACACCACCGACCCGGACGCCCGGAGTGCCGTCGCGCGGGACCTGGCCTGGGCGCTCGCACTGGGCTCGCGGTTCGAGGAAGCCGTCACCGTGCTGGCCGACACGATCGTCGAACTGGACGAGGCGGACGCCGTCGCGCACCTGGACGACGCGCTGTCCTGCATCGCCAGGCTGTCCCCGGGGGCCCGTGACCTCCGCAGGCACCACCTGACCGGGATCCGGCGGCACCTGGACCGGATCCGGGAGCGGGCGACCGGGCCGAGCACCGACGGATTCGTCGGGGACGCCCTCCTCGACCTGCTGCGGAACGGAACGGACGCCGCGCAGGTCGCGGACCTCGCCGCGGACACGCTGCGCCGGGCGGAGCCGGCGGCCGAGCACGGCGTCGGCTGGGGCGCGGCCCTCACCGCGGCCTGGTCCCTGGTGGTCTGCGACCGCCTCCCGGAGGCCCGCCGCGCCGCCCGGGCCCTGGGCGACGCATCGCGGCGCCGGGGCGTGAACCTCTTCCACCTCGACCAGTGCCTCCAGGCCTACGTCGAGTTGCAGCTCGGCCAGGTGTCCGCCGCCGCCCAGCTCGCCGCCGGCGCCCTGGAGGCCGGCGAGCCGGAGGGCAGCCCCAGCGCCGTCCAGCCGGTCGCGGTGGCCGCGCTGGTCGAGGCGCTGATCGAACAGGGCGACCTGGAACCGGCCGGCGCCGCGCTGTCGGCACGCGAACTCCTCGACGCCGAGGGCGACACCTTCGCCCACCTCTTCCTCCTGCGCGCCCGAGGGAGGCTGCGGCTCGAACTCGGACACCCCGGTGAAGGCCTGGCGGACCTGCTGAAAGGCCGGCGGCTGGATGCGGAACTCGGCCTGGCGGCGGAGGCGGTCGGCGCCTGGGCCCCGGTGATCACGGCCCTCCACGCCAGCGGACGGGCCGAGGACGCGCGCGCACTCGGCGAGGAGGAACTCGCCCGGGCCCACGCCTTCGGAGCCGCACGCCCCCTGGCCGTCGTCCTGCGGACGCTCGCCCCGGTGGTGCCCGCGGACCGAGGCCTGCGCCTGCTGGAGGAGGCCGTCGACGTGCTGGACGGCTCGTCGGCGCTCCTCGAACGGGCCCACACCCTCTACACGTACGGGAGCGTGCTCCTCCGGGCCGGCAAGACCTCCGCGGCACGCGAGCAGCTCCACCTCGCCGCCGAACTGGCCGGTGACTGCGAGGCGTACGCAGTGCACCGCCGGGCCTGCGAGGAGCTGCGGTCCCTCGACGCCCCGCCCCGGGGCCCGGGCCGGCGCAAGAGGTCCCCCTCCGCCCTGACGCCCGCCGAACGGCGCGTGGCGGACCTGGCCGCCCGGGGGCTGAGCAACCGGGACATCGCGCAGGCGCTGTTCGTGACCGTCAAGACCGTGGAATGGCACCTCACACAGGCCTACCGGAAACTGCGCGTCACCTCCCGGGAGAACCTCCCCAGGGCACTCGACGCAGCGACCCCAGAGGGGAGTTGAAGCGGCGGACCCTGGGGATCACCTGGGGTCCGCATCCCTTGTGCCGGTGTCGCGGGCGGCGTGACGATCTCTGGTGTCCGTGCTCGCCGACGGCATGGCCGTGCGGGCCCGCCCACCGGAAGCCGCCGACCGGACCAGCCGCCACCAGCCCGCCATCTGCCACCGCGCGCCACCCACAGCCCGCCACCAGCCGCCCGCCACCGAGAGCCGTCCCCGCATCGGCATACGGAGGGACCCCCATGGCCCTGACCCAGGACGACCTCGACCGTTACCGGCGGGACGGCTTCGTGGTGCAGGAGGACCTGTTCACCGCCGACGAGGTGGACCTGCTCTGCGACGCGCTGACGGAGGACGCCCGGACACCAGGACCCCAGGTCGTCACCGAGAGCGACGGACGCACGCTGCGCGCCGTCTACGCCTCGCACCTGCGCCACCCCGTGTTCCACCGGCTGGCCCGGACCGAGCGCCTCCTCGGCCCGGCCCGGCAGATCGCCGGTGACGAGCTGTACGTCCACCAGATGAAGGTCAACGTCAAGCAGTCCTTCGCCGGAGAGCGATGGGCCTGGCACCAGGACTACATCGTGTGGCGGGACGCCGACGGCATGCCCGCCCCGTCACAGGTGAACGTCGCACTGCTGCTGGACGACTGCACGGAGTTCAACGGCCCGGTCATCTTCCTGCGCGGCTCGCACACCCTGGGCACCCTGGAGCGCGACCGCGTGACCGCCGGGGACGGCACGGGCCACATCGACCCGGACCGCTACGCCCTGTCCCCCCGCGAGCTCTCCGACGTCGTGGAGCGGCACGAGATGGTCGCCCCCAAGGCCGGGCGGGGCAGCGTCCTGTTCTTCAGCCCGCAGATGGTGCACGGCTCCAACACCAACGTCTCCCCGCACCCCCGCCGTCTGCTGATCCTCACCTACAACCCGGTCCCGCAGGCCCCGCGCCCGGCCGGCGAGCCGCGCCCCGAGTACCTCGTGGGCCGCGCGCGCAACGCCCTGGAGATCGACCGGGGCCTGCTCAAGCACGCCTGACCCCACCAGAACCTTTTTCCGTACGGGAACGCCCTTCCCCTCCCGGAACGCCTTCCCCGCAGCGGCCGGTCCACGGACGCGCGCCGCGGCTCGACTCTGCCCGCTGGAAGCCCGAGCACCGCTGGAGTTCACGTGAACGCACTGCCGGCCTCGCCGAGGACCGTTCCGGAGCTGTTCGAGGCGACCGTCGCGGCCGCCCCCGGGGCGCCCGCCGCCACCGACGGCACGACCACCTGGTCGTACGGGCGGCTCAACGCGCGGTCCAACCAGGTCGCCCGGGGCCTCATCGAGCGCGGGCTCGGGCCGGAGCGGCTGGTGGGCGTCGCCGTGCCCCGGAGCCTGGAACAGGTCGCCGTCCTGCTGGGCGTCCTCAAGGCCGGTGCCGCGTACCTGCCCCTGGACCCCGCGCTGCCGGCCGAACGCATCACCTACCTGCTCTCGGACGCCGCACCTGACCTGGTGCTGGCCGCCGACGCCGTCCCGGGCTTCACCGGGCCCGTCCTGGACCCGGCCGCGTTCGGCGCCGGCCTGCCGGACCGCGACCCCGCCGACGGCGACCGGACCGCGCCCCTCGACCCCGGCCACCTCGCCTACGTGATCTACACGTCGGGCTCCACCGGCACCCCGAAGGGCGTCGCGGTCGCCCACAGCAGCACGGTGAACCTGGCGGCGGCCGTCCGCCGGGAGTACGGCCCCGCCACCCGGCCCCGGGTCCTCCAGCTCGCCTCCCTGGGCTTCGACGTCGCCATCTGGGAGCTGCTGACCGCCATTGCCACAGGCGGCACCCTCGTGCTCCCCGGCGCCGGCCAACTGGCCGGGGACGACCTGCTGCGGGTCCTGCGCGAGCAGCGCGTCACCCACGCCACCGTCCCGGTATCGGTGCTCGCCACCCTGCCGGCCGGTGCCGAGGTGCGGCTGCCCGACCTCACCACGGTGCACATCGGCGGCGAGGTCTCCTCGCCCGACCTGGTCACCCGCTGGTCGGCGGGACGCCGCCTCGTCAACGGCTACGGCACCACCGAATCCACCGTGGCCGCCACCCTCAGCGCGCCGCTGACCGGACCGTCCGCACCCGTCGGCACCCCCATCGCCAACACCCGCGTCCACCTGCTCGACGACCGCCTGACCCCCGTCCCCGCCGGCACCCCCGGCGAGCTGTACATCGCCGGCGCCAACCTGGCCCGCGGCTACCTGGGGCGCCCCGCGCTCACCGGGGCCCGTTTCGTCGCCGACCCCTACGGCCCGCCCGGCTCCCGGATGTACCGCACCGGAGACGTCGCCCGGCTGGGCGAGGACGGCCAGCTCGAATTCCTGCACCGCGTCGACGACCAGGTCAAGATCCGGGGTGCCCGGGGCGAACCCGGCGAGCTCGCCGAGGTGCTCCACCGGCGGCCCGACCTCGCCCGGGCCGCGGTCGCCGTACGGACCGACCCCCGGGGCGAACGCCGGCTCGTGGCGTACGTGGTCCCGGCCGCGGGCGCCACGGTCGACGCGCCGGCGCTGCTGGCCCAGTTGCGCACCAGCCTCCCCGGCTACCTCGTACCGGCCCTCGTCGTCCAGCTCGGCAGCATGCCCCTGACCCCGAACGGCAAGATCGACTACGAGGCCCTGCCCGAACCCGGCTTCCTCCCCACCGGACCGGAGCGCGCCGCCCGTACGCCCCTGGAGGACGTCCTCCGCACCCTGTTCGCCGAAGTCCTGGAAGTGCCCCAGGTCGGCTTCGAGGACAACTTCTTCGACATCGGCGGCCACTCCCTGCTGGCCACTCGCCTGACCGGCCGGATCCGCGCGGCCCTGGGCATCGACGTCGACCTCGGCACCTTCTTCGGCGCCGCGACACCGGCACTGCTCGCCGCCCGGCTGGACCGCTCCGCCACCGGCGCCTCCCGCCCGGAGCTGACCCCGGCACCCCGGCCCGCCCGGGTGCCGCTGTCGTTCGCCCAGCAGCGCCTGTGGTTCGTCCACAAGCTCGAAGGTCCCTCGGCGACGTACAACATGGCCTTCGCCCTGCGGATGAAGGGCCCGCTCGACACCACCGCGCTGGTGCACGCCGTGAACGACGTGGTCCACCGCCACGAACCGCTGCGGACCGTCTTCCCCGAACACGACGGACAGCCCTACCAGCACGTCCTCGAACCGGCCGAGGCCCGCATCGACGTCCCCGTTCACGCGGTGGAGCCGGCGGAGCTGGACGACGCCCTCCGCGAGCCGGCCGCCCGGGAGTTCGACCTGGCGCATGACGTCCCCGTCCGCGCCCGGCTGCTCACCCTCGCACCCGACGACGCGGCACTGATGATCGTCATCCACCACATCGCCGGCGACGGATGGTCGGGCGCGCCGCTCGCCCGCGACCTGGTCACGGCCTACTCCGCGCGCCGCCTGGGCACTGCACCGCAGTGGCCGCCGCTACCGGTGCAGTACACCGACTTCGCTTTGTGGCAGCGCAAGTTCCTCGGCACCGAGGACGACCCCGACAGCCCCCTCACGAACCAGCTCGCCTACTGGCGCCGCCGGCTCGACGGCCTGCCCGACCTGGCCACGGTCCCCGGCGACCGCCCCCGGCCCGCCGTGGCGACCTACCGCGGCGACGTCGTCGACATCCACCTGGACGCCGACCTGCACACCGGCATCCTCGCCCTGGCCCGCCGCAGCGGCGCGACCGCCTACATGGTGCTGCAGTCGGCCCTCGCCGCGCTCCTCACCCGCCTCGGCGCCGGCACCGACATCCCCATCGGCGCGGGCGTGGCCGGCCGGAGCGAACCGGAGCTCGACGAACTGGTCGGGCTCTTCGTGAACATGCTGGTGCTGCGCACCGACACCTCCGGCAACCCCCGCTTCTCGGAACTGCTGCGCCGCGTCCGGGAGACCAACCTGGACGGCTACGGACGGCAGGACGTCCCCTTCGAGCACGTCGTCGAGACGCTCAACCCGCAGCGCTCGGCGGGCCACCAGTCTCTGTTCCAGGTCGCGCTCGTCCTCCAGAACAACGCCGACGCCCGCTTCGACCTGCCCGGGCTCGCGGTCCGCTCCGAGGTGGTGCCCACCGGCACCGCCCGCTTCGACCTGTCGTTCAGCGTCACCGAACGGACCGGGCCCGACGGACGCCCCGCGGGCATCACCGGCACCGTCGAGTACGCCACCGACCTCTACGACGCGGCCACCGTACGATCCGTCGTCGCCCGCTGGACGCAACTGCTGCGCCAGGCGATCGAGGACCCCGAACGGCCCGTCGCCGACCTGGAGATCACCACCGCCGCGGACCGGGAGACCCTCGTCGGCTGGGGCCGGTACGAGCAGGACGCCCCGGCCACGACCTTCGCCCGGATCTTCGAGGAACGGGCGGCCGCCGCCCCGGAGGCGGTCGCGGTCACCGACGAACGGGGCAGCCGGACCTACGCCGAGGTCAACCGCAGGGCCAACCGCGTGGCCCACTGGCTCATCGGTGAAGGCATCGGCCCCGAGGACCTGGTGGGCGTCGTGCTGCCCCGCTCGGCCGACCAGGTCGCAACCGTCCTGGGCGTCCTCAAGGCGGGCGCCGCCTACGTCCCCATCGACCCCGTCTTCCCCGCCCGGCGCATCCGGCACGTCGTCGAGGACTCCGCGCCCCGGATCGTGTTCGCGGCCCCCGAAACGGTCGACGCGCTCCCCGGCGCCTTGGCGTCCCGCGTCGTCGTCCTCGGCTCGGCGGACGACCCGACGACTCACGAGCACGGCACCGACGCCGCCGAGGCCGACCCGGCCGACGCGGGCCTGACAGGTGTCGACCTGACCGATGTCGACCCGACCGACGCGCACCGGACACGCCCGCTCGCCGTGGACCACCCGGCCTACGTGATCTACACGTCCGGGTCGACGGGCGTGCCCAAGGGCGTGGTGGTGACGCACCGCGGCCTGGCGGGCCTCGCGGCGACGCTGCAGGAGCGCTGCCCGGCGGACCCCGGCAGCAGGATCCTCCAACTGTCCTCGCCCAGCGTGGACGCGTCCGTTCTGGAAACCGTCTGGGCCTTCGGCGCGGGCGGACGGCTCGTCATCGCCGACCAGCACCGGCTGGCCGGGGACGAACTCGCCGCCGCGCTCGCCGGGCACCGCATCACCCACGCCCACATCCCGCCGTCCGCGCTGAGCACCCTGACCCCGGAGACGGCCGGACGCCTGCCCGACTTCCACACCCTGAGCGTCGGCGCCGAGGCGTGCTCGCCCGAGCTGGTGGCGCTGTGGCTGCCGGGGCGGCGGATGGTCAACGCGTACGGGCCCACGGAGTGCACCGTCGTCGCCTCGCACACCTCCGACCTGACCGGCCCCCGGGCACCGATCGGCCGCCCCGTGGTGAACACACGGCTGTACGTGCTGGACGAGGCGCTGCGACTGGTTCCGGCAGGGGTGCCGGGCGAGTTGTACGTGGGCGGCACGGGAGTGGCCCGAGGGTATCTGGGGCTGCCGGGGCTCACGGCGTCGCGCTTCCCGGCCGACCCCTTCGGCGAGCCCGGCGCGCGGATGTACCGGACCGGCGACGTCGTGCGGTGGAACGCCGAGGGCGAACTGGAGTACCTGGGCCGGTCCGACGAGCAGGTCAAGATCCGTGGGTTCCGCGTGGAGCCCGGCGAGGTACGGCGCGTGCTGGAAGCCCAGCCGGAGGTACGGGAAGCGGCGGTGGTCGTCCGCCGCGGCGACGAGACGGCGGCGTCGTTGGCGGCCTACGTGGTCCTGGCCGGCGGCACGGAGGTGGCCGCCGAGGTCCAGATGGGCGAATGGCAGGACATCTATCACTCGGTGTACAGCGAGCTGGGTGTCCCGGGCGAGGATTTCATCGGCTGGAACAGCTCGTTCACCGGCGATCCCCTGCCCGTGGACGAGATGCGGGAATGGCGGGACGCGGCCGTGCGGCAGATCCTGCGCTTCGCTCCCCGCCGCGTCCTGGAGATCGGTTCCGGTTCCGGGCTGCTGGCGGTGCCGCTGGCCGAGACGGTCGACGAGTACTGGGGCACCGACTTCTCGGCGACCGCGATCGACCGGTTGCGCCATTACGCGGCCGGGCGGGAGTGGGACCACGTGCGGCTGAGCTGCCGGCCCGCGCACGACCTGTCCGGGCTGCCCGTGCATCACTTCGACACCGTCGTGATCAACTCGGTGATGCAGTACTTCCCGTCCGTGGACTACCTGCGGGACGTCCTGGCGGGGGTGTGGGACGTGGTCGCCGACGGCGGCCGGGTGGTGCTCGGGGACGTGCGCCACCACGGGCTGCTGCGGATGCAGCACGCCGCCGTGCAGCAGCACCGGGACCCCGGCATGGGCGCCGACGCCATGCGGTCCGCGGTGGAACAAGCGGTGGTCACGGAGAAGGAGCTGCTCCTGGCCCCCGGGTTCTTCACCGCCTTCGCCGACGCCTGCGGCGCGTCGGGCGTGGAAGTGCGGCTCAAGGAAGGCACGGCGCACAACGAGCTGACCGGGTACCGGTACGAGGTGGTCCTGCACAAGGGACCGGCGCGATCGGTCGCGGACGCCCCGGTGGTGGTGTGGGGCCGTGACGTGAGCAGTCTGGACGACCTTGAGCGTGTGGTGGGCGCCGACGACATGACCGGATCACCGGTCCGGGTCGTCGACGTTCCCAACGCCCGCCTGGCCGGCGGCGTGGCCGTGCTGCGTGGCCTTGACGGCGAACTGGACGACGCCGACGCCGACGCGGATGCCGACGCGGACGCGGTGTGCGTGGATCCGCAGGCGGTGCGGTCCTGGGCGCAGCGGGCGGGGCGTCGTGCCGTGCTGACCTGGTCGCCGCGTCGAGGCGGCTGGTTCGAGTTCGTCGTGCTGCCCGGTACGGATGACTTCGCGCCGTTGACGGGCGTCTACCGGGACGGCGACGGCCGGCCGCTTCCGGCGACGTCGAACGTGCCGGCCGTGGCCCGGGCGGCGGGTGAGCTGGTGTCGGGCCTGCGGACGACCCTCAACGAACTGCTGCCGGACTACATGGTCCCGGCGACCATCACGGCCGTCGAGCGGATGCCGGTGACCCCGAACGGCAAACTCGACCGCCGGGCGCTGCCGGAGCCCGAAGTCCTCCCGGCGGGCGGTCGCGATCCCCGGACGCCGCAGGAGGAGATCCTGTGCGCGCTCTACGCGGAGATCCTTGGGATGTCGCGGGTGGGCGTGGAGGACGGCTTCTTCGACCTCGGCGGGCACTCGCTCCTCGCGACGCGGCTGATCAGCCGCATCCGTACGGTCCTCGACGTCGAAGTGCCGCTGCGGGCCGTCTTCGCAGCCCCGTCGGTCGCCGAACTGGCCGTGTGGATCGAGCAGGCCAGGGCGGACGACACCGTCCGGCCCCCCGTCACGGCCGTGGCCCGCCCGGAGTCCGTCCCGTTGTCGTTCGCCCAGCAGCGGTTGTGGTTCCTGCACCGGCTTGAGGGCCCGTCGGCGACGTACAACTCGCCGTTGGCGCTGCGGCTGTCGGGCCGGTTGGACGTGGCGGCGCTGGGGGCTGCGCTCACCGATGTGGCGGGTCGGCACGAGGCGCTGCGGACGGTGATCGGCGAGCGGGACGGCGTGCCGTTCCAGCAGGTGCTCGACGGGGTCCGGGTCGAGCTCGTGGCGCGTGAGGCGGCCGAGGACGAGGTCGCCGGGCTGGTGCAGGCGGCCGCGCGCCATCGGTTCGACCTTGCCCGCGAGGTTCCGTTGCGGGCGGAGTTGTTCGCTCTGGGGTCGGATGAGTGGGTGCTGGTGCTGGTCCTGCACCACATCGCCGCCGACGGGTGGTCGTTGCGGCCGTTGGCCCAGGACATCGCGACGGCCTATGGCGACCGGTGCCGCGGGCAGGTGCCGTCGTGGTCGGCGTTGCCGGTGCAGTATGCCGATTACACGCTTTGGCAGCGGCGGCTGCTGGACGAGGGCGGGTTGCTGGGCCGGCAGCTGGAGTACTGGACGCGGCAGCTGGACGGCCTGCCCGAGCAGGTGACGTTGCCGACGGACCGGCCCCGTCCGGCGGTGGCGAGCTATGCCGGTGACGTGGCGATGTTCACGGTGGACCCGGAGCTGCACCGCGGTCTGCTGGAGCTGGCTCGTTCCTCGGGCGCGACGCTGTTCATGGTGTTGCAGGCCGGTCTGGCGGCGTTGCTGGCGCGGTCGGGCGCGGGGACGGACGTTCCGGTGGGAACGCCCGTGGCCGGTCGCACCGATGAGGCCCTGGATGACCTGGTCGGGTTCTTCGTCAACACGCTGGTGCTGCGTACGGACGTGTCGGGTGACCCGTCGTTCGCCGAGCTGCTGGGGCGGGTCCGCGAGACCTGCCTGGCCGCGTACTCGCATCAGGACGTGCCCTTCGAGTTCCTGGTCGAGAAGCTCAACCCGCAGCGTTCGGCCGCTCACCAGCCCCTCTTCCAGATCCTGCTGGTGGTCCAGAACAACGCCGACGCGAGCTTCGAGCTGCCGGGCGTACGGGTGCGCACCGAGGAGCCGTCCACCGGTGTCGCCCGCCTCGACCTGACGATCAACGTCACCGAGACGTTCGAGGCCGACGGCACACCGGGCGGGATCCGGGGAGCGATCGAGTACGCCACTGATCTCTACGACGCCGGCACGGTCGGGTCGTTCGTGTCCCGCTGGCTGCGGCTGCTGAGCTCGGTCACGTCGGCACCGGGACAGCGCCTCCACGAGGTCGCATTCCTGTCGGACGACGAGCGCGCACACGTCACGGCGCTGTCCGGGGCCGACGCGGCGACCGTTCCCGAGCGCACGTTGTCGGCACTGTTCGAGGAACGTGTCGCGGTGTCGCCGGATGCGGTGGCGGTGGTGGACGACGGGGTGACCTGGTCGTATGCGGAGCTGAACGCGCGGGCGAACGCCGTGGCCTGGTCGTTGCTGGACTGGGGCGTGGGCGCCGAGGACGTGGTGGGGGTGCTCCTGCCGCGTGGGGCGTGGCAGGTCGCGGCGGTGCTGGGGGCGGCGAAGGCAGGGGCGGCTTTCCTGCCGGTGGATCCCGGCTATCCGGCGGAGCGGGTGCAGTTCCTGCTGGCCGACGCGGCTCCGAAGGTGGTGCTGACGGACCCGGCGGGGGATGACGTGGTGTGCGGCGTCGAGACGGTCGTCGTCGTCGGCGACACCGGCGGCGGCACCGATGACGGCATCGCCGGCGTGGATCGCGACCCGGTGGACAGTGATCGTCGCGTGCCCTCGCGAGTGGAGAACGCGGCGTACGTGATCTACACGTCCGGCTCGACCGGGCGGCCGAAGGGGACCGTGGTCACGCATACGGGTCTGGCCGCGCTGGCGGCCGGGGTCGTGGAGCGCGCCGATATCGACGCCGGCAGCCGTGTCCTTCAGCTGACTTCGCCGAGCTTCGACGTGTCGATCGCCGAGGTTCTCGGCGCCTTCACGGCCGGAGCCACCCTCGTGATGCCGGGACCCGGCCGTTCGGCAGGCGCGGAACTGGCATCGCTGATCGCGGACTCCGGCGTGAGCCATGCCTTCGTCCCGCCGTCCGTGCTGGCGACGGTGCCGGTGGAGGGCGTGGCAGGCCTGCGGAGCGTGGTGGTCGGGGGCGAGGCGTGCTCGGCGGACCTGGTGCGGCGGTGGTCGGCAGGCCGTCGGATGACGAACCTCTACGGCCCGACGGAGACGACGGTGTCGGCGACGATCAGCCGCCCGCTGTCGGGGGAGTCGTACCCGATCGGCGCGCCGCTGGCAGGGACGCGGACGTACGTGCTGGACGAGTTCTTGCGGCCGGTGCCTCCGGGCGCGCGGGGTGAGCTGTACATCGCGGGCTCCGGAGTCGCACGAGGGTATCTGGGCCGGCCGGCTCTGACGGGCTCCCGGTTCGTGGCGGATCCGTTCGGCCCCGCCGGATCGCGGATGTACCGGACCGGTGACCTGGTCCGGTGGAACGCCGACGGCGAGCTGGAATACCTCGGGCGGTCGGACCAGCAGGTGAAGATCCGCGGCTTCCGGGTGGAGCCGGGCGAGGTGGAGGCCGCGCTGGAGCGACAGGACGGGGTCGCCCGGGCCGCCGTGCTGGCCAGGCCCGACCAGCAGGGCTTCCTGACGCTCTACGGGTACGTCCGTGCCGACGCGCAGACGGTCTCCGGCACTCGCTTGCGCGAGCAGCTGCGCCTTACGCTGCCCGACCACCTGGTACCGGCGGCCGTGATGGTGCTGGACGAGTTCCCGGTGAACCCGAACGGGAAGCTCGACCGGGCCGCCCTGCCGGACCCCGTCTTCGAAGCGATCGGCGGTGGCCGCTCCCCGCGTACGCCGCTGGAGGAGATCCTGTGCTCCCTCTTCGCCGACGTGCTGGGCGTGGGCCGGGTCGGTGCCGAGGACAGTTTCTTCGACCTCGGCGGCCACTCCCTCCTCGCGACCCGGCTGGGCGCGAAGATCCGGGCCGTACTGGACATGGACGTCCCGATGAGGACGATCTTCAACGCGCCCACAGCACGACTGCTCGCCGAGCATCTGGCAGGGGACACCCGGGCCGCGGCACCGGTGACGGCGGTGGTGGCGCGCCCGGAGCTGGTTCCGTTGTCGTTCGGGCAGCAGCGGTTGTGGTTCCTGCACAAGCTGGAAGGCCCGTCGGCGACGTACAACTCGCCTCTCGCGCTGCGCCTGTCCGGTGCACTGGACGTGCCGGCGCTGCGGGCGGCGCTCACCGATGTGGTGGGCCGGCACGAGGCGTTGCGGACGGTGTTCGGGGAGCGGGCCGGCGTGCCGTTCCAGCAGGTGCTCGACGCCGTCGAGGTCGGGCTCCCGGTCCGTGAGGCGGCCGAGGCCGAGGTCGCGGAGCTGATGGCGGAGGCCGCGCGTCACCCCTTCGATCTGTCCCACGAGATACCGCTGCGGGCCGAGCTCTTCGCCCTCGGGCCCGACGATTGGGTGCTGGTGCTGGTCCTGCACCACATCGCCGCCGACGGCTGGTCGCTCCAGATCCTCATGTCCGACCTCACGGCCGCGTACACCCGGCGGCGGGCGGGAGAGCAGCCCGCGTGGGCGCCGTTGCCGGTGCAGTACGTGGACTACACGCTCCGGCAGCGGGACCTGCTCGGCGACGACACCGACCCGGACAGCGCCTTCAGCCGACAAATGAAGTACTGGACCCGGCAGTTGAGCGACCTGCCCGACCAGGTCACCCTGCCCCCGGACCACCCGCGCCCCACGGTCGCGAGCTACCGCGGCGAGACGGTGGTCTTCGACATCGACCCCGACCTGCACGCGGCCCTCGTCCACCGGGGACGCGCCACCGGCACGACCCTCTTCATGATCCTCCAGGCCGGCCTCGCAGGCCTGCTGACGCGGCTCGGCGCGGGCACCGACATCGCCGTCGGATCACCCATCGCCGGGCGCGACGACGACGCCCTGGCCGACCTGGCCGGGCTGTTCGTGAACATGCTGGTGCTGCGCACCGACACCTCGGGCGACCCGACGCTGGACGACCTGCTCGACCGGGTCCGGGACGTGAGCCTGGACGCCTACGCCCACCAGCACCTCCCCTTCGAGCACTTGGTAGAGCGGCTCAACCCGCAGCGCTCCACCTCGCGTCACCCCCTGGTGCAGATCCTGCTCGGCCTGCAGAACACCGCCGAACAGGGCGTCGCGCTGCCGGGTCTTGTCACGCGCGCCGAGGACGTCGCCACGGGCGTCTCCCGGGTCGACCTCTCCGTCAACTTCGTCGAGGCCTCCACCCCGGACGGCGGTCCGGCGGGGCTGACGGGGGTCGTGGAGTTCGCGACCGACCTGTACGAGCGCTCGACGGTGGAGGCGTTCACCCGCCGCTGGGTGCGGGTGCTGCGGGCGATGGTTTCGGCGCCCGGGAGCAGGTTGGGCGAGGTGGATCTGCTCGGGTCCGACGAACGGGTGCGGTTGCTCGACGACTGGGGGCGTGCGGACGCTTCCGTCGAGGCGGTTACCTTCGGCCGGTTGTGGGAGCGGCAGGCCGCCGCCCGGCCGGACGCGGTGGCCGTGGTCGACGGCGCGCGGAGCTGGTCGTACGCGCAGCTGGACTCGGCCTCGGACCGGATCGCCCGGAGGCTGCGGGAGCAGGGCGTGGGCCCGGAGGACGTGGTCGCGGTGCTGCTGCCGCGGGGGGCGGTCCAGATCGCGGCCGTGCTCGGCGTGACGAAGACCGGCGCGGCGTTCCTCCCGGTGGACCCGTCCTATCCGCGGCGGCGTATCGACCACGTGCTCGCCGACGCCCGGCCCCGAGTAGTCGTCGCCGGCGAGCAAACAGCGCTACCAGAGGGTGAGTTCGACGTCCTCGTCATGCCGCAGGACATCGGCGCCGAGCCCCCTGGTGACACCGCCCCCGCCGCAGAGCAGAGGCTCCCGCTCGGCGTGGACCACCCGGCGTACGTGATCTACACATCGGGATCGACCGGAGAGCCCAAGGGCGTGGTGGTGACCCACCGCGGCCTGGCGAGCCTGGCGGCCACCCAGGCCCGGCGGCTCGGCGTCACGCAGCGGTCCCGGGTGCTGCAGTTCGCCGCCCTGGGCTTCGACGCCGCCGTGTGGGAGCTGGTGATGGCGTTCGGCGCGGGTGCCACGCTGGTCGTCCACGACGCCGAACGCCTGGCCGGCGCCGAGCTCGCGACGGTGCTCCGGGAGCAGCGGATCACCCATCTCACCGTACCGCCGACGGTCCTGGACACGGTGCCCGAGGACACCGAGGCGGCCCTGCCCGACCTCGCCACGCTGGTGGTGGCCGGTGAGGCGTGCCCGCCGGAGCTGACCGAGCGGTGGTCTCCCGGCCGACGGCTGATCAACGCCTACGGGCCGACCGAGACGACCGTCTGCGCGTCGCTGAGCGACCCCCTGCGTCCCGGCCCGGCGCCGATCGGCAGGCCCGTCCTGAACACCCGGGTGTACGTGCTGGACGAAGCGCTGCGGCCGGTGCCCACGGCGGCGCCGGGGGAGTTGTACGTCGCCGGCGCCGGACTGGCGCGCGGCTATCTCGGGCGGGCGGGGCTGACCGCGTCGCGGTTCGTCGCGGACCCCTTCGGCGGGCCGGGTGCACGCATGTACCGGACCGGTGACCTGGTGCGGTGGAACGCGGACGGTGAGCTGGAGTACCTCGGCCGTTCCGACGAGCAGGTGAAGATCCGGGGCTACCGGGTCGAACCGGCCGAGGTGGAGTCCGTGCTCCGCCGGCACCCCGACGTCGCCCAGGCCGTGGTCGTCGCCCGGCAGGACGACCGGGGGACGCGCCTGCTCGGGTACGCGGTCCCCGCCGTGGGACGGCACCTCGACGTGGACCAGTTGCGCGGCCACCTGATCGACCGGCTGCCGGAGTACATGGTGCCCGCGGCGGTGCTGGTCCTGGACTCCCTGCCGAGGACCCCGAACGACAAGGTCGACCGAGCGGCGCTGCCGGAGCCCGCGCACGACGTCGCGCCGGAGTCCGCGCCCCGGACACCGCTCCAGGAACTGCTCTGCGACCTCTTCGCCGAAGTCCTGGGCGTGCCGGAGGTGGGCATCGACGACAGTTTCTTCGACCTGGGCGGCCACTCCCTGCTCGCCACCCGGCTCGTCATACGGATCCGCCGCGTCTTCCGCTGCGACCTCGAACCCCGCGCGCTCTTCGGGGCGCCGACACCGGCGGGCCTGGCCGAGGTGCTCGCCGCAGGGGCCGATGCGACACAGACGCCGGTGACGGCGGTGGAGCGCCCGGAGCTGGTTCCGTTGTCGTTCGGGCAGCAGCGGTTGTGGTTCCTGCACAAGCTGGAAGGCCCGTCGGCGACGTACAACTCGCCTCTCGCGCTGCGCCTGTCCGGCCGGTTGGACGTGGCGGCGCTGGGGGCTGCGCTCACCGATGTGGTGGGGCGGCACGAAGCGCTGCGGACGGTGTTCGCCGAGCGCGCCGGCACCCCGTACCAGCGCATTCTCGACGGCGTCGAGGTCGCACTCACCGTGCGCGAGGCGGCCGAGGGCGACGTCGCGGAGCTGATGCAGGAGGCAGCGCGTTACCCGTTCGACCTTGCCCGCGAGGTTCCGTTGCGGGCGGAGTTGTTCGCTCTCGGATCGGATGAGTGGGTGCTGGTGCTGGTCCTGCACCACATCGCCGCCGACGGCTGGTCCCTGCGGCCACTGGCCCAGGACATCGCCACCGCCTACGGCCACCGCTGCCGCGGACAAGCACCGTCGTGGTCGCCGCTGCCCGTCCAGTATGCCGATTACACGCTCTGGCAGCGGCGGCTGCTCGACGAGAACGGGCTGCTGGACCGGCAGCTGGAGTACTGGACGCGGCAGCTGGACGGCCTGCCCGAGCAGGTGACGTTGCCGACGGACCGGCCCCGTCCGGCGGTGGCGAGCTACGCCGGTGACGTCACCATGTTCACCATGGACCCGGACCTGCACCGGGACCTGCTGGAGCTGGCCCGTACCTCGGGCGCGACACTGTTCATGGTGCTGCAGGCGGCCCTGGCCGCGCTGCTGTCCCGGTCCGGCGCCGGAGCCGACATCCCCGTGGGGACACCGATAGCAGGCCGTACCGATGAGGCGCTGGATGACCTGGTCGGGTTCTTCGTCAACACGCTGGTGCTGCGTACGGACGTCTCCGGAGACCCCTCGTTCGCCGAGCTGCTGGGGCGGGTCCGCGAGACCTGCCTGGCCGCGTACTCGCATCAGGACGTGCCCTTCGAGTTCCTGGTCGAGAAGCTCAACCCGCAGCGCTCGGCCGCCCATCAGCCCCTCTTCCAGATCCTGCTCGGGCTGCAGGAGAACCCCGACGCGGGCTTCGAACTGCCGGAGCTGCGTACGCGCCTGGAGGGGGTGAGCACCGGCCTGTCCCGGGTCGACCTGTTCATCAGCCTCGGCGAGCAGCGCGACGCCGACGGCCCGGCGGGCGTCACGGGCGCCGTCGAGTTCGCCGTCGACCTGTACGACCGGACCACGGTCGAGGCGTTCGTCGAGCGCTGGCTACGGCTCCTCCGCGCCGTCGTGCGGAACCCAAAGCAGCGGATCGGACAGGTGGAGCTGCTCAGCGCGGACGAGCGCGAGCAGGTTCTCGACCGCTGGTCGCGCGTGGCGCCGGAGCCGCCCTCCACGCTGTCGGCCCTGTTCGAGCACCGCGTGGCGGCATCGCCGGATGCGGTGGCGGTGACCGACGGAGAGTTGAGCTGGTCGTACGCGGAGCTGAACGCGCGGGCGAACACCGTCGCCTGGTCCTTGCTGGACCGGGGTGTGGGCGCGGAGGACGTGGTGGGGGTGCTCCTGCCGCGTGGGGCCCGGCAGATCGCCGCGGTCCTGGGAGTGGCCAAGGCCGGGGCGGCGTTCCTGCCGGTGGATCCCGGCTATCCGGCGGAGCGGGTGCAGTTCCTGCTCGCTGACGCGGCCCCGAAGGTGGTGCTGACCGATGAGGCGGGCCGGGATGCGGCCTCCGGCGTCGAAACGGTCGTCGTCGGCGGCGACACCGGCGGCGGCACCGATGACGGCATCGCCGGCGTGGATCGCGACCCGGTCGACGCCGATCGCCGCGTCCCGTCGCGGGTGGAGAACGCGGCGTACGTGATCTACACGTCCGGCTCGACCGGGCGGCCGAAGGGGACCGTGGTCACGCACGCGGGCCTGGCCGTCCTGGCGGCCGGAGCCGTGGAGCGCGCCGCCGTCGACGCCCGCAGCCGCGTCCTCCAACTGGCTTCACCGAGCTTCGACGCCTCCGTACTCGAGTTGATGATGGCCATCGGGGCCGGGGCGGCACTCGTCATCGTGAAGGAGACGCGTTCGGCGGGCGCGGAGCTGGCGTCGCTGATCGCGGGCGCCGGGGTGACGCACGCCTTCGTCCCGCCGTCGGTACTGGCGACGATGCCGCCGGAGGGCTTGGCGGGCCTGCGGAGCCTGGTGGTCGGCGGCGAGGCGTGCTCTGCGGACCTGGTGCGGCGGTGGTCGACGGGCCGGCGCATGACGAACCTGTACGGACCGACCGAGACGACGGTGGCAGCAACCATCAGCCGCCCGCTGTCGGGCGAGTCGTACCCGATCGGCGCGCCCCTGGCGGGGACGCGGACGTACGTCCTTGACGACCTCCTCCGGCCGGTGGCCCCGGGCGTGCGCGGCGAGCTGTACATCGCGGGCCCCGGACTCGCACGAGGGTATCTGGGCCGGCCGGGGCTGACCGGCTCCCGGTTCGTGGCGGACCCGTTCGCGGGATCCGGCGCCCGGATGTACCGCACGGGCGATGTGGTCCGGTGGAACGCGGACGGCGAGCTCGCATACCTGGGCCGGTCCGACGAGCAGGTGAAGATCCGTGGGTTCCGGGTGGAGCCGGGCGAGGTGGAGGCCGTACTGGAGCGGCAGGACGGCGTCGCCCGGGCGGCCGTGCTGGCCAGGCCCGACCAGCAGGGCTTCCTGACGCTCTACGCGTACGTCCTCGCCGATCCGCGGACGGTCTCCGGCGCACACCTGCGTGAGCAGCTGCGCCGTACGCTGCCCGATCACCTGGTGCCGGCAGCCGTAGCGGTCCTGGACGAGTTCCCGGTGACGCCCAACGGGAAGCTCGACCGGGCCGCCCTGCCGGAGCCCGGGTTCGACGCGGCCGACGGGAGTCGTTCCCCGCGTACGCCGCTGGAGGAGATCCTGTGCGCCCTCTTCGCCGACGTGCTGGGCGTGCCTCGGGCAGGTGTGGAGGACAGCTTCTTCGACCTCGGCGGCCACTCCCTCCTCGCGACCCGGCTGATCAGCAGGATCCGGGCCGCGCTCGGCGCCGAGGTGGCGCTGCGGACCCTCTTCGAGATGCCGACCCCGGCTGCTCTCGCCCGGTGCCTCGACGAGGGGCCCACCGGAGCACGAACCGCTCTGGACCGGATGCCGCGGCCGGACGTCCTGCCCCTGTCCTACGCCCAGCAGCGCCTGTGGTTCCTGCACAAGCTTGAGGGCCCCTCGCCCACCTACAACATGCCGTTGGTACTGCGGCTGACCGGCCCGGTGGACGTGGCGGCGCTGCGGGCGGCGCTCGCCGACGTGGTGGGCCGGCACGAGGCGTTGCGGACGGTGTTCGGGGAACGGGAGGGCGTGCCGTTCCAGCAGGTGCTCGACGACACCGAGGTCGGGCTGCCGGTGCGCCAGGCGGCCGAGGACGAGGTCGAAGGGCTGCTGCTGGAATCCGCGCGCTACCCCTTCGACCTCTCCCACGAGCTCCCGGTGCGGGCCGAGCTGTTCGCCCTCGGGCACGACGAGTGGGTGCTCGCGCTGGTCCTGCACCACATAGCCGCCGACGGCTGGTCCCTGCGCCCGCTGGCCCAGGACATCGCCGCCGCCTACCGCGACCGGTGCCGCGGGCAGGTCCCGGCATGGGCGCCGCTGCCCGTGCAGTACGCGGACTACACGCTCTGGCAGCGGGACCTGATCGGTGACGACACCGACCCGGACAGCGCCTTCAGTCGCCAGCTGAACTACTGGAAGGGCCAGTTGGCGGACCTGCCCGACCAGGTCACCCTGCCCCCCGACCACCCGCGCCCCGCCGTCGCCGGGTACGTCGGCGGCATCAGCACCTTCGCCGTCGACGCGGAACTGCACCACGACCTCATGGAGCTGGCCCGGTCGACCGGCTCGACGCTTTTCATGGTCCTGGAGGCGGCCCTGGCCGGCCTGCTCACCAGGCTCGGCGCGGGGACCGACGTGGTGCTCGGCGCCGGCGTGGCGGGCCGCACCGACGAGCGGCTGGACGACCTGGTCGGGTTCTTCGTCAACATGCTGGTGCTGCGCACCGACACCTCCGGCGACCCCACCTTCGCCGAACTGCTCTCCCGGGTGCGGGAGACCAGCCTGGCGGCGTACGCGAACCAGGACGTCCCGTTCGAGCAGGTGGTCGAGGCGCTCAACCCGCAGCGCTCCGCGGCCCACCAGTCGCTGTTCCAGGTGGCCCTGGTCCTCCAGAACAACGCCGAGGCCGACTTCGACCTCGCGGGCCTGCGGGTCCGGCAGGAGGGGCACGGCACCGGCACCTCCCGGTTCGACGTCTCGCTGAGCATCACCGAACGCACCGGCGCCGACGGCGGTCCGGCGGGGCTGACGGGGGTCGTGGAGTTCGCGACCGATCTGTACGAGCGCTCGACGGTGGAGGCGTTCACCCGCCGCTGGGTGCGGGTGTTGCGGGCGATGGTTTCGGCGCCCGGGAGCCGGTTGGGCGAGGTGGATCTGCTCGGGTCCGACGAACGGGTGCGGTTGCTCGACGACTGGGGGCGTAGGGAGGCGACGGACGCATCCGCCGAGGCGGTCACGCTCGGCCGGCTGTGGGAGCGGCAGGCCGCTGCCCGGCCGGACGCGGTGGCCGTGGTCGACGGGGCGCGGAGCTGGTCGTACGCGCAGCTGGACTCGGCCTCGGACCGGATCGCCCGGAGGCTGCGGGAGCAGGGCGTGGGCCCGGAGGACGTGGTCGGGGTGCTGCTGCCGCGGGGAGCGGTCCAGATCGCGGCCGTGCTCGGCGTGACGAAGACCGGCGCGGCGTTCCTCCCGGTGGACCCGTCCTATCCGCGGCGGCGCATCGACCACGTGCTCGCCGACGCCCGGCCCCGAGCGATCGTGGTCGACGAGCAGCGGGCCGCGACGGCGAGCGGGTTCGACACGGTCGAAGTGTCCGGCGACATCGGCGCGTGGTCTCCCGAGAACGTCCCGGCTCAGGACACCACGGCTCAGGACACCCCGGCCCAAGCCGGTCCGGCCGAGGACGTCCCGGCCGGTCACCCTGCGGCCACCGTGGACCACCCGGCGTACGTCATCTACACGTCGGGTTCGACGGGCGTGCCCAAGGGCGTGGTGGTGACCCACCGCGGTCTGACGGGCCTGGCGGCGACGCTGCGCGAGCGGTGCCCGGCGGACCCCGGCAGCCGGGTCCTCCAGCTGTCCTCGCCCGCCTTCGACGCGTCGGTCCTGGAGCTGGTGTGGGCCCTCGACGCCGGCGCCGCGCTGGTCGTCGCCTCGCCCGAGCGCCTGGTCGGAGCCGAGCTCGCCACGGCGCTCGCCGAGCACGCGGTGTCTCACGCGCTGATCCCGCCGTCGGTGCTGGCGACCCTGCCCCCTTCGGCGCCCACCGAGCTGACCGGTTTCCGGACGCTCGTCGTCGGCGCGGAGGCGTGCTCGCCCGAACTGGTCCGGGCATGGGCGCCGGGGCGGCGGATGGTCAACGCGTACGGGCCCACGGAGTGCACCGTCGTCGCCAGCCAGACCGGCCATCTGGACGAGCCGCACGTGACGATCGGCCGCCCTGCCGTGAACACCAGCCTGTACGTGCTGGACGAGGCGCTGCGGCTGGTTCCCGCGGGAGTGCCGGGCGAGTTGTACGTGAGCGGTGCGGGGGTCGCCCGAGGCTATCTGGGCCGGGCCGGACTGACGGCGTCACGTTTCGTCGCCGATCCCTTCGGCGGGCCGGGTGCGCGCATGTACCGGACCGGTGACCTGGCGCGGTGGAACGCGGACGGCGAGCTGGAATACCTCGGCCGTTCCGACGAGCAGGTGAAGATCCGCGGGTTCCGCGTGGAGCCCGGCGAGGTCCGGCGTGTGCTGGAAGCCCAAGCGGAGGTGAGCGAGGCGGCGGTGGTGGCTCGTGGTGACGGCGAGACGTCGTCACTGGCCGCCTACGTGGTCCTCGCCGGAGGTTCGGCCGAACCGGCCGACGCGGCAGAGGCGGCCGAGGCGCAGATCAGCGAGTGGCACGACGTGTACCACTCGGTGTACGGCGACCTGAGCGCGCCGGGCGAGGACTTCGTGGGCTGGAACAGCTCGTTCACCGGCGAGCCCCTCCCCGTGAGCGAGATGCGGGAGTGGCGCGACGCCGCCGTGGGCCAGGTCCTGCGGTTCGGACCCCGCCGGATCCTGGAGATCGGCGTGGGCTCCGGGCTGCTGGCCGTGCCCCTGGCCGAGACCGCCGACGAGTACTGGGGCACCGACTTCTCGGCGCTCGCGATCGACCGGCTGCGTCACTTCGTGACCGGGCGGGGCTGGGACCACGTACGGCTGAGCTGCCAACCGGCCCACGACGTCGCCGGGCTGCCCGCCGGGCACTTCGACACGGTCGTCATCAACTCGGTCGTGCAGTACTTCCCCTCCGCGGACTACCTCCGGGACGTCCTGACCAAGGTGTGGGACCTGGTGGCCGACGGCGGCCGCGTGGTCCTCGGCGACGTGCGCCACCACGGGCTGCTGCGCATGCTGCACGCCGCCGTGCACCACCACCGCGACCCCGGCACGCGGCGCTCCACGGTCGAGCAGGCGGTGGTCACGGAGAAGGAGCTGCTCCTGGCCCCCGAGTTCTTCACCGCCGTCGCCGACGCCTGCGGCGCGTCCGGCGCGGAGATACGGCTGAAGGACGGCGCGGCCCGCAACGAACTCACCGGCTACCGGTACGAAGTCGTCCTGCACAAGGGCAGCCCGGCCCGCTCGCTCGCGGATGCCCCGGTCCTGGTCTGGGGCCGCGACGTCACCGGCCTGGACGACCTTGAGCGAGCGGTGGGCGCCGACGGCACGGCCGGTTCGCCGGTCCGGGTCGTCGACGTGCCCAACGACCGCCTGGCCGGCGGCGTGACCGCGCTGGAGGCCCTCGACGGCCCGGACGCGGTGGACGCGGCGGATGCGGCGAATGCGGTGGGCGCGTCGGGCGCGTCGGGCGCGGACCGTGTGGATCCGCAGGCGGTGCGGTCCTGGGCGCGGCAGGCCGGCCACGGCGTCGCCATGACCTGGTCGCCGCGCCGCAGCGGCTGGTTCGAGTTCGTCGTGCTGCCCGGCGCCGACGACGCCGCCCCGCTGACGGACGTCTACCGGGGCCGGCCGGTCCCGGTGACGTCGAACGTGCCCGCGGTCGCCCGCTCGGCCGGTGCGCTGGTGTCCGGCCTGCGGGCGACGCTCAAGGAGCTGCTGCCCGACTACATGGTCCCGGCGACCATCACCGCCGTCGAGCGGATGCCGCTGACCCCGAACGGCAAGCTCGACCGCCGGGCACTGCCGGAGCCGGAGATCCGCTCGGCCGGCGGCCGTGATCCGCGCACCCCGCAGGAGGAGATGCTGTGCGCGCTCTTCGCCGAGATCCTCGGCGTCGCCCGGGTCGGGGTGGAGGACGGCTTCTTCGACCTCGGCGGGCATTCCCTGCTCGCCACCCGATTGATCAGCCGCATCCGTGCCGTGCTGGGCGTCGAGGTGCCGCTGCGGGTCGTCTTCGCGGCGCCGACGGTCGCCGAGCTGGCCGCGTGGGTCGAACACGCCCGGACCGAGGACACCACCTCCGTACGGCCCGCGGTGACGGCGGTGGCGCGCCCGGAGACCGTGCCGTTGTCGTTCGGGCAGCAGCGGTTGTGGTTCCTGCACAAGCTGCAAGGCCCGTCGGCGACGTACAACTCGCCTCTCGCGCTGCGCCTGTCGGGCCGGCTGGACGTGGCGGCGCTGGGGGCGGCGCTCACCGATGTGGTGGGGCGGCACGAAGCGCTGCGGACGGTGTTCGCCGAGCGCGTCGGCACCCCGTACCAGCGCATTCTCGACGGCGTCGAGGTCGCACTCACCGTGCGTGAGACGACGGAGGACGAGGTCGAGGGCCTGATGGGAGAGGCCGCACGCCATGCCTTCGACCTCGCCCGCGAGATTCCGTTGCGGGCGGAGTTGTTCGCTCTCGGATCCGATGAGTGGGTGCTGGTGCTGGTCCTGCACCACATCGCCGCCGACGGCTGGTCGTTGCGGCCACTGGCCCAGGACATCGCCTCCGCCTACGGCCACCGCTGCCGCGGACAGTCACCGTCGTGGTCGCCGCTGCCCGTTCAGTACGCGGACTACGCCCTCTGGCAGCGGCGGCTGCTCGACGAGGACGGCCTGCTGGACCGGCAGCTGGAGTACTGGACCGGGCAGTTGGCCGACCTGCCCGACGTGGTCACCCTGCCCACCGACCGTCCCCGTCCCGCGGTCGCCGGCCATCGCGGCGAGATGAGGTCCACGGACCTCGCCGCCGCACTCCACCGGGACCTGCTCGCCCTGGCCAAGGACGGCGGCTCGACGCTGTCCATGGTGTTCCAGGCGGCGTTCGGCGCGCTGCTCACCCGCCGGGGCGCGGGGACGGACATCCCGGTCGGCATGCCGATCGCCGGACGCACCGACGCCGCACTCGACGACCTGGTCGGGTTCTTCGTCAACACCCTGGTGCTGCGGATCGACACCTCCGGCCGCCCGAGCTTCACGGAGCTGCTCGCACGCGTGAGGGAGGTCAGCCTCGCGGCCTACTCCCACCAGGACGTCCCGTTCGACCACCTGGTGGAGAAGCTCAACCCGCAGCGCTCCACCGCCCACCACCCCCTGTACCAGGTGCACCTGGCGGTGCAGAACAACCCCGACGCCGGTCTCGCGCTGCCGGGCGTGACCGCGCGGCCGTACCCCGGCCTGGTGGCGTCCGGGGTGTCCCGGGTCGACCTCACGGTCAGCGTCACCGAGACCTACGACGGGACCGGCGGCGCCGGCGGCATCAACATCGCGGCGGAGTACGCCACCGACCTCTACGACGCGGACACCATCGACAGCCTGCTCGACGAGCTGGCGCGCCTCCTACACGAGATCGTCGTCAGTCCCGATGAGCCGATCGGAGGCACAGACGTGAAACCCGCAGGAAACCCCGTACGGCCCCGCTCCCGCTCCCTCCCGGAGCCGGACCTCCCGGAGCCCGCCCCCGGCACGCTGCCCGAGCTGCTGAACACCTGGTTCGCCGCCGCCCCGTCCGCCGCCGCGGTCGGCGACGGCACCACCCGGTGGACGTACGCCGAGCTGGACGCCGAGACGAACCGCATGGCGCGGTCGCTCGTCGGGCGCGGTGCCGGCCCGGAGGACGTCGTCGCCGTGCTGCTGCCGCGCAGCGCCCGGCAGGTCGCGAGCGTCGTCGCCGTCGCCAAGTGCGGTGCGGCGTACCTGCCGATCGACCCGGCCTCTCCGGACGAGCGGGTCAAGCGCCTGATCGGCGGCTCCGCGCCGCTCCTGGTGATCACCGACGCCGACGGCGCCGCGCGGGTGGGATCCGGCGTGGAGGTCGTCGACGTCGACGACCCGGACACCGTCGCGGCCTGGCGTCGGCTTCCGGACACCGGGCTGACGGACCGCGAGCACACGGCGGCGGTACGGCTGGAGCATCCCGCGTACGTCATCCACACGTCGGGATCCACCGGGGAACCGAAGGGCGCGGTCGTCACGCACGGCGGCCTGGCGGACTCCGTCGCGTTCTGGCGGGACCGGTGGCAGCTCGCCGAGGGCGACCGGGTGCTGCAACTGGCCTCGCCCGGCTTCGACATCTCCGTCTTCGACCTCCTCGTCGCCTTCGCCGCCGGGGCGGAGCTGGTCCTGCCCGACCCGGAGCTGACCTCCGGCGAACCGCTGGCCCGGGAGCTGGACGCGGCACGGATCACGCACTTCATGACCGTCCCCTCGGTCCTGGCGTCCATGCCGCCGGACGCGCCGTCCCGGCTGCCGGGGCTGCGCGGCGTCATCGTCGGGGGAGAGGAGTGCACCCCCGGCCTCGCGGAGCGGTGGTCACAGGGCGGCCGCCGGATGATGAACGTCTACGGGCAGACCGAGACCACCGTCGCCTGCACCATGACCGAGCCCCTGGGCACCGGACCGGTCACCATCGGACGGCCGAACCCGCAGGTCCGCGTCTACGTGCTCGACGAGCGGCTCAAGATGCTGCCGCCGGGCACCGACGGCGAGCTGTACGTCGCCGGTCCCGGCATCGGCCGCGGCTACCTGCACCGCCCGGACCTCACCGCGAGCCGCTTCGTCGCCGACCCCTACGGCCCGCCCGGCGAGCGCATGTACCGCACCGGGGACCTGGGCCGCTGGACCTACCAGGGCGAGCTGGAGTTCGCCGGCCGCTACGACGACCAGGTCAAGATCCGGGGCTTCCGGGTGGAACCGGGCGAGGTCGAGGCCGCGCTGACCGAACGGCCCGACGTGGCACGGGCGGTGGTGGTGGCCCGGGCGGACCGGCAGGGCGAGCCCGCACTCATCGGATATGTGGTGCCCGCCGGGGGCGAGGGCGCGTTCGACGTGGCGGCCGTACGGGAGGGCCTGCGCCGGACGCTGCCCGCGCACCTGGTGCCGGCGGCGATCGTGCCGGTGACGGACTTCCCGCTGTCGCCCAGCGGCAAGGTCGACCGGCGGGCGCTGCCGGAGCCGGAGCTCGCCGGAGCGGGCGGCCACGGGCCGCGCACCCCGCAGGAGGAGATCCTGTGCGCGCTCTTCGCCGAGGTCCTGGGGCTCCCTCAGGTCGGCGTGGACGACAACTTCTTCGACCTCGGCGGCCACTCGCTGCTCGCCAACAAGCTCATCGCCCGGATCACCGAAGTGCTGGGCGTGGAGGTGCCCATCCGGAATTTCTTCGGCGGCCCCACCGTCGCCCAGGTGGCCGAGCAGCTCGGCACGGGCGGCGGGCACGACGCCTTCGACATCCTGCTGCCGCTGCGGACGCAGGGAACCCTGCCGCCGCTCTTCTGCGTGCACCCGGGCGCGGCGATCTGCTGGGGCTACGCCGACCTGCTGCTGTACCTCAGCCCCGACTTCCCGGTGTACGGCCTGCAGTCGCCCGGCCTGAGCAGCCCGGACGGGCTGCCGGAGACCCTTGAGGAGGTCGCGGACGCCTGCATCGCGGAGATGCGGCGAGTGCAGCCGGAAGGCCCGTACTACCTGCTCGGGCAGTCCTTCGGCGGCGTCGTCGCCCAGGCGATGGCGGCCCGGCTGGAGCGCGCCGGCCAGCGGGTCGGCCTGATCGTGGCGCTGGACTCCGAACCGGCCAGGCCCCTCACCGAGCGGGAACAGCAGCAGGTGGTCGAGGCCACCGCCGTGGTGTACGCGGGCATCCTGGAGGTGCTGGGCGTCGACGTCTCCGCACTGCCCGGCCGCAAGCTCACGTTCGCACAGTTCTCCGAGCTGGCCCGGACCACGAGCACGGTGCTGGGCACCATCAAGGAGGACGAGTTCGGCCTGCTGATGGAGATCCTGCACCGCAACATCTCCCTCGCCGCCGAGTACCGGCCCGAGCGCGTCGACGCCGACATGCTGATCTTCGGGGCGGCGGAGGAACCCGAGCGCGTGCTCGACCCGGAGTCCTGGCGGGACATCGTCGCCGGGACGATCACCTACCACCCGATCCCGACCAGCCACAGCCGGATCACGACGCCGCCGTCGCTCGCCTTGATCGCCCCGATCCTCGAAGAGCACCTGCGGTCCGTCATCCCGGTCCCGGCCACCACCCCCGACCCGGCCACCACTCCTGAGGAGGAGAACTGATGGGCAACCCGTTCGACGACACCGAGGGCACCTTCACCGTCCTGGTCAACGACGAGGGCCAGTACTCGATGTGGCCGGCCGCCATCGACGTACCGGCGGGCTGGGACGTCGCCCACCCCTCCGACACGCACCAGGCGTGCCTGGAGTACATCGAGGAGCACTGGGCCGACATGCGGCCGCGCAGCCTCGTGGAGGCCATGCGGCACGAGCGGGCGTGACCCCCGGCCGTCCGGGCTGAGAACCGCATCCCGGCTGCTCACCGAGGCGCGCCGTGCCGACGGCACCGGGCCCGTGCGGCACCGGTGCGGTCGGCCTCCGATTCGTGAACCGACCCAGCCGAAGGAAGAATTGTGGTCAACGATCTGATACCGGTCCGAGGGGCCGGTGCGGCGACGCTGGAACGCATGGCCCGGACCCTGGGTCTGGGCGCGGGCGGAGCCGGCCTCGTGGCGGCCTTCCACACCATGACCCGGTGCTGGGGCACGGCGGCCGCCGACGAGCTTCCCCTGTCCGACGTCTCTCCCGACGGGTCGCCGATCGAGTTCGCCGCCGAGCTCGATGGAGCCCACCCCGCACTTCAGTTCGCCGTCGAGCCCTTGGCGCCCGGGGTACCGGCCAAGGACCCGGCGGCGGCACGGAAGGTGATGTCGACGCTCGTCGAGCGGTACGGCGTCGACGCCGAGCGGTGGTCGGCCGTGGCCGAGGTGCTGCTGCCCGACGACGCGGCCTGTACGCATGTGGCGATGTACGGCGCCGAGGCCCGCCGGGAAGGGCCGATCCGGTTCAAGGTCTGGTTCTACCTCGACGTCGAGGGCCCGTTGCGGAACTTCGACCTGCTCGACGCGGCGCTCGAACGCCTCGGGCTGTCCGCACGGAGGCCGGTGTTCGGCGCCGGCCCGGACGACAGAGGCCGGGGCGTGCCCTTTCTGCTCTCCCTGGACCTCGCCAACGACGCCACCGCCCGGGTGAAGGTCTACGCCCGGCACTTCGCGGGCAGCGCCGGCGAGATGGCCGCGACCCTCGCCGGCTACCCGGGCTTCCGGGCCGGCGAGGTCCGGTCGCTGTGCCGGCTGGCCGGCGAGCGGCCGGACTTCAGCACCCAGCCCGCCGTGACCTGCGTGTCCCTGGCCGACGCGGGCGGCGTGGACCGGACGCAGGCCACGCTCTACGTGCCCCTGTGGACCTACGCCCCCGACGACGCCCTCATCCGGGACCGGATGCGCCGGTTCCTCGCCGCGCAGCCCGGTGCCGCGCGGCGCTACGAGCGGCTCCTGGCCGACGTGGCCCACCGTCCGCTCGACGCGGGCACCGGAGTCCACAACTACGTCTCCTGGCGGCCGGGAGGATCCGGCCTGCGGCGGAAGATCTACCTCTCGCCGCAGATGCACGACGTCAACCCGCCCACGTTCGGCGCGGGACGACGCGACCGTACCGAGGACCCGGCTGCCTGGACCGCGGCGGGCAGCGGACGGGCCTGAACGACCGGCGGTGACGGCGGCACCGGCGGACCCGCCACCGCCGGCCGCCCGCCTCACGGCCTCACGGCCGCACGCCGGCCCCGAACCCCGTCCACCGCAGATCGGCCGGCAGGTGCCCCATGTCGTTGTAGAGCAGCATCGTCGGCTCCGACCCGTCGCGGTACTCGATCACCGTCAGCGCCGTGTTCCCGCAGTTCAGGCCCAGCCAGCGCACCGGAGGCGCGCCGAGGGCGTCCCGGACCAGCCAGGCCACCTGATAGGCGTGGGTGACCAGGACCTCGTGCGTCTCGGTGGCGGCGGGGCGCGCGAACCTGGCGGTCAGAGCGGAGGAACGGCGCTCCGCCTCCTCGGCCTCCTCGGCGCCGTACCCGTCGAAGAACGGCGCCCAGGCCGGCGGCGCCTGCTCCGGTACGTGCGGGACGTGGTCGATCAGTTCGGGCGCCTCCAGCACGTCGGCCTTCGGCAGATGGGTGCCGATGATGCCCGCGGACCGCACCGCCCTGGGCAGGGGCGAGTGCCACACCACGTCGATCGGAAGGCCGGCCAGGCGCTGCCCGACCAGGTCCGACTGCTGCTGCCCTACGTCGGTCAGTTCACCGAACGGGTCCGCCGCTCCGTGCCGTACCAGGTACACATGCCGAGTTGCCATGGCCGATCTCCTTGCAGGTCGGGCTCGTGATCAATGATTCGGGCGGTGCGGTGAGGGCCGGGACCCGGGTCAGCGGTGACGCAGGATGGTGTGGGCCGCGTCGAGGCGCTGGGCCTCGTCGCGCGCGGAGTGGTCGCCCGAGACGTCGTCCGCCCAGGCGAGCAGCCGGTGGAGGTGCTCGTCGGCCGCGTTCGCGACGACGCGGGGGGTGCCGAGGGCGACCTCGCCGCTGGTCCCGTCGATGGTGACGAGCGTGCCCTCGCCGACGGTGCGGCCGCCGACCGTCACGGAGCCGCTGCCGGCGTCGACGGTGAGGCCGCTGACGCCCACCACCGCGGGCTTGCCCATGGCGCGCGCGACGACCGCGGCGTGGCTGGCCGGCCCGCCCCGCGCGGTGACGATCCCGGTGGCGGCGGCGAGGCCGTGCATGTCGTTCGGGGAGGTCTCCGGCCGTACGAGCACGACCGGGGCGTCCCGGGCCATGCGCACGGCCCCTTCCGCCGTGGTCGCCACGCGGCCCACGGCGACGCCGGGGCAGGCGCCGAGCCCCCGGGCGAGGACGTCGGTCCCCTCGGACGGCGCGATGCGCGGCGTACGGACGTGCCGCAGGTGCTGCGGCGAGACCCTGAGCAGTGCCTCGTGACGTCCGATGACCTGCTCGTCGACGAGTTCGGCGGCAACGCGGACGGCGGCGCCGCCGACGAAGCGGCCCGGCCTGACCTGCAGGATCCACAGCTCGCCGGCCTCGAACGTGAACTCGACGTAGCAGGCGTCGCGGTAGTGCCCCTCGATCCGGCGCAGCGCGTCGAGCAGCTCCGCCCACACGCCCGGCTCCCGCTCGGCGAGCTCGCCCAGCGGCCGGGTCGTCGACCTGCCCGAGACGACGTCCTCTCCCTGGTGACCGAACAGGACCTCGCCGTACGGGACGTTCCCCCCGGTGTTGGGGTCGCGGCTGAAGGCGACTCCGGTGCCGCTGCGGGCGTCGCGGTTCCCGAACACCATCTGCTGGACGACGACCGCCGTGCCGAGGTCGTGCGGGATGCGGTTCAGCGTGCGGTACGTGCGGGCGCGGGGCGTGTCCCACGACGAGAACACGGCCTCCACCGCCCACTCCAGCTGGCGGGTCACATCGTCCGGAACCGGCCGGTCGCAGCGTTCTCGTACGAGGTCCTCGACCGCCTTCATCGCGGCGGCGGCGTCTCCTGCGTGAGCGGCTGACGTGCCGTCCACGTCCGCGGTCGTGACCGCGGAGGCGAAGCTCGACAGGAAGCGCAGACGCGAGTCCAGGGCGAACCGCCGGTCGCCCGTCTCGGCGGCCAGGCCCTCGGTGGCCCCGGTCGTGAGGCCGAGGTTGAGGATCGTGCTCATCATGCCGGGCATCGAGACGCCGGCCCCGGAGCGCACCGACACCGCCAGTGGCCGGTGCGGCCCGCCGAAGGCCCGCCCGGTGGAGCGTTCCAGGCCGGTGACGGCCGCCGCGAGCTCGTCGTCGAGCCCGTCGGGACGGCGTCCTTCACGGAGGAAGGCACGGCAGGCGTCGGTGGTGACGACGAACCCGGCCGGAACCCGCAGCCCGAGGCGGTGCAGCAGAACCAGGCCGTGCGCCTTGCCGCCCAGCGTCTCCGCCGTCTCCTCGGTCTCGGCGGAGATCGTGCGGATCCACTGCGTCGTCCTCTTCATCGCTGGATCCCGAGGGTGGCGAGCTGGTCTTCGTGCAGCTCCGCCCACACGGTGTGGTACGACGCGGTGCTGTCGGTCACGTACTCCGGATGACCGGAGGCGGCCCGGTGGAGGGCTTCGGCGAGGCGGACGCGGTACCGGCCGAACCGGGGGAGCGCGGCGGCCAGTTCGGCGCACACGGGGGTGACGCGCCGGTCGAGGTCGGCGAACTGTTCGAGGACCTGGGCGTCGTAGACGGAGTCGCTGTGGTCGTTGGCGCTCAGCACGTCGTCGACGTTGCGGAGCTGCCACGCGGTGGAGAGGTCGAGCAGCTCCGGGTTGAGCACGAGGAACCGGTCGTAGGCCGCCGTCACGGCCTTGCGGGCACCGGCGGACTCCAGCTCGCCGGTGATCCGCTCGGCGTCGGCGACACGGCCGGCGTCCGTGAGACTCCAGCCGGGCAGGCCCCCGGACATGCGCGTGACGAGCCCGGCGGCGCCGAGGTCGATGAGCTCGGACTCCACGTCGGACTCGTCGAGGCCCGTGACCAGATGGAGGCGGGTGAGGCTGGCGGCGCCGGCACAGCGCAGGGCGTGCAGCACCAACAGGTTCGTGTCCGTGGCGTGGATGTGAGGCCGGTTCACGTCGTGTCCTTCTGGTATGCGGTGTGCGGTTCGGTATGCGCTTCGGTGTGCGGGAAGGCTGCGGCGGGGCGGCACCGTCACTCCTGGCGGCCGTAGGCGCGGACGGCGAGCGGGCAGAAGACGACGAACAAGCCCGCCGACCACAGCAGGGTGAGGCCGACGCTGTTCGCGACCGGCGTCCCGTTCAGTAGGGCGCGGCAGGCGTCCATGACGTGCGTGACGGGGTTGACGTCCGCCCACGCCCGGAGCCACCCGGGCAGGGTGTCCGTCGGGGCGGCGAGGCTGCTGCCCAGCTGGAGCGGCAGGAAGGCGATGAAGCTGAACGACAGCACGGCCTCGGCACTCTTGACGAGGACCCCGATGAACACCGTGACCCAGCTGAGGCAGAAACCGAAGAGGATCGCGAGCCCGGCCGCCCCCAGCGCGTCGAGGAAGCCTCCCCGGGCACGGAACCCGAGCGCCGTGCCGATGCCGGACAGCACCGCCACGGCGATCAGATAGCGGAGGATGTCGGCCGTCACGGAGCCGAGCAGCGGCGCCGTACGGCTGATCGGCAGACTGCGGAACCGGTCCGTGACGCCGTTCTTCAGATCGAGGTTGATGGCCGACCCGGTGGAGATCATGCCGGCCAGCCCGGCGCCCATGACCAGGATCCCGGGGAAGAGGTACTGCAGGTAGTCGGCGGTGGTCCCGGCGACCGGGCGGCCGAACAGGTAGAGGAACAGGACCATGAACAGCGCCGGGGTGACGATGCCGTTCATGATCGGGCCGGGGTTGCGGGTGGTCTTCACGAGGCTGCGCCGGGCGAGCACCGCACTGTGCCGGAGCGTGGCGAAGGGGCGGGGCCCGGTTTCCCCGGGAGCAGCCTGCGGCAGGGTCGTGGTCATGCTGCGGCGTCCTCGGTGTCGGCTGCGGGCGCCCCGGTCAGGGACAGGAAGACCTCGTCGAGGCTGGGCAGGCGGAACGCGAGCTCGCTGACCTCGATGCCCTGCCCCCGGAGCTGTGCGGTGATCTCGAAGAACTCCGCGTCGCCGGCGACCGGCACGACGAGTTCGTGGCGGCGCGAGCGCTCGGGTTCCCGCCCGGCGACCCGGGCGACGATCGCCGCGGCGGGGCCGAGGTCGGCGGCGTCGGCCGGCCGGAGCACGATCGTGTGCCCGCCGACCTCGCGCTTGAGAGCGGCGGGGGTGCCGGACGCGATCACCCGTCCGTGGTCGATGACGGTGATCTCGTCGGCGAGGGCGTCCGCCTCCTCCAGATACTGCGTCGTGAGCAGGACCGTGACGCCGTCCCGGATGAGCCCGCGGATCATCTGCCACAGCTCGTCGCGCTTGCCGGGGTCCAGCCCGACCGACGGCTCGTCGAGGAAGACGACCTCGGGCCGCCCCACCAGGGCGGCGGCCAGGTCGAGCCGGCGCCGCATCCCGCCCGAGTAGGCGGCGACGGGCCGGTCGGCCGCGTCGTCGAGGCCGAAGCGGGACAGCAACTCGCCGGCCCGCCGGCGGGCGTCCTCCCGCCGGAGGTCGAGCAGCCGGCCGATCATGACCAGGTTGGAGCGCCCGGACAGCTCGTCGTCGACGCTCGTGTGCTGCCCCGACAGCGCGATGCGCCGGCGGACCCGCCCCGGATCCCGGCGTACGTCGATCCCGGCCACGCGCGCCTCGCCCGCGTCGGGGCGCAGCAGGGTCGCCAGTACGCGTACGACGGTCGTCTTCCCGGCGCCGTTGGGCCCCAGCAGCCCCAGCACCTGCCCCCGGGGAGCCGAGAGGCTGACCCCGTCGACCGCGGTCGTCCGGCCGAACTTCTTGACCAGCCCGTCGACCTCGAACCCTTTGTCCTCCACGCCCACGCCCATGCCCACACCTCGCTTCAGATGCTCATGACATTCCGATGACGCCATCATCTGGATGCCATCTGTATCATGACACGGCGCGAGCGGAAGGGGCCATGGAATGGCGAGGTTGACCCGGGCACAGCAGCAGGAACGGACCCGCGCGGCCGTGCTGATCGCGGCCCGGGAGGAGTTCGCCGAACACGGATACGCCGAGGCCAAGGTCGACCGGATCGCCGAACGCGCCGACCTGACCAGGGGCGCCGTCTACTCCAACTTCACCGGCAAGCGCGCGCTCTACCTCGCGGTACTCGCAGAGACCGCCGAACAGGCCCGGTCCGCGGCCGAACCGCCCACCGCATCACCCGGCACCGCCGCGCAGGCACTGGGCGTCTTCGCCCGCATCTGGCTCGAACGACTGCCGTTCGCCGCCGACACCCCCGGCAGTGGCCACCTCCGGCTGCGCTCGCTGACCGGCGTCCTCGACACCGAACCGGCCCGGGCGGCCCTGGCCGAACTCCTCCGGTTCGAAGCCCTCCTGCTCGCCCAGGCCCTCGAACCGCGGGCCGCGCTGCGCACGGGGACGGTACGACGGGCCGAGCTCACCCTCACCCTGCTCCACGGCGCGGCGAGCCTCGCCGAGAACGCCCCCGGCGCCGGCGACCCCTTCGATCTGACCCGCGCCGCCGAGCACCTCGCCGGCCTCCCCCTCCTCGACGACGCGGACCCGCCCCACCTGCCCTACGTCCCTCCGGCCCGGCCCACGCGAGACGCCTGGACGGCCCCCCGCGACCTCCGCGACGAGATCACCGGCCGCCGGGTCGACCTCGACGACGACGGCGTGGTCGTCGTGCTCGGTGCCGGACGCCTGTCCGCGGCCGAGGACGCAATGCGCTCTGCACGATCGGGCGACCGGCTGACGTTCGCCGTCGTAACCGCCGACCCCGCCGAGACCGGCCGCCTGGCCCGGCTGAGGATCGTCGATCTGATCGCCTGCCTGCGGCGGGTTTTCGCGCCCGGGGACCTACCGCACCCGCGCGTCGTCTTCGACGAGACGGGCGCGGTCCCCGCGGCCATCGGCTGCGCCCCGGCGGACGACTCCGCCGAGGTCGCGATCCGTGTCCAGGAGGGCCTGATCGTGGCCCGGGCGGAGGGGCGTGGGGCGGGGTATGCGGTGACGGGCCGTGGTGCCCAGGCGCTGGGGTGACCCAGCGCCTGGGCGGCAGATGGCTGATCGCCGTTAGGCGATGTGGACCGTCCAGAAGGACCGGGCGTTGTCCGTCTCGCCGTTATGCACCTCTGCTTCGTCACCGAGGCCATCGTGGGCCCACAGGTAGCCTCCGCCGAGCCAGCCGTTTTCAAGATGGATCGAACTCTTGTCGTGTGCGACTCCGTTGCCGTTGACGGAGACGTACGGTGCTTCGATGCCCGTGAGGCCGGACGTCGTGAACTTGGTCGTACCGCCGTACGCGACGGTGATGTCGCTATTTGCCTGGAGGAACCCACCGACGGTGAGGGCGCCGGTCACGCCCGCTGCGCCTGTCACCGTGAGCGTCGCCTTGGCACTGAGGTCCTTGTCCACGGTGAGCGCCTGCAGTTCGGTGGAGCCGCTGACGGTCAGTGCCTGCTTCGCGGTGAGGTCCTTGTTCACCGTCAGCCCCTGGACATCGGTCGCGCCGGTGACCGAAAGGCCGCCGCCCACCGTCAGGCCCGCGACGCCGGTCGAGCCGGTGACCGTGAGTCCGCCGTCCACCTCCAGCCCCGTCAACTTCGGGTTCTTCACCGTGACCGTGGTCGTCAGGTAATGCGTGGTCCCGCCGGTGACGTACGAGAGCTGGAACGTCGTATCGCGATCGATCGTCGTGTTGTACTCGTGGCTCTTGCCCACCGTGTGCGGGGTGCCGCCGTGCGAGACCGTGTAGTCGAGGGTCGACGGGCCGTTCCACGTGAGGCGGACCGTGGTGCCGGCGGCGACCTCCTGGCTGTCCGCCGTGAAGTCGGAGACGGCCATGACAGGGATCTTCGGCGCCGGGAACTTCGTGAGGGCCAGCCTGGTGAAGTGCGGGTTCTCGGGCCACTTGTCCGTGTTCGTGGTGGCGACCTCACGGATCTCGATCCGGGCCGTGCCGGGCCGGGAACTGATCTTCAGGTTCTCCAGCGTGATGGTGATGCCGGAGACGTCGACCGCGGCGTCGCCCGCCTTCGGCTTGGCCGCGAAGTGGGCGTAGTCGCCCGGCGGCAGGATGGTCTGCGTGCCCGGCTCGATGCGCTGCACCGTCCAGTCCGGGGCCTGTCCGTCGCCCGCGTCGGCCTCGACCAGGCTCTGGGCGAGATCGCCCTCCGGGAGGGAGAAGACGATCTCCCTGCAGTAGACGGTGTCGCCGCCGCCGTTCGAGACCACGATGTGCAGCGCCGTCGCAGGGTCGTCGGCGCCGGTCGACGCGTACAGCGGGAACGGCTCGCTGATGATGGCGTAGTCCAGCAGAGGGGCGTCCGGCTCGCTCACGGAGTCGGCTCCTTTCGGGGTGGGTACAGGTAGGTGCTGGTGCTGGTGTTGCGGAGTCACTTGGAGTCGAAGCCGCCGGTCAGGCGCAGGAAGCCGGTCCGTACGGTCGGGCCGTCCTCGTCCAGCCGGGCCGCCTGGTCGATCTGCACGATCGGCTCGTGGGCCCACTGCGGTGCGGGGCCGGCTCCGGCGGGCGCGTCGGGGACGACCAGTTCGGCCCAGTCCCACGTGCCCTGCGGGGAAGCGGGGTGCGGCACGGCGAGGGCGTTGACGAAGCCCGCGGGTGCGTTACCGCCACCCGCGCCCACGTCCTTGCCCGGGACCTTCCGCGTCGTGGTCAGCACCGGGCTGAGCCGCAGCGCCACCTGCATCGCGGCCATGGCCGTCCGCGTGAAGCGCGTCGGGAGCCGGAGTGTCGTCACCGGGAGGACGTCCGTGGTGGCGTGGACGGTGGCCTGCGGGTCGAGCAGGAGGGTGAGGTGCGTCTGCTGCGTGGAGTCCGCCCGGAGGCGGGGCCAGTTGGCGTCGGCGATCTCGGCCACGTAGCCGGTCCGGGTGTCCGGCTTGGCCACCGCGTAGAACGTCCCGTAGTCGTCCTCGGAGAAGTAGCCGATCAGGCCGTCGCCCTTCTGGCCGGCGTTGCCGAGGCGGACGGGCCACCGGTAGTCGAGGTGGGCCATCTCCGGGGGCGTGGGCTGCCCGTCGGGGCGTGTGCCCCACGCGGCCTGGGTCTTCCAGTCCAGCGCGTACTGCCAGCCCGCGTCGGCGACGGGAAGGCCGTCCAGCTCGAAGCCGAGCCGGGCGCGGACCAGGGCGAGCGGACGGCCGAGCAGCGCGCCGAGGACCTCGTCGCCGTAGGGAGTGCCCGGGTCGATGCCGGCGAGCGTGTGGTCGACGGTGGTCAACAGGTCCGCGAAGGCGTCCGGGCCCTTCGCGGCCAGTTCGCGGGCGAACGCGTAGAGCTGCGGCCGCGCGTCCCGCAGGTCGTCGATCGTGCGCACCCGGGAGTCCGGCAGGGGCCCCCAGCCGAGCACGGTCGTCACGTCGCCCGCATCGCCCTCGCGGAGTTCGAGGCGGAGTTCGCCGAGGGGCTCGCCGGTCGGCGCGTAGCAGAGCAGGGAGCGGTCGACGTAGTTGGGGACGATCCACGCGCCCACCGGCGTGGTGTTCGCGGTCAGGTCGACGAGCTGCGCGTCGTTGTGCTCGGCGACGAAGTCGAACCGCAGCCGGGCGGCCTGGAGCAGGCGCGGCGGCAGCTGGACGAACCGCCCCGGGTCCGTGGGCTCGACGGTCTTCGGGCCGGTGTGCAGGCTGTCGCCCACCTTCGGGACGAAGGTGTTCGCGTCGCCGGGCAGCAGGACGTCGAGGCTCTGGCCGAACTCGTCGACGATGCTCAGCATGCGCAGTTCGAACTGTCCGGCCCGGATCTGGGTGAAGCCGGAGTCCTGCCAGCCCTTGAACGGCTCGGGCAGCTTGCCCGGGTCGGGCAGGTGGCGGAACGCGTCACCGACGAGCTCGCCGATCCTGCCGGGCGGGCTGACGCCGGGCGCCGGGTTGCGCAGGGCGAAGGCGTCCGTGAGTCCGTCCAGCCGCTGCGAGAGCAGGTCCAGGTCCTTGACCTGCGCCGCCGCGGCGGTGAGGGCCTTCGCCGTCTCCGCGTCGGGGTGGCCGGCAGCATGCCGTTCGAGTCCGCCGCTCGTCGTGTGCTGCGGCAGCGGTACGAGGAAGCGGCGCCCGGTGACCTCGACGGCGCCGGTGGCGGCCGAGCCGTTCGTCCACTGGTAGTGGCTGCCGTCGAACGTCCAGTTCGGGTCGTTGAGGTCGCCGTAGGGGACCTGCCAGTGGTCGACGCGCCACTGGAACAGCAGCGGCTTCCACGGCTGCCGCCAGGGGGCCGGTGCGATGTCGGGCGTGTACTTTCCCGCGTCCTTCGGGTCGATCACGCACGCGAACTCGACCAGCAGGGCCGGCGCTACCGGCGGCAGTCCGCTGCCCGTCGTGAGCGAGGCGAAGGGGTTCGCACGCCCGTCGTCGACGATCTGCGACGGCATGCGGCAAGGGAGGGCCGTCCCGTCGCCCGTCAGCGGCTTGTGGGCGGTGTGGCTCTTCGCGCCGGCCAGCACCACTGTCGGGTCGGTGGCCTGGTAGAAGGGAGGGAGCGTCTCCTTGCGCAGCTCGTAGCCGTCGGGCAGCGGGTGGCCGTTGATGCAGTCGGTGATGGCCTTCTGCAGCGTGTTCCGGAGGTCGCCCTGCGCGACGGCCACCCGGGCGGCGAGGCCGTCCCCGTTCGACGGGTCGATCTCGGCGCGCAGCCGCTCGCGGCTGTACTGCGGCGGAATGAGCGGCAGGCTGTGCATCCACCACAGGGCGTACAAGCGCTGCTGGAGCGCCGCGAGTTCACGCTCCGCCTCGTCGTAGGCGCGCTGGTGGCCGTTGAGCTCCGCCAGCCATGCCTCGTGCTCGGGTGAGACGCCGGACCACGTGACCGACTTCGGATCGCCGGAGGCGTTGCCCTTGGCGTTGGTGTCGGCGAGCCGCCATACGTAGCCGCCCGGTATCTGCTGGAACCAGCCCTTGTGCAGGGCCTGGGCAGTGAGCACGTCACCGTCGGGCTCGTCGAGGGTGTTCAGCAGGCCGCCGGCGAGGGCGTGCAGCAGGGCCGGGTCGGTGGTGTGGTCGATGGCGTTCCCGGAGCCGTCGGGCAGGGCCGCGCGGGCTCCGGCGATCAGTGCGGCGTGCGCCTCGTCCGCGCTGCTCCCGACGGCGATCCGGTCGCGGACGTCCGTCTTCTCCGGGCGGTCGGAGTCCGGGGCGGCGCCCTCGCGGGTCCACTGCACCTGGAGTGCGCGGCCGCAGTACGTCGTGCTGCCGGGCTTCCAGCTCTCCGCGAGGTCGGTGACCGTCCAGCCGAGCCCGGCCAGTACGGAGCCGACCGTCGCGCCCGCGACGTCCAGGCGACGGCGCAGCTCCTCCTGTGCCGGGTCCGAATACCAGCCCACGATCTGGTAGTTGACGGTCGCGCTGTCCACGCCCGTCAGCGGGTCGTGCAGGGAGAAGACGTTCTCGTGGTACGGCTGGTAGGCGTGGAAGGTCATGATGCCGGGGCCGACCGCGGTGAGGAACAGCTCCTTGCGCGAGGCGTCGGCGGGCTCGCTCCACGCGGTGCCGCCGGTACCGATGGGCTGCTTCCTGCCGATCTGCGTCGTGATGATCGTCGAGCGGTACGGCGTGTTCGCCGGGTCCCCGGCGCCGGGCCTGACGGGGTGGATGAAGCGCGACGTGCCGTCCTCGGGGTCCAGGAAGTCGCTCTCCACCACCCAGCCGGTGGTCAGGTCGTCCCTGCCCGGAACCTGCCGGACCACGAGCCAGCGGTTGGGCACGAGCGGGAACTCCGTACGCCCGCCCGGGGTGCGCGCGCCGCCCTGGCGCAGCGCGTCGGGCAGCTCCCAGCGCACGTAGACGCCGTCGTACTGCTTGTAGGCGTCGTCACTCTCGTGCTCCCCGGTGGCGTTCCACTGGTCCTCGTTGGTGAACGGGGCCACCTCGGGGCTGAGGCTGTGGCGCAGCAGGTTGAAGTCGGGCCGCCAGCGGCGGAAGCCCTGGCCGTCGCGCTGGCGCAGGTCTTGGTTGACCACCAGGGCGTCCACGTTCACCGGGACGATGAGGGTGTCGTCGCGGTCAGCCATTGGGGTGGTCTCCTGTCGTGGTGAGATGGTGCTCTTCGGGAGCGGTGGTGAAGGTGCGACGCTGCGCGGCGTTGATCATCTGGATGGCGAACTCGCTGGGGCTCAGCGGCCGGTCCTTGACGCCCAGGGCTTTCCTCAGCCCGTCGGCGAGTTTCGCCACGTTCAGCACGGTGTCGGGGTTGCCGGTGCCGGAGGCGGCGCGCAGGTAGTCGCCGAGCCCGGGTGTCGCCGGGAACGGATACTGCTTCGGGTCCAGTTCCTTCCCGATGCCGGCTCCCGAGAGGGCCCGCAGCCGGATGATGCCGTCCTTGACCGGGTCGGTCTCGTCGTCCGTGTTCGGCTCGTCGATGCCGAAGTGGACGCCCTGCTGCGGCTCGGCGAGCTCGACCCGGCCCGGCACGCCCTCGATGAGGACGAGCAGGACGTCGTCGGCGAGCGCCTCGCGGCGCAGGACCGGCAGAGTCGTTTCTCCTTCGGTGGCCTCGGGATCCGTGTACGGCCGGACCTCCAGCGCGGGCCAGCCGCTGACGAGCTGCGAACGCAGCAGGAGACCGGTGACGGGCGCGGTGAAGGGCGGCAGCGGGGCCTGGCCCGTGGGTCCGAAGACCAGCTCGTCCGAGGTGAGGTCGAAGGTGTGGGCGAGTCCCACGCTCAGCGCGCCGTCGAGCAGCGTCGCGGTCCAGTCGGGGTCCACGTAGAAGAAGCGCAGGCTTTCCGACGGCAGCATCCGCGTGTCGGGCACGAGATGCGCGAACGGCACGCCCGTGAGGTTGCGCAGGCCCAGCAGCCGGTTCCGGACGAGGGCGAGGTCGTCGTCGTGCGGGTCGACGAGCGGGGCGTCGGCCGCGGTGAGCTTCGCGTGCAGCTCGGTGTCGGCGCGCAGGCGCTCCACGGTGAGCCCGGCGGTGGCGGGCAGCGCCGTCGCGGCCGGCACGGGGGTGACGGCGGGGCGTCGTACGGGGGCGGCTACGGCCTGACGGTCGCGGGCCGGTGCGGTCAGGACCTCGCCGAGGTGGCCGGCCAGGCCGTTCGCCGCCAGATGCTCGATACGTGCCCGCGCCCCGGTGTCCGTCGCCACGCGGCTCTTCTTCTCCGCCGCTTGCTGCACCTTGCCGCGCAGACGCAGCAGCGCCGCGCCGAACTGGTGGTCGGCCAGGGCGACGCCCCGGCCCGCGGTGAACGCGGTCGCGAGGCTGACGTCGTAGACCCCGTACTGCTCCAGGTGGATCAGAGCCTCGGCCGCGCAGCGGCGGCGTTCGCGGTCGGACTGCGGCTCGGCCGGCCGGGGGATCAGCGGGCCCCGGTACCAGCCGAAGGTGGAGCGCCCGGACTCGGTGCGGCACGAGATCGGCAGGTAGCCCTTGGCGAGCCGGTCGGCGATCTCCTGCTGGTCGGACCCGGACAGCGGCTTGCCGGACGGCAGCGGTACGCGCAGCAGCAGCGCGGAGCCGCCCTCGCCCTCGCTGTCGACGAAGTGCTCGGTGAGCGCGGCGAATCCGGGTGCGTGGTCGGGGATCGTCTCGAACGCCCACGACCACAGGGAGACCAGCCGCACCGCCTGCTCGGGGCCCTCCGTCTCCTTGGCACCACCGGGCAGGTACGGCAGCCAGCCCTCCAGGGAGACGAGGTGCGCGACGTAGCGGCCGCCCGCGGCGCGGGGCAACCGGTTGCCGACCACGACCGCGTAGTCGCCCACCTGGATCAGGTCGTCGCCCGGTGCCACGCGCTGGTGCTGTTCGTTGACGCGGCGCACGTGGGTCAGGAGGGGCAGTTCGTCCTGGGCGGGGGCGACGGCGCGGAAGACGGTTCTCGGCACCAGGACGGTGCGGCAGGTCGTCGGCTTATCGTCGTCGGTGATCGGGTCCGCGTGCCGGTCGAACGGGGGCAGGAGGACGCCGTCCTCGGTGCCGGTCAGGTCGGCCACCGTCCGCGCGTCGGTCCGCCCGAGACAGTGGGGGTCGGTGCCGGGCAGCTCGCCCTCGCCGAAGACGAGGAGGGCCAGCCACGGCAGGCGCGTTCCGTCCTTGGCCGTCGCCTCGTCCCGCTCCCACGGCAGGGTCGCGCGGTCGAGCGTGACGTGCGGCAGCACGTCGTCGTACAAGCCGCTGGCGCCCGGCGTCGGGTACGCGCCGTGGATCCACTCCGGCTGCACGGTGAAGCGCGGCGCGCGGACCTCCACCTCCTGGGTCACCGGGGTGTCCAGGTAGTTGTCGGTGTCGACCCGGTTCCCGCCCTTGGTCAGGGACTGGTGCGCGGTGAGGGTGTAGCGCCCGGCGGTGAGCCGGGGCACCAGCGAGTCGACGAACTGCACGTTCAGCGACGGGTCGGGATCCAGGGCGTACTCGGAGGGGCTCATGCCGCACCGCCTTCGGTGATTCGGGTGATGCTGGGAACCGCCGGGGTGCCGGTGACCGTCGGCGGTACGGTGACGGCGAGCGCCACCGGTTCGTCCTTGAGGGGGACGGTGACGGGGAGCAGGACCGGCGGGTCCGACACGACGTCCACGACGTGGAGCGGCGCGACCTCGCCGTTCTCCGGGCCCTTGGACCGGGCGACGTACAGCCGGTCACCGGCGGCCGACACCGCGAGCGCGACGGGCCGCGCGCCCACCCACACGGGCTCGGCCGCTTCCCGGGGCAGATCGCCGGACGTGTCGAAGACCGAGACGGTGCCGGTCACGGCGTTCGCCACGTACAGCCGCTTGCCGTCGGCGGAGGCGGCCAGCGCGCTCGGCGCGGTGCCCGTGCGCAGGGTCGCGGCGATCGCCTTGGCGGTGACGTCGATGACGGTCACCGTGGACCTGCCCGTGTTGAGTGCGTACACCCAGCGGCCCTTGGGGTCGGCGGCGAGGCGGGTGGGGGAGGGGCCGGCGGGCAGGTACGCCTTCGCGGTGGGGTTGGCCAGACTGCTGACGTCGACCTTCATGACGCAGTCTTCCTTGGGCAGCGCAATGTAGACCGACTGGTCCCACGGCAGGGCGGTGACCACGTCCGCGGGCTCGGCCGACCTCCAGTCCGCTGTCAGGATGCCGTAGGTGTGGCCCGAGGCCGGCGTGTCGCCCTGGAAGCCGAGGATCAGCATCTGATCCGGCTGCGCGTAGGTGACGTATGCCCACGCGTGGTCCGGTGCGAATGCCACGCCCTTGGCGTTCGTCGGCACCGAGAACGGGGCGGGCTTCAGACCGACTGCCTTCCCTGGTGGGTTGGCGGTGATGTCGAACGCGTCGAAGTGCTCGCGCCCCGGGGAGGCTGTGGTCAGTCGACTGCCGTCCGGGCTGACCGCGAAGTAGGCCGGGCCCGGATTCGCCAGCGCGATCGGCTCGTACACCGTCAGGCTCTGCGCGTCGACCGGCGTCACGGTCGCCCCCGCGCCCAGCACGTACAGCCGCTCGCTCGCGGCCGGCCGGCCCGGGACCGGGGGAGCGGGCTGGACCGTGACGTCACCGGCCACCAGGCCGTCGGTGGCCGTGAGCCGCTCGTTGGTGCCGGGACCGGGGCTCACGCCCAGGTAGTCCATCGCGGCGAAGAGCCGGTCGCGGGACTGGTCGACCAGTGCGCCGGCCTGACCGCTGGTGACGGCGCCCACGCTTGCGCGGACCTCCGCCACCGGGGCGGCCTCGGCGACGAGCTCCACGGTGACCGGCTGCGGGGCCTCGGCCTGTACGGGCGCGGACTCCGCTGCGGCGGCGGCCCGAACGGCGGCCGGCCGCACCAGCGGCAGTCTGCCGTTCGGTGTCCGGTCGTCGTGCGCGATCGTCCCGGCCTTGATCGGCCCCGGTGTGCTGCCTTGCGTGGGCTGCGGCAGCCGCAGGTCGACGCCGGTCAGCTGGTGGTCGACGCGCTGCGCGCTGCCGGTGGTCAGCTTGCCGTCGTACTTGCCCCACAGGGCCGCGGGCAGGCTCACCACGTTCGGCGTGGCGGCCCAGGCACTCAGGTCCTGCGCGGCGGATTCCCTGGTGAGCGTGACCGTGAGCGTCGAGTCGAGGGCTTCGCCGCCGTCCCGGAGGGGCCGGATGTCGACGTCCGTACCGTCGACCGCGTGCTGCTGGTCACCGAGGTAGAGCTTGCCGATCGGGACGGCCGTACGCACCGCGAAGGAGAAGTCACCGGTGCCGACGGTCCAAAGGCCCGGCTCGTCCTTGGACTCCACCGGTATCAGGCCGTCCATGGGGACGAGCCGGACGGCGTCCTGCGCCGAGGGCAGCTGCTTGACCACCTCGGACCAGGACGCGGCCTTGTCGCCGCTCGCACTGCCCTCGCCGAAGCCGATGGTGAAGGAGATGAACCAGAGGTGGACGGTGACCTCACCGCCCGTCGGCGGTCCCCAGAGGTGCAGGGACGCGCCGACCTCGACGCTGATCGTCTCGCGCACCAGCCACAGGTCGAGCACGTAGCTGACACCGATGCTCACGTCGATCCCGGCATCGAAGTGGAAGGGGGCCCATTCGATGAGGATGTGGGCGTGGGCCGTCAGCCAGGCGTGCAGGTCGCCGGAGCGGAAGTTCACGTCCAGTGCCCCGCCGGCCATGATGGCGCCGGGGGTGAGCGCGAAGTACGAGCCGCCGCTGATGGTCAGCTCCGGGGTGACCGGCCAGTTGAAGCCCAGCCGCGGCACCTGCGGGTAGTACGCGGGCACGGGGTAGCCGGGGTAGTAGCCGCCCAGCGTCAGGACGAAATCACCGGCGTTCGGGCCGTCGAACCAGGTGTAGAGCGCGAATCCGCCGGTGAGCACGCACGCTTCGTCGAGGAGGAACGAGCCGGGTGCGAGCTGGGCGGTCAGCTTCAGCACGCCTTCACTGGCCCGGTACTTGGCGGACAGCCCCAGCCGCACCCGGGCATACGCGGGCAGGGACTGGTCCTTGGGGAAGCGGGCCTCCGCCGTGCCGAGCACGGCGACGGCGAAGTCGTCGCCGACCTCCAGCACCAGCAGCGCCTGGCCGTCGAGGAATTCGAAGACCTTGAACTCGAGGCCCGCTGCGAACCACAACTGACCCGATGCGGATCGCACCCAGGCGTCCTGGCCGCCCATCAGGTTGCCGAGGACCTTCAGCGGGTCGGTTTCCGGGGACGACATGTCCGCGAGGAACGGGAAGTCCAGGACCTCGTCGCCCTCGGGCAGCCGCAGGTCGGTGTTGAGCCCGAAGCCGGCCATGATGCCGGTGACCTGCACGGGCGGCGGGCCGCCGAATTCGCCGTTCACCTTGCCGAAGAGGAAGAAGGACGGCTGATCGGGGTGGGCCGTGGGCCGTGCGTACGCGCCCAGCGCCGTGAGGCCGAACTCCTCCGCCGAAACGGCCAGCGCGCCCTCGATCAACGGGTCGTAGTCGTCACTGGCCCGGTTGACCAGGGATCCCTTGATCGCCAGCGGGGGGCGGGAGTAGCCGACGCTCAGCCCGTCCAGCCGGAACTCCGGAGGTACGGGGTCGGACAGGCGGATTCCCATCCCCAGGCCGTCGACGCCGATGGTGAGGCCGGCCATGCCGAGCGTGGCGTCGAAGAGCACCCACACGGTGTCGTCGGCGAAGCCCACGCCGACGCGGCTCAGGTTCAGGGGGCCGACGTTGCGCTGGACCTTGATCCAGGCGACGAGGGGGAGTCCGGCGGGGGCGGCGGCCGTGTCCGTGGCCACGGCCGTGGCGAGGGCCGGTGCCGTTGCTGGTGCCGGGGCTGCGGCCCTGGATTTCTTGCTGTCGCCACGGACGACGACCGACGTCGTCTCCGAGTGGCCGGGCAGCTGGAGGTCGACGGTGAAGGCCAGGCCCTTGCCCAGGCCGTCGGCGGGCAGCAGCGGCAGCGAACCGTCGCTCGCCGCGAGCGCCTTGTTGAGCTCGCTGACGCGGGCGGTGTCCAGCGGGTCGGAGGTGAGCAGGATGCCCAGCCCGCACACGCCGAGGTCCTGGCCTTCAGGTATCTGCCCGTGGAGCAGTGGTACGTCCGAGAGCTTGGCGTCCAGCCCGACGCCGGCGCGCATGGCCCACGCGCGGGTGCCGCCGGCCGGCTGGTCCGACACGACGACGAGCGAGCCGCCGCCGTTCTCCTTCGCGGCGAACACGATGGACTTGCGGGCCGACGCGTAACCGACCGTGAGGCCGCTGACGGTCGGACCGGCCAGGAACGCCGGTGGTTCCGCCACGCCCAGCAGGGTCGCGACATCGGTGAAGGACACGCCCTTGGAGTCCTCGCAGCTCGCGCTGAACTCGGCGTGCTGGGCGTCCTTGACGGTGAACGTCAGCGTGCGGACGTCGTCGCCCCCGCCCGGCGCGGGCACGGCCAGGACCAGGGTCCCCTCGTATTCCTGGTCGTACGTCCCGCTGTCGCCGGACTTCGACAGGGTCGCCTTCACGTCGAGGTCGGCCGTGGTGTCGCCCAGCGGGAATCCGGCGCCCACCTCGATACGGAATCCCGTGGAGTCCTTGCCCCGGTCGTAGGCCAGCACGAGGCGGTGCAGGGCGATGTCCTTGAGGACCGGCGGTGGCGTGACGCCGAACAGCCCGAAGAACGCTTCGGCGACGTGCCATTCCCTTCCGTCCTCGGGCTCCACGGCGAATTCGTAGCTGGTCCGGTCCGCTGCGAAGTCGAGGGAGCAGGTGATGAGAAGGGGGTCCCCGCCGCCGGCGGCGAGGGCGGCCTGTGCGTAGAGCTCGCGGACCGCGGCACCGTCCATGATGCGGATCTCGTAGACCAGCAGGACGTCCTGCAGCCCCAGAGCGCTGAGGACGGACATCACGGCGTGCTGCTTCAGCGACAGGCCGATCTGGACACCGGTGACGGGGGCGTCGTCGGGGTTGGCCTCGTCATCGCTGAAGAACCAGAGGGAGAGGTTCGGGGTTTCCTTGGCGATGATTCCGGTGACGCAGAGCTTGTCCGGGTCCGGGACCATCTCGGTGAGGGCGGCCCCCATGGTGAACCAGTCCGAAAGGGCGCCGAGGTTCACCGCGTCCTTGAGGTCCCCTAACGCGTCCGGGAGGCCGTCGGGTAACGCCAATTCCGGAGTGGGCGGCGAAAGGCTCTTGAGCCATTCCTTGAGTTCGCCGACGGTCATCGCCACAACGCATTCCTCCCTGACCGATCGGCCGCGCCGGGCACGGGCCGCCGTGAGTATGTGAAGGTGAAATTCGGGCGCACACTATCAACGGCCGAATCCGGGGCGGCGATGATCAAGCCAGGTGGTGCGCGGGAGGGTGCGCAGCTTTCGTCGGATTCCACTGGGAAATCCGGCTGTTGACCGTTTTGTCGACATGTGTGGCGACTCATCGCCGATGTCTGCCGGGATGTGGGCGTGACCTGCGGCAGGTCATGGCCCGGTGGACCGAAAGCGGGCCCGGAGGCGACGTTCGCAAGGTGACGTCGCGGCAACCGAGCGTCACGTGATCACGTCCAAAAGTAGCCGCTGCGCTTCGGCCCGGGGCCGGCGGCCGGGCCGTTGCGTGCTATTTTCCCCGCGCCACGGAAAACTGACGGAGGGTGGACATGGCGAAAGTGGAGCCCCGGAGCCCGAATCGGGAAGTGAATCTCCGGCACGGCGGATACGCGTCCGACAAGTGCCCGCGCTGCGGTCATGTGAGAAGCGGGAATAAGCCGCGGCACAGCGTTCCGGAACTTGTCGACAGCAAGCAATTGAGGGACGCCGTCGGTGAGATCTACCACGCGATGCAGGCGGACAAGAAGCTGACCCCGGATGCCGCCGTCATGCTCGGAGTGCTGGAAGCGCGAATAGGCGGGACCGAGTACTACTTGGCTGCCTGCAGCAGCGGGCTCATCGATATCGGCCCGTACCTCAAGGCGATCACTTACCACAAGGGATCCTGGCAAGTCGCGAAGCCGGGCGTCCCCACCGTCGAGCACAATCCGCTGAAGTGGAAGGGGCAGTGGAAGACCGTCAAGGGGGAGAAGGTGGACATCCCCCTGACGGCGGACGGCGTGGAAATACCGCGCATCGGCCAGACCTGCGCGGCCGTCAAGCTGCTGCTCGAACTGGGCAACCGCGTTGCGCAGGCCGGGAAGCGGGGCGAGGTGGAGTACGTCCGCATGAGCGAGCAGTACTACGTGGGCCCCGAGAACACCACTGCCTCCCGTGAGTGGCACGGGAAGGGCGCGACCTGTTCATGGACGGCGCACTCGTGCGGCCCGTGCAACATCCGCATCCCCTACCTCATCTGCGACGTCCCTTCCAACTGGATCGAGAACGTCTGAGCGCTTCGCTTCGCTTCGCTGCGAACGCGGTCCGGGTGGGCCCTGCCTCTGTAGGCCCCCTCCGGTTCAACGGCACAGGGCCGTGTCCACGAGGCTCTCCACGCGCTTCATGGCTCCCTTGTCGGTCGGCTGCAAGGTCACCGCGATGTTGGCGGCGCGGCCGTCGTCGGTGGCACCGCCCCGGGTCTCGTATCCCGTGGTGCTGCCGCCGTGGCCCCAGTACACGCCGGGCGCGCACGACAGCGGCGTGCTGACGAGCCCCAGTCCGTAGCGGGCGCCGGCGGCGAACGGTTCTCCGGCGGGGACGGTGGTGCGCATCTGGGTGAGCTGGGCCTCCGGGAGGAGTCGACCGCCGAGGAGCGCGGTGTAGAACCGGTTGAGATCGGAGTTGGTGGAGATCATCTGCCCTGCCGCCCAGCCCCAGGAGGGGTCCAGTTCCGTGCCGTCGCGCAAAGGCGCCCCTGCTGACTCCTGGTAGTAGCCCTTGGGGTGGGGTTCACGGATGGTCGCGTCACCGGGGGCCGGGAAGTAGGTGTGGCGCAGCCCGATGCGCTTGATGACGCGCTGGTCGATCTCCTCGGCCAGGGGGCGGCCGGTGACCTTCTCGACGATCAGGCCGGCGAGCACATAGTTGGTGTTGCTGTACTCCCACTTCTTCCCGGGCTCGAAGCGGGCCTTGTGCTGAAGCGCGATGTCGAGGAGGTCGTGGGGCTCGTAATGCCGGACCTCGTCGCCGAGGTACAGGACATAGTTGGGAAGCCCGCTGGTGTGCTGCAGGAGCTGGCGGACGGTGATGCGGGATCCGTCTATGCCCTCCCCGCGGACGAGGCCCGGCAGGTAGGTGTCGACCGGTGCGTCGAGGCGGATCCTCCCCTCACCGACCAGTTGCAGCACGGTGACCGCGGTGAACGTCTTGGTGTTGCTGCCGATCCGCACCTGCCCGTCCCGGGGCACCTTCGAACCGGTGGCCAGGTCGCCGACCCCTGCGGTGTAGGTACGGGTGCGGCCTTCACGGTCCTGGACGCTCGCCAGCGCGGCGGGCAGGCCGTCGGAGCGCACCAGCGCGTTCAGCCCCTGCTGAACGGTGTCCGGCTTGGCGGTGGCGGACGCCGCGGGCGGCACCAGGGCGCCCATCGCCACGGCGCCGACGACCACCGCGACCGCGGCCGGCACGGCTCTGCGCCGCCCACCCCACCGCTGCCCGGACGAACGAAACCTCTGCCACGCCTGCTCACGCACGAGCCCACTCCTACGGAAGACATTGGGAAACCAGCGATCCATGTGCTGGATATGTGCCGGGCCCAACATTTCCGGATGCAACCACCTGGGACGATCCTGCTGGCCGCCCGGCTCCAGGTAGGGCTAGCCCCCGGTACGCGCGGGGCGGGCGACGGGGCTGGACGACCGGCAACGCGGCGGTCGTCACCCGAACGGCGTACTCGATGTGCGGGGGCGACGAGGCCACCGTAGGGTCGTGGGTCCAGGTGTCCGCTCTGTCGAACATCTGATCCCCTCATGGAGGTCACCATGAACCGTCGAACCTACGTCCTCGCAGCAGCCCCCATAGCCCTGCTGATCGGCCTGGCGGCCCCGGCGGCCGCGGCGGACGGCCCGCAGCCGAACACGCCCAAGGTGCCGCGAGCGGTTTGCGACACGCCGGCCAAGGACGCCGTGCTCACCGCCGAGGAAGGCATCGCGCTCCGGAAGTGCACCAACGCGAACGTCGCCGTCAAGACCTGGCACTGGATGGGCAACTACGGCTCGCCGTACGACGTGGCCAACGCGGCCAACGGCGCGGGAATCGGCGCCGGTGAGCTCATCACCCAGGAGCACGCCAACGGCCTGCGCCCGACGTTCATGTTCTACTGATCCCCCTCAGTGGAACACGCTCGCCACGGCGGCCCACCCCGCATGACCGAACAATGATCGCCAACCGCACGCCACCCCGGCGTGCGGTTTTGGCGTGTCCGCATCGCGGTGGCGCGGCGCCGCGACAACGAAGCCCCTCTCCCGGCGACAGGAGAGGGGCGCGAGATCACTTCTTCCGGCGCTTGCGGGGCGCGGGCACGAGGGGTGCCTCGGTTTCGCGGGCGGCGGCGTAGAAGGGGGCCATGACCTCTTCGTACTGCTTGAGGGATTCGGGACCCAGGTCAACCTCGAGCCACTTGGGCACCTGGATTTCCTTGATTTCCGTCACCGGGGAACCGTCTTCGTCGACCTCCCCCGTGAGGTCCTCCATTTCCTCGGTCACCGTTACGGCGAACTTGACCGTGGTCAGATTGTCGGTCACCTCGGGGGCGAGGTCGTCGAAGTCGATCCGCTGGACATAAATCGGCGTCGTGATCGTCTGACCACCGACCTCGATCGTCTTTACCCCTTCTTCCACGTTGGGCTGACCCTTGTGGGATTCGTCTACCTCAATGAATTTGGTGCCCATAGACGGCGCCACTCCTTTTTGCTGGTGTGTGCGCAAAGTCTAGTGGAGCAGGGGGTGTTGACGCCAATTCAGAGGAGCCGTCGGTCCGGCCTCGGGCGGGTGCGACCTGCCGCTGGTCGGCAAGTGTACAAACCGGGTGAGCGGGGCGGGGGAGGAGCTCCCGGGAAACCATCAGTAATGCGCCACCCGAGCTCTTTTCGTATTGGAGGAGCGGGTCGACGGAGACCGGTCGCTCTTCTCAAGAGCCGTGCGGATTCATACCCTTTGGTGAGAAGTGGGCCCTGCGGAAGGAAGGGCTGCCAGAAGGGCGGGGCTTGATGAGCCGACAGGACGGACTGAACGGCCCTACGATGTCGTGCACTTCGGAGCGGGCCGTCTCGCCCTACTCCAGGGCGTGCCCGGTGAGTCGAATGACAGACCCACCAGACAGACCCTGCCGTGGCGCGGGGCGCCACGGCCGAACGGCTCAGCTCGAGTGCGGTCGGTCCGTGCGGAACCACATCACCACAGTCATGATCGCGGTGAAGTACGCCGTGCCGGCCACATAAGCCACGTCCTGGACGTACTGCTCGTAGCCATCCGCGCGCAACTGAAACGCGAAGGCTACAAGGGCAGTCCCGAGCACTGCGAGCCCAGCGGACAGGGCGCCAAACGGGACTTGTTTCATTCCATGTCCTCCCAACGGTGAAACGGCCTGGTCAACGCCCACTCTACGGGTGCGCGGTCAACGCCCCTCAGGCGCCTGGTGCGACGCTTCGGAGCCGGGATCGACGCCGGTGCGACCCGGTTCGCATCCCCAGGGACCTCCCCATCAGGACTCGTGCCGCGGCTCCTCGGCCGGATGCCGTTCCTGCAGGGAACGGATGCTTTGACGCGAGGGAGCGCCGCACTGCGCTCGGTCTCTGTTCGAGATCAGGCCATAAGGAACGAGCTAAGGTCCCGGGGGTTTACCCCATGGTCGTACTCCGGCCCCGGCGCATAGGCTCCCTCGGCGTCCCCCTTCAGGGGATCGACGACCTCCTCAGGAACGGTGAAAGTCCATGCGTGCGCGCCTTCGTCTACTCACTGCCGTCGCGACGGCCGGAATTGCCATCAGCGGGATCAGCGCGTGCGGGCTGGCCAGGAAGAGCTTCGAGGACGACGCCACACTGTCGCAGAAGATCACCTCTGTGCGGCTGGAGAGCGGGTCCGGCGGAGTCACCCTGCGTGGCAAGGAGGGTGGCGCCGAGGTGCGCCTGCACCGTTACGTGGAATACGGGGGAGACCGCCCGGACGGCCCGACGCACCGCGTTGAGAACGGAGTCCTGGTGCTCGGCCGCTGCAGTGACGACTGCTCGGTGGCCTACACGGTCGACCTGCCGACAGGCATTCCGGTGACCGGTCAGACCTCCAGCGGCGCGGTCGACCTGTCCAGGACCGGCGCGGTGAAGGTGAAGGCCGGCTCCGGCGCCATCGATCTCAAGGACGTCGACGGGGCGGTCGACGTACAAGCCTCCAGCGGCGCTATCACCGGACAGGGGTTCAAGAACGGGCCCGTCGCCGCGATGACCGGCAGCGGAGCCATCGACCTGGCAGTGTCGTCCCCCCAGGACGTCCGGGCGGAAGCCGGCAGCGGCGCCGTCACCCTCACCGTGCCCGACGGCAGGTACCGGGTGACCGCCAAGAGCGACAGCGGAGGCAAGGACATCGACGTCACCGACGACCCGTCCGGTACGCACCGGATCGACGTGACCACCGGCAGCGGCGCCATCACCGTCAAGCACTCCTGACCCTCCCTCAGCGCCGCACGGGGCGAGTGTCAGACAGCCGAGGGACGAGGCCGACGACTCCCGGAAGTGCCGCGGTCATAGGGAGTGTTCGGCGCACAGGCATCCCACACCTCGCTCGATCCACTCCTGACCGGCCCACTCCGGGTGCCGCTCGGCCAGCAGCGCCCGGACCTCGGCGACGATGCTGTCCTCGCTCATCGCCGAGTCGCGCCGCCGCCAGGTCTCGTCGCGCAGTTCGCGCAGGTAGTCGCGGACGTCGGCGAGCAGCTGCGGCCCGCCCGGGTCTCCGTGGCCGGGCACGATCACCCGGGATCCGGTCGCGGCGGCGGCCAACCGTTCCATTACCGCCAGCCAGCGCACGCCGGAGACGTCCGTGTCGTACGGCGGGAACCACGGGAAGATGGCGAACTGCCCGGTCTCGGCCAGGTCTCCGGTGAACAGCACCCCGGCGTCCGGCACCTCGACGACCTGGTCGCCCTTGGTGTGCCCCCGGCCGGTGGGCCGCAGCCGTACGGTCCGGCCGCCGAGGTCCAGGTCGTACCCGTTGTCGTAGACCACGTCGGGCATGGGCACCGTGACGCCGTCGAGGCGCCGGGCGACCGGCTCGCCGAGGCCCCGGAACGTCTCCAGGTAACCCGGCCCCTTCCTCTTCAAGTCGTCCGCCTGGGCACGGTTGACCAGGTACGTAGCCCGGCCGGCGAATGCGTGCGCGCCAAAGGCGTGCTCCGGGTGGAAGTGCGTCGTGGTCAGGTACAGCCGCCGACCCCGCGCCACCTCGGACGCGAAGGCGAGGACCTGCTCGGCGTTGGCGGTGCCCATGCCCGTCTCCACGACCAGGACGGCCTGCGTACCGCCGATGACGCCGATGTTGGGTACCAGCCCGACCCGTCGGTTCGGGATCACCAGCAGATCGGGGGCGACCTCCTGGGCACCGGCGACGTGCACGGCGGGGTCGGGCATCAGCTCGTCAGTCATGTTCCGATTCCAACGCCCCACAACCGCGAGCGTCCAGGACCAGCTGGGTGGGGTCCATACCGTACGGGTATCGTCGCCGGTCATGGAGCTACGCACGCTGCGCTATTTCGTGGCCGTCGCCGAGGAACTCCACTTCGGCCGGGCCGCCGCCCGCCTGCACATGAGCCAGCCGCCGCTGAGCCGAGCGATCAAACAGCTGGAGGCGGACGTCGGTGCCGTCCTGCTGCTCCGCTCCTCCGCGGGCGTCACCCTCACCCCGGCCGGAACGGTGCTGCTGGACGAGGCGCGCACGCTCCTCGACCAGGCCGACCGGATACGTGTCCGCGTGGCCGCGGCGGCCGGCGCCGCGACCATCACCGTCGGAATCCTCGGCGACAGTTCCGACCGGGGAGCCATGCGGCTGGCCACCGCCTACCGCCGGCGGCACCCGGGCGTCGAGGTCCGCATCCGCGAGGCCGACCTGACCGACCCTACCTGCGGCCTGCGCGCCGGACTGGTCGACATCGCCCTGACCCGCGCACCGTTCGACGAGACCGGACTGACGGTGCACCAGCTGCGCGCCGACCCGGTGGGCGCCGTGCTGCGTACCGACGATCCGCTGGCCGCCCGCCACGCCCGCCACGACGGCCTGCAGCTCGCCGACCTCGCCGACCGGCGCTGGTTCCAGTTCCCGGACGGCACCGATCCGGTCTGGCAGTCGTACTGGAACGGCGGCGAGCCGCGCGAGGGGCCGGTGGTGCGTGCCGTCCAGGAGTGCCTGCAGGCCGTGCTCTGGAACGGCACGGTCGGGATGATCCCGCTCGGGCATACCCCGCCCGAGGAGCTGACCGTGGTGCCGCTGACCGACATGGCGCCGAGCCGTGTGGTGGCGGCGTGGAACGAGGGCGACACGAACCCGCTGATCCAGCCGTTCGTCCGCATCGCGACGGCCGCCTACCGGTAGCCGGGTAGCCGGGTAGCCGGGCCCGGGAGCGCGTCAGTGGCGGTCAGCACGCATCCGGCCCTCGTGGGCACGGGGCAGGGGCATCGGTAGAACGACCGATGTGCTGGAAAGATCTCGGGACCTACGTTGGCCGCATGCAGTCACTGAACACGCTGAACACGCTGAACACACCCAAGCCGATCGAGAGCGGCGACGCTCCTGAGACCACGCGCATCCTGGCCCGCGCATTCGGGGACGACCCGATGATGCTGTGGCTCTTCCCCGACGAAGAAGGGCGTGAGGACCGTCTCGCCCAGTGGTTCGACGTCATGCTCACGCACAAGTACGGCCCTCTCGGCCACTGTGAGCGCACCGGCGCGGCGGCGGCCTTCTGGACACCGCCCGGTACGGCCGAGCAGCACCCGGACGAGGCGACGCTGGCCCGCATCAACGGGTTGCTGGGCGAGCACGTCGCCCGGCTGGGAGAGATGCTGGAACTGGTCGGCAAGGCAACTCCCCAGGAGCCGCACTGGTACCTGGCGGTGCTCGGCGCCGACCCGGCGGCCCAGGGCAACGGCCACGGCGCCGCCCTGCTGCGTTCGGGCCTGGCGAAGGCGGACGCGGCCGGACTGCCGGCCCACCTCGAATCGTCGAAGCAGTCCAACATTGGCTTCTACGAGCGATTCGGGTTCACCGTACGGGACGAGATCCACGTACCCGGAGGCGGCCCGATCCTCTGGTCGATGTGGCGGGAGGCCCGTGGAGACGTTGTCCACTGGGCCGGTAAGACCGTAAGCCGGTAATTCGGTATGCCCGTAAGCCGGTCAGTTCCGTGTCGTGCCCTCGGCCTTGCGGCGGGAGAGCAGGCGCCGGCGCACCAGGACCAGGGGGAGGGCGCCGGCGAAGGCCGCCGCGGTCGGGGCGGCGGCGGCCGCCGCATTGCCGATGCCCTTCTGGTCGAACGTGGCGGGCACGGGGAGGGTGGCCCAGCGGTCGACGGGCCAGGCGATGACGATGGCGCGGCCCACCACGTCGTCCACAGGGACGAAGCCCGTGCCGTCCTCGTTGTGGTGGTAGAGGGAGTCCTGCGAGTCCTGCCGGTGGTCGCCCATCACCCACAGCCGGTCCTTGGGCACCGTGACCTTGAACTCGGCCTCCGGATTCAGGCCGCACGGGGTGTTGCCGGGGAAGACGTAGGGCTCGTCCAGCGGCTTGCCGTTGACCTTCAGCGGGCCGGTGCCCTTGCACTCGACGGTGTCGCCGCCGACCCCCACGACCCGCTTGATCAGGTCCTTCTCATCGGCGGACGGCACCAGCCCGATGAAGCTCAGCGCCTTCTGCACCACGTTGGGCTCGGGCGTCGGATGGTCCCTCATCCACTGCCCCGGGTCGTGGAAGACGACGACCTCGCCGCGCTCGGGCTTCGAGCCGAACCACGGGGTCAGCTTGTCGACCAGGACCCGGTCACCCGGCTGCAGGGTGTTCTGCATCGAGTTGGAGGGGATCGAGAACGCCTGCACCAGGAACGTCTTGATCAGCAGCGCAAGCACCAGCGCGACCACGACGAGCAGGGGAAGTTCCTTCCAGAGCGACCGCTGCGCCTTCGCGGACCTCCCGGTCCGTCTCCCCCGCCCCCTCCTCGTCCTTCCCGCCGGCTCCTCGGGCCTCTCACCCGGGCCGTCCTGTTCCGACCGCGCGCCGACCGCCACGTCTCCCACATCCCCCACGTCGCCCACGTCCCCTCCTCGCTCCGGCCACCGCCCGCTCCGTCCGCGGTGCGGCTCCCGGATCCCGCTGGTCGAGCGGGGTGTCCGGTGATGTCACCTTATGCGAGGAGGGTGGACGGCCGTTCCGGAGAGCATGCGAACTGCCCTGACCGCGCCGGTACGTGAGGTGCCGGCCGGGGAATCCCGCACTCCCCGGCCGGTCGCGCGCCCGTCGACGCGCCCGCCCTACCGGGCGAGTTCGTTGTCGGCCGCCACCTCGCAGGCGGCGGCTGTGGACCGGCGTGCCGACAGGCCGAGCAGGCCGACGACGGCGAGGGCGGCCAGGGAGGTGCCGGCCACCATCCACATCGCGGTCTGCATGCCGTGGGAGAAGACCTGGCCGTAGACCTCGTCGATCTCCGGTCCGCTGAGCGAGGTGTGCTGCCGCAGCAGCGCCGTGGCGTGTTCCGGTTCAGCGACCACGGACTGCGCCCAGGGGCCGGTGGGTGCGTGGTGTTCGGCGAGTTCGGCGTTCAGGGTGCGTTCGCCCTGAAGGCGGTAGAGGTTGACGGCGGCGGCCAGTCCGATGGCTCCGCCGAGGTTGTGGAAGGTCCAGGAGGAGCCGACGGCGAGACCGGCCTGCCGCTCGGGCACGGCGGACAGCGCGGAGACGGTGGCGGGGCCGAGAATGAAGGCCCAGCCGAAGCCCATGGCCACCAGCGCGAGGACGAGGTATCCGGTGGAGGTGTCAGGGGCGATGCGCGCGAGCATCAGGGCCGAGACGGTGAACGCGGCGAAGCCGGCGGCGAGGAGCTTCCTGGGGCCGTAGCGGTCGGTCAGCCGGCCGACGCCGGGGGAGAGCGCCGCCATGACGGCGGTGCAGGCCAGCAGCAGGGCACCGGTGGCGTAACCGTCGTAGCTCCGCACGCCGCTGAGGTAGAGGGGCAGCAGGAACAGCACGGTGGCGTAGAAGCAGGCCAGGGCGAAGTCGGAGACGATGGCGCCGAGGAAGGCGCGGTGGCGGAAGAGCCGGAAGTCGATGATGGGGTCGGTCGCGCGGCGTTCGACGGCGTGGAAGGCGACGAGCGAGGCGGCCGCGAAGGCCAGCAGGCCCAGGGTGGGTGCGCTGGACCAGCCCCAGTGGTCGCCGAGGGTGAAGGCGAGGACCACGGCGGGGATGCCCAGGCTGATGAGGACGAGCCCGGGCCGGTCCAGACCGGGGGCGTCCCGGTCGCGGGACTCCTTGACGCTGAAGGAGCACAGGGCCAGGGCGACGGCGATGAGGGGGACGTTCAGCCAGAACACCCAGTGCCAGCCGACGGCGGAGACGATGACTCCGCCGAGCAGCGGGCCGACGGCCAGGCCCAGGCCGTTGACGCCGTAGAGGGCGCCGATGGCGCGGCCGCGCTGCGACCGGGGGAAGGCGTTCTGGACGATGGCGCCCGTGGAGGTGTAGAGGACGGCTCCCGCGGCGCCTTGGAGGAACCGGAAGGCGATGAGCCAGCCGGTGCCCGGGGCGAGTCCGGCGCCGAGGGAGGCCAGGGCGAAGACGACGGTTCCGGTGTAGAGGACGCGACGCCGGCCGTAGGTGTCAGCCAGCCGCCCCATCGTCACCATGAACATCGACAGGGCGACGATGAACATGTTGACGATGAGCTGGAGGTCGGTCACGGAGGCGCCGAGATCGGCCTGGATCTGTGGGGCGGCGGTATTGACGATGGTGAGGTCGATGCAGCCGAGGAAGCTGATGAGGCTGACACCGGTGAATGCCCACCACTTGCGGTCGGTCGATGCTGTCACGGTGATGTTCCCCTACACCGGGTCGAAGGGCGGTTTCAGATGACGTCCTGGACGGTGGCGGCCCTTTTCTTGAACTTCAGGGAGAGCCAGTCCGCCTTGCCGGGGTACGCGTCCTCGACGAACAGCCGGCGGGTCTCCGCCATGGCCACCGTCATGGGCTGCGGATAAATCACATAGTCGTATCCGCGGTGTGCCCAGGTCGGCATGATGACGGGGCATTCCTCGATGAGGTAGGACAGACAATTCCGGGACGCCGCCGCGATATCCGCTTCCGGGTCGCGGGCCGTGAGGCGGTCGAGGAACTTTCCGACGGTGCGGAGCAGAGCCTGCCGGTAGCGCGGGTCGTGCTCGTAGGCGTCCTCGATGTGCTTGCGGAACTGCGGGTAGACCGGGTCGCGCAGCGCCTCGTCCCAGCGGAGGACATCGCTGATCGCGGAGAGCCTTGCGAGTGTTTTCTCGTTGCGCTGCAGCCACTCGTCCCCCGCCCTGAGCGCGCGGTCGTAAGCGTCCTGCCGGGAAAACCCGAGATAGTTGGTGCGCTGCAGAGTATCAGCCACGGCAATGGTCAGCTGCCGGAACTCGCTGCGTTGGATGAGTTCCACTGTGGCGCGGAGCTTATCGCCCTCGTGGTAGCGCTGGCCTACGCTCACCAGCAGGACGGCCCGCTTTCCGGCGAGGGGGAGCGACTTGGCCTTTTCCCCGAAACTCGCCTTGCTGCGGCCGTCCAGGGCGTAGGAGTGCTGGGCGAGGCCTGTGCGGCCGTTTCCGCTGAGGTCATTGAGGTTATTGAGGCCGTTGAGGTCATGGCCGATGGATTTGATGTCGTTGTTCACCGTCAGCTCCACAGTTCGAGCGGGCGGTCGGTGCCGTAGTAGCCGAGGAAGTGCCCCAGAGTGATGCGGGGCTCGTCCCCTGACGGGCGCACGGCGTGGATCTGACGCGGGTTGAGCAGGAGCAGGTCGCCCGGGGCCGGCTTGACGACCTCCACGGGCGGACCGATCTTCTCGCGGTCGATGCCCCAGGTCCGCCCGTCCATGAGGTGGCGGTAGGCGTCCTCGCCGGGCTCGGTCCCCCACAGTTCCAGCTCGCCGCCGGTGCGCGGGATGTTGATGTAGATGTTGATCGAGAGCTGCGCTTCGAGGCGGCGCGCGTGCTCGGCGGGCAGGTTCCGCTCAAGGGCGTCGGTGTGCGGATTGAGGTCGACGTTCTTGTCCTGGTAGCGGCAGATGCCGATGAACGCCTTGCGGCCTTCGACGTGCATCAGGCCGGCCCCGGCGGCCCAGGTCTCCTCCAGCAGCAGCCGCAGGACGTCACTGGGCGAGGCGTAGGGCGCGAACAGGTCGCGCATCCGCTGGATGTTGGTGCGCGCCTCGGCGTGGTAGCGATCGCGCGAGGCGCTGTCGCTGATCTCGGAGTAGGCGAATCCGATGCGCTTGAACTCCGCGGCCTGGCTCAGACTGCCCCGGTCGGGGTGGTCGAAGAGCTGCCGCCGCGCCGAGGCGAGCGCCTCCGGGTGAACGAATCCCGGGACGTGGACGGCCAGCGTGGTGCCTTGGACGACCGAGAGGATGTCCTCTTGGGACAACTGGCATGCGGTGGTGCGCTTGACGTTGATGATGGTCCCCCGTGTGTGCGGCCCGCGTGCCCGACAGTGCGGCGCAGGGGCGTTTTGCAGGTAATTCCATCATCCCGACCGGTAATTACCGGATCCTCATGCTGTGTATCGATTCGTAGGTGCACCCTTGGATGAGGCGGGCGCATCGGCCGTTCCTCCCGACGACGGAGACGACCGCGTGGCGCCTCCGTCGCGGGGGAGGGGGCGCACCCCGGATGCCCGCCATGGGCGCGCGCCTGTGCGTTCACACCCCTGAGGGCAGGGGACGTCCCATGGGCTGATCAGGGAGCATCACAGCCAGCTGACACGGGCGTTCGCGATGTCCTCCTCGGCCAGGCCGGCGGGCGGACGGGCCAGCTCTCCCTTGGCCACACCGTCGAGCAGCCTGCGTACCGCCGCCATGATGTCGGGGACGGCGTTGCGGAGGTCGGCGGCGTCGTCCGGGCCCGCTTCGGAGGCCGGGACGCCGGCCTCCGACAGGAGGGTGTCGAGGTCCGCCAGCCTGCCGGCCACCCAGTCGAGCGGCGCGGCGGAGAGTTCTTCGGCGAAGACGCGCCCGCCGGGCTCCCAGCCGTCGAACCTCGGGTGGTGGTGCGCCCGGTCCAGGCTGCCGGACGGGCCCGCCACGGACTCCAGGAGGTCGGCACGCCACACCGGGCGGTCGACTACGATGGGCCGCGACGCGTAGATGCCTCCCGGCAGGTCCCCGGGCCGCAGGACGCGTACTTCCAGGCGTACGCCCCGTTCGGCGCCCTCCTGCCCCGGGATGGGGTGGGGATCCACGAAGTACATGTCGCTCGCAACCACGCCGATCCGCTCGAAACCGAAGACGTACAGCATGTGCCCTCCCGGATGTCCCGACCGACGGAACTCTGTCCTCAGGGTGGGGTGACGCACCCGGGTACGCCAGAGGGCCTGAACGCGCCACCGGGGGGGGGAGTGCCGGGCGCGGCGGTGCGGTGCCGGATGTCCTGCTCGGGTGACCATCGCCGATGAGCGTGAACCCTGCCTACTGCTGTCGGCGCACCATCTCGGTGATCCAGACGGGCGCGAACGGGGACGTGCAGCCCGGGGAGGTCGGGTAGTCCTTGAGCACCTCCAGGCGCTCACCGATGCCGATCGCACGGGCGCGGTGCTCAGCGTGCTCGATCCCGATCTGAGCCAGGCAGTGGTTCATCGCCCACTGCAGCCGCTCCGGGGCGTCCTTCATCTCCGCCTCGATGACGTCGAGCAGGCCTGCGAGGTCGAGGCCTTCGGGATTCTTCGCCACGCGTTCGGTGGTCAGCGCCCAGCCGGCACTTGCGACCACCGGATCCGGATCGGCGGACCAGGCCAGGCGCAGCTCTTCCGCGTGCGGGTTCTTCTTCACCACGTAGTTCACGAGCCAGTCGTGCACCTTGGGTGTGCGCGCCTCGCGCAACATGACGTCCAGCTCGTCGCGTTCGAACGCCTTCGGGCGGCAGATCAGGATCGCCAGCAGCCTTGCCGCCGAGTCGCCCGTCTCCCAGAGCCCGCACGCGAGGTCCTGCTGCGTCTTGAGCCGCTTCGCGAGCGCGCGCAGCTTGCCGAGGTTCACACCGTGATCGTCACCGTGCTTCTCGTTCACCTTGCGTGTCTTCGGGTCCTCGAGCCCGGCCAGCTCGGCCATCACCTCGGCCGGCGACGTCTCGGCCACGTCAGCCTCCTGTCGATCACGCGTGAGGTCCAGCCTACGGCTGGAGTCGGCCTCCTGCCCCACGTGCCGGCTCGGCCGGGGGCACCTTCCGCCGTGACGAGTTCCGGGCCGGAGCGCGAGTCTGTCGTGGTGAGCCTCGTAGGACGTGGTACGACGCTGCCTGGCACGAGAGACCACGGAGGACGCCATGACGACCACGCCCGGCAACACGAGCAGTGACCTCCCCGGCAAGCCGCCGGTCGTCGACCTGGCCACCTGGCAGGCGGCGCGCGAGGAACTGCTGGTCCGCGAGAAGGCGCACACCCATGAGGGCGATGCGATCGCCGCGGCCAGGCGGCGGCTGCCGATGGTGGAGTTCGACGGGACGGTCGAGGTCGTCGGGCCCGACGGGCCGGTCCCGTTCCTGGACCTGTTCCAGGGGCGCGACGAGCTCGTGGTCTACCAGCACATGTGGTACGACGGTGCGCCGCACCAAGGGCAGTGCGAGGGCTGCACCACCACGGCCTGGCACGTGAAGGACGCGGTCTACCTCAACGCCCGGGGCGTCTCGTTCGCCGTCCTGACCACGGGACCGTGGGAGGAGGTGGCTGCCTACGTCGAGTTCATGGGCTACACCCAGCCCTGGTACTCGGTGCGGGGCGTGGAGGCACCGGTCGGCGGAGAGATGGGTTACCTCGTCTCTTTCCTGCGCGACGGCGACCGGGTGTTCCTCACCTATGCCACGACAGGCCGTGGCAACGAGCGGGTCAACGGGTCTCTCGGCCTGCTCGACATGACGCCCTACGGCCGCGGCGAGGCGTGGGAGGACAATCCCGAGGGCCGGCCGGTGATCGGCGACGTCCGCGAAGGGTACCCGGCCGAGAGCCGTCAGGCCTGCTGGTACTGGCGCTCGGACGCCGACGGCCGCGCCACCTGGGGCCCGACCAGCCGCCCGGTGCCGCAATGGACCCGCCCCGGCGCGACCCCCGTGGAAACCCTCGGCCGGGACAGCCACCAGTGAGCCGGAACTCCGTCGGACGGCACCGGGGTGCCGTGCCCTGCGCACGGACGTAGCCTGCGATATCCGGCCTTCTCCGACTGAACCGATGAGGAGTGATGGAGATGCCTCCCGCCGACGAATCGCCCTGCCAGATGATGAAGCGTCTGGCAAAGGAACTTGGGAAGGAAATCCGCCGCACCGAAGAGCGGATCCGTGAGCTCGAAGACAAGATCGCGAGCCTCCAGGCGCAACCGGATCCACCCGAGCAGGAGATCCAGGCCCTCCAGCAGACTCTGGAGAGTCTCCGTACCAAGGTGGCCGACGACAACCTTTCCCTCTCGACCCTGCAAGACGTGATCACTGAGAACTGCTGAGCTCGTTCTTCGCCCCTTCGTTGCTTCGCCCGCCCACGTCACCCACATGGCGCAGGGAACCGTACGGCCCTCGTGCGCTGCCGGGGCCCGGATGTGAGCGTGACAGTGACAGTGCAGCGTGCGTCCGACTGCCGGAGGAGGCGAGCGTCGTGGCCGGACCGAATTCCGGCAGAGAGTTTCCGGGGGCGGACATCATCAAAGAAGGGATGGTCATACCAATGCGGTGACCGTTGAATTCCCCGCACTCTCCCCCCACCATGGCCTCGGAGGCACCTCATGCCCGAGCACCACTCCGGCCCGGGTCGCCCGCATCCCCCCACAGCGGCGGCCATCCTCCTCTCCCTGCTGACCGTACTCACCCTGCTCGTCACTCTCCCCGGAACCGCCGCCGCGGAGGCCGGAATCATCCGGCCGACCCACCCCGAGCAGGACTGGATGGGCTCGACCATCCGCGCTCACGAGGGTGAGCGCGGCCTGGCGGCCAAGGGCTCCTCCCTGCCCGACCCCTCGGAGCCCGACCTCCCCCCGGCGGACCCCATGGCGAGCGCCGCGGTAAGCGCCTCGGTCAACGGTGTGGACGTCAGCAGCCACAACGGCAACGTTGCCTGGTCCAAGCTCTGGAACAGCGGTGTCAGATTCGCCTACGCCAAGGCGACCGAGGGCACCAGCTACACCAACCCCCACTTCGCCCAGCAGTACAACGGTTCGTACGACGCGGGCATGATCCGGGGTGCGTACCACTTCGCCCTGCCGAACAACTCCAGCGGCGGAGCACAGGCCGACTACTTCGTCCGCCACGGCGGCGGCTGGACGGACGACGGCTGGACGCTGCCGGGCGTGCTCGACATGGAGTACAACCCCTACGGCAGCACCTGCTACGGCCTGAGCACGGGCCGGATGATCGACTGGATCGACGACTTCCTCGACGCCTACCGCGACCACACCGGGCGCGACGCGGTGATCTACACCTCTACGACGTGGTGGAAGAAGTGCACCGGCAACTACGGCGGATTCGGCAAGTACAACCCGCTGTGGGTGCCGCGCTACGGCTCCTCCTCAGGTGAGCTGCCGAACGGCTGGGGCTTCTACACCTTCTGGCAGCACACGAACACCGGTCCCACCGTCGGCGACCACGACCGCTTCAACGGCTCGTACAGCAGGCTCGAGGCGCTCGCCTACGACTGACCGGGCCACGGGGTGAAGGACGGCGGGCCACCGCACCGACGTGCCGGGGGCTGCCGTCCTTCACTCATCAGCGGCTGCACGCATATTGCGTTGTGAGCCCAGGGGCAGGTCCATAGGGTCATCGGCATGTCTGTACGTCTTCGTATGCGTCAAGCACTGCCGGAAGCGATGCGCGCCCGCGACAAGGTCGCAGTGAGTGCCCTGCGTGCGACACTCGCCGCGCTGGACAACGCCGAGGCGGTGCCCGTGGACGAAGCCGAACTCCGCGGCGCGGCTCTTGAGCACTCGCCGGTCGGTGCCGGCGCGACCGAAGCGCCGCGGCGTGAACTGAGCGAGCGCATCATGGTTGATGTCGTACGCGCCGAGGCCGCCGAGCGACTGGAGGCTGCAGCGCAGTTGACCGCGCTCGCGCATGCCGACCGAGCCGCGCGGCTCCGCGCGGAGGCCGCCGTACTGCTGCGCTTCCTCGACGGGCCCGGCACCGCGTAGGACGCCGGGCCGGGCCGAGGCGAGGCCGCTCCTGTCACAGCGGTCACGGTCGGGAGTCGGGTGCTGTGATCTCCACCAGGCGCGGGGTGGCGAAGCACCAGCGCAGCCACAGCACTGATTCGATGTCCCAGAAGGGTGCCGCGGCCAGGCCGTCCGTCACCGGGATGCGGAACCCCTGGGCGGCGACGATCGCGCGCAGGGTCATGTGCACCCCGGCGAAGTCCTGGGCGGCCTTCGCCCAGTCGGGGTAGACGTCGTCGCCGCGGACCAGCGGGTAGCGTCCGACGAATGCCGCCCAGTCGCTCGCGCCGCCGATGCCGAGGACGTCGGCGGCGGGATCCGTGACCGGCAGCTCCCAGGTCTGCCAGGGCCGGGGATGGAGACTCGATCCCAGGTCGAGGAACATCCGCCACATGCCCGGCCCGTCACGCCGCGCCGTGGACGTGTAGAGCCCCAGGTGGAACGGCTTCGTGCTGGGCGGGGTGGGATCCCCGCCGGGCGCGGTGAAGTGCTCCTGGTCCGGGGCGGGCCGCCGGTGAGGCATCAGCTCGTGCGGAGCTGTGCCGATCCAGTGCTGTCTCGTCCGGTCGAGCGGCCCCCGGACGAGACATTCCGCGTCCCGGGCGAGCCGGCCCAGCAGCAGGCAGCTGTCGGCCGTCTCGTCCGCTTCCTCCACCTCGGACGGCGCCAGGATGGCCGGTCCACCCGCCAGGGCCGTCATTTCAGGCTCGGTCCACGCCGTCATGACGGAGGTGAAGTGGCGCAGCCGGGCGTCCGTGTCGGCGGTCGGGTCCACGGCCGCGTCGAGCTGTGCCACTCGCCGACGCAGGATCCGGGCAGGGGTGGGGCGCACACCGTGATCCTTCCCCGGCGGCGCCCCATGGCAACACGGTGCCGTCCTTCCGGCGGTCGTGGGTCAGCGGGTCCAGTGGGTCCGGCGGATTCAGCAGTTCAGGGTGACCTCCTGGCCGAGAGCGTTGGCGGAGGCGGTCGGCGGGCGGTAGCCGGGCGGGAAGACGACCTTGAAGTACATCCAGCCCCGGTACTTGCCGGGGCTGCACCTCACGGCCGCGTTGTTCTGGGCGCTGCGGGTGTTCCTCTGCGTCCTCAGCGCCGACTGATTGACGAGCTGCCCGTTCTTGTACAGGGCCGCGCGCGTGGTGATCTCCGGCACGGGTGCCGTGCACGAGACCGTCACGACGACGTTGATGGTGCCGGGCACGTGGGTGGAGTTGTGCGGGCGCTGCACCTGGCCCTCGCATCGGATCACCGCGGACGCGTCGGCATCCGAACCGGACTTGCCGGCGTCGACGCTGCCGCCGTCGGCGTCCCGTCCCCCGGGCACGGTGGCCGGGGCGGACGGGTCATCGTCCGCCCCTCTGGCCGCGGCGGGTGAGGTGCCGCCGATGAACGCCAGGACTGCCATTGACGCGGCGGCGACCGCCGTCCTCCATGTGCGCATATCTGCTCCTCTGTGCGTGCCTGATCCGGTTTGGGCGTGAGCGCGCCAAGAAGAGACTGTACAAAGGGGAATCGTTTCGTCGTGAAAGGTGACATATGTTCGAGTGTGGATCGGGGTGACTGCCCGAATCGACTGACCCTCCGTCAAGAACACGCGCCACGGCAGCTGTCTGCCTTCGGAGCACATTGCAGAGCTTTCTCTGCAGAGAACTCTATGCAGAGAATCCTCTGCAACTTACGATGTCGGCATGGCCGATGAACCCCAGCGCACAGCGCCACCCGCCAAGCCCCCACGCCGCATGGATGCGCGCAGCCTGCGCGGGCTGGCTCATCCACTGCGGATGCAGATCTTCGAACTGCTGAGTCTGGACGGCCCCGCCACCGCCACCGGGCTCTCCGAGCGGCTCGGGGAGAACACCGGCACCGTCAGCTGGCATCTGCGCCATCTCGCGGAGCACGGCTTCATCGAGGAAGAGGCCGGGCGGGGCACGAAGAGGGAGCGTTGGTGGAGAAGGGCCGGCGGCGCAAACGAGCTGCACACCGCCGATTTCCGTGACGACCCCGACAGCCGTGGCGCGCTGTCGGTCTACTTGCACGAGCTGGTGCACCAGTACTTCGGCAGGGTGACGACCTACCTCAACGAGGACTGGGACGGCTCATGGCGCGACGCCGGAACGGTCTCGGACTGGCGCGACCTGCGGATGACACCGGATCAGCTGGCGGCGCTCAACGCCGAACTGATGGCCGTCATCGCCCGCCACACGCCCGCCCCGGACACCGAACCGTCCCCCGACGCGCTCCCCGTCGTCGTACAGCTGCAGTCCTTCCCCCGCAAGAGACGCGGCATCGCATGAGCGGGCGCATGCGCCGCGGCGGCCTCCTGCGGCGCCACCGGGACTTCCGTCTGCTGTGGTGCGGTGAGACCGCCGGCAAGTTCGGCGCGTCCGTCACCGGGGTGGCGATGCCGCTGATCGCCGTCACCCACCTGCACGCCGACACGTTCACGGTCGGTCTGCTGACCGCGGCCGGCTGGATCCCCTGGCTGATCATCGGCCTCCCGGTGGGCGCCTGGGTGGACCGGAGCCGACGCAGGCCGATCATGCTGGCAGCCGCCGCGGTCTCCTTCGTCCTGTTCGCGGGCGTCCCGGTCGCCGCTCGGGCCGGGCAGCTGAGCGTGGGTCTGCTGCTGGCCGTCGCCCTCCTGACGGGCACGGCCGCAGTGTTCTTCCAGACCGCTTACAGCGCCTACCTCCCCAGCATCCTGGAACCCGACGACCAGCCGGAAGGCAACGCCAAGCTGCACGGCAGCGCATCCGCCGCACAGATCGCCGGGATCAGCACGGGCGGCCTGATCGCGCAATTCACCGGTGCGGTCAACGCGATGTTCGCCAACGCCACGACGTTCCTCGTGTCCCTTCTCTGCCTGTCGGGCATCCGCCATCGCGAGGCGCGCCCCACCGGAACCGCTCGGCACTCCAAAACTCTGGTCAGCGACATTGGCGAGGGCCTGCGGCTCGTCGCACGAGACCCCTGGCTCCGTACCCTGACGCTCTTCGGCGCCACCTCCAACCTGGCCCTCATGGGATACCAATCGATCCTGGTGGTCTTCCTCGTCCGAACCGTCGGACTGGACGCCGGCCCCGTCGGCGCGATCATCGCGGCCGCCGGTGCAGGGGGCGTCGCCGGAGCCCTCGCCGCACGCAGGGTCGCAGGCCGGGTCGGCACAGCCCGCGCGACACTGCTCTTCGAACTGGGGCTGCCCGTATTCGCCCTGCTCATCCCGCTGACCACAGACGGAGCCGGAGTCCTGCTCTTCATAGCCGGCGGCTTCTGCGTCTCCGCCGGTGTCGTGGCCGGCAATGTCATCAAAGCGAGCTTCCAGCAGCGCTACTGCCCACCGGAGCTCCTCGGCCGCCTCACCGCGACCACGGCATTCCTCAACTACGGAACCATCCCGCTGGGAGCGCTGCTCGGCGGAACCCTCGGCGAAGCCCTCGGGGTCCATGCAGCCATGTGGATCACCACGGCCGGCGTGCCTCTCGCCGGGCTGCTCCTGCTCTTCTCCCCCATAGGGCGGACCCGGAACCTGCCGACGTCCGGCGTGGTCGGAGCCTCAGGTGTCACCTACCAGAGAGTGTGAACGCCGGGACTCCGGGCGACCCCGCCAACTATGAAAAACCCTTGGCGCCCCGGATGTCCGTACTCCTAGAGTGATCCGTGTCCAGGTGCGAAGGCAGGACCTACTTCCACTCTTCATGGGGAGGCCGCGGGTTCGAGTCCCGCCGCCGGCACACAGGCCGGTGTAGCTCAGTCGGCAGAGCACCTTGTCGGTTCCGCCGCCTCGATCTCTGGACACCAAGCTTCAGCACCTCCCGGTGCGCGGGCCACGGCTACTTCGTTGTGATCGAATCCCATGCCGTGGCCACTTTGAACTCGGGAGGCGCGGCACCGGGGCGTCCGGTGCGCAGGTGACGGTTACTTCTGGAACAGCCGGTCGCGGGTTCGAATCCCGCCCCAGCCACGGGCTGGTGTAGCTCAGCCAGGAAGAGCAGTTGTCTGTACCGTCGCCGACCTCGTGATCTCGGACGCCCCCGTGCCGTGCTTCCCCGACGAATTCGGGGGAATTCGCATGGCACGCTTCAACGCCCGTGCTTCCAAGACGGCCGGGCCCGTCTCGCCCGTGACCACGACCGGGCGGCGCGCCCGCACGCACCTCGGCGGCAAGGGGCGCGCGCGGGACGCGCGCTCCGAGCTGTTCCTGCTCGCGGTCGCCAACTTCGTCTCCCAGCAGACCCACCACGAGAGCGGTACCGCTCGTGACGACCGGTTCGCCACGCTCGTACGCAAGCTCGCCGTCGAGGACCCGGCCTGGACCGCCGGCCTCCTCCGGTGGCTGCGCGGCGACGGACAGATGCGCACCGCTTCCCTTGTGGGCGCCGCCGAGTACGTCAAGGCACGTCTCGACGCCGGCGCCACCGACGGCCCGACCAACCGCCAGGTCGTCGACTCCGTGCTGCGCCGCGCGGACGAGCCTGGCGAGATGCTGGCCTACTGGACCTCCACCTACGGCCGGAACGTCCCGAAGCCCGTCAAGCGGGGCATCGCCGACGCGGCCAAGCGCCTGTACACCGGCCGCAACCTCCTGAAGTACGACACCGCCTCCAAGGGCTACCGCTTCGGCGACGTCCTCAACCTCGTCCACCCCACGCCCGACCCGGACAAGCCGTGGCAGGGCGCGCTGTTCCAGTACGCCCTGGACCGCCGCCACAACCCCGACACCGCCACCCCGCCCGCCTCCGACCGCACCCTGACCGCGCACCGCGCGCTGATGGCCGTGCCCGCGGGGGAGCGGCGGGCTGTGGTCACCGGTCCCGGCGGTGCCGAGCGGCTCGCCGCAGCGGGCATGACCTGGGAGGCGCTGGCCGGTTGGCTGCAGGGCCCGATGGACGCGGCGGCGTGGGAGGCCGTCATTCCCTCCATGGGCACGATGGCCCTGGTCCGCAACCTGCGGAACTTCGACGAGGCCGGAGTCTCCGACGAGGTCGCCCAGCAGGTCGCGGCGCGGATAGCCGACCCGGAAGAGGTCGCGCGGTCCCGGCAGTTCCCCTTCCGGTACCTGGCCGCCTATCAGCACGCGCCCTCACTGCGCTGGGCGTACCCGCTGGAGCGGGCCCTGGGCCACTCGCTGCAGAACGTGCCCGGGCTGCCCGGCCGGACCCTGGTCCTGGTCGACCGCTCCGGCTCCATGTGGTCACCGCTGTCCGACCGTTCCCAGCTCAACCGCGCGGACGCCGCGGCCATCTTCGGCACGGCCGTGGCCATGCGCGCGGCTGACGCCGATCTCATCGAGTTCGGCACCACCAGCGCGCCCGTGGCCTACCGCCGCGGCGAGTCGGTCCTCAAGGTCCTCGAGCGCTTCGGGAGCCTCGGCGGGACCGACACCACCGAGGCGGTGCGCCGGCACTACCGCGGCCACGACCGGGTCCTGATCGTCACCGACGAACAGGCCGCCCACCACCACGCGGGCGACCCGACCGAGCAGGTCCCGGCCCGCATCCCGGTCTACACCTGGAACCTGGCCGGCTACCGGCCCGGCCACGGCCCGTCGGGATCCGCCGACCGGCACACCTTCGGCGGGCTCACCGACGCGGCATTCCGGATGGTGCCGCTGCTGGAAGGCGGCCGGGACGCACGCTGGCCCTGGGAGGACTGAGCGCTGTCCCTGCCGCTGCCATTGCCGTCGGGGCCGTCGGACCCGTCGGGTCCGCGGCCCCGGTCGCATCGCCGGAGTGGTCGCGCAGGGTGGCGGTGGCGATGTCCAGGAAGTCCCGTACGGGTCCTGAGCAGCTGCTCTCCGGCGCCGCCAGACAGGTCTCGACGGGCAGCGCATCGGTGACGGGCAGGTAGACCAGGTCAGGGCGGGAGTAGGAGCCCGCGACGCTGACGGGGACGAATGCGATGCCCTGCCCGGAGGCGATGAGCTCGAACTTCTCCTCCACTGAGGACGTCCGCCGCGTCCTGACGCCGAGGGTCGGCTCACCGTCGAGATCGGCCGACGTGAGTGTGCGCCGGCCGGCCAGCGGATGCGTCACGGGCAGGCACACGACCTTGGTCTCGTGACCGATGGGGACGGTGCGCAGCCCCGAGTCGTCGAAGGGGTGCCGGAGGTATCCGACGTGCGCGCGGCCGTCGCGAAGCGGCGCGTCCTGCTCCCACCAGCGCAGCGGGAAGACATCGATCCCGACCTCCGGGCGGCTCGCCGTGAACGCCCGGATCGCCTCCGACACGTGCAGGCCGGGCGAGAAGGCGATGACGAGCCGTTGCGCGCCCTGCTCGGCCTCGTGTACGCGCCGCAGCGCCGCGGCCACCACCGTGGTGATCCTCTGCGCCTCGTCGTACAACTGCTGTCCGGCAGGCGTCAGTTCAACGCTGCGCGTGGTCCGCGTGAAGAGCCGGCATCCCAGTTCCTGCTCGAACGCGCGGATCTGCCGGCTGAGGACCGGCTGCGCGATGAACAGCGCCTGTGCCGCCCGGCCGAAGTGCCGGTGCTCGGCCACCGCGACGAAATAGCGGAGCTTCCGCAGATCCAAATCCAGATCCATGCCTTGACGGTATCAATTGCGCCGGAAGGGTATTGGACGCCCGGCTGGATCACTCGGAGACTCGAACCATGAGTGATCGTCACCGGCGCTCCGGCACTCCGACGGTCCTGAACTCCCTGACCCACGATAGGAATCACATGACCGACACACGCAAGACCGCTCTCATCGTCGGGGCCTCCCGGACCCTGGGCCTCGGCCTCGCCGCCGAGTACCTCCGCCGCGGCTGGGACGTCATCGGCACGGTCCGCGGCAACCGGCGCACCGGCCTCCACGACCTGGCCGAAGCGTCCGAAGGACGGCTGACCGTCGAGTCGCTGGAGATGACCGAGCCGGAGCAGATATCGGCCCTCGGCGACCGACTGGCACAGCGCACCCTCGACCTGCTCTTCGTCAACGCCGCCATCACACGCGGCGACATCCCGATCGGCGAGGTGCCGACGGACATGTTCACCGAGGTCATGGTCACCAACGCACTCAGCCCGATGCGCGTCGTGGAGTCCCTCCGCCCGCTGGTCGCGCCGACCGGGACCATCGGCGTCATGTCCTCCGACCAGGGCAGCATCGCTCTCAACACGGAGGGCGGGCAGGACCTGTACCGGGCCAGCAAGTCCGCCCTCAACCAGCTGATGCGCAGCTACGCCGCCCGCTACGCCGAGGGCAAGCGGACACTGCTGCTCATGGACCCGGGCTGGGTGCGCACCGAACTCGGGGGACCGGACGCCGATCTCAGCGTGGAGGAGAGCGTTCCCGGGGTGGCGGAGACGATCGAGAGCCGCCGGGGGGTACCCGGCCTCCACTTCCTCGACCACCAGGGGCATGATGTGCCCTGGTAGAGGCCGTGACCGGCGTTCGCCGCGTCTCGTAGGCCGCTACGCCACCTCGCGTCACGATCACCGGCTTCGACCTGCCGGCCCGCGACCCCGCTCGGACAACGGAGGTACCGCACATGAACGCTGACACCGACCGGCCGACGTTCCTGCTGGTCCACGGAGCCTGGCACGGAGCCTGGTGCTGGGACCTTCTACGCGCCGCGCTCGACGCCGAGGGCCGGCGGTCCCAGGCGGTCGACTTGCCGAGTGCCAATCCCTCGGCCGGCCGGTACGGCGGCGCCCGCCCGGCGGGCATGCTGGACGACGCGGACGTCATCCGGGACAGCCTCCGGCGCATCGACGGCCCGGTGGTGGTGGTCGCCCACTCCTATGGAGGCGTCCCCGCCACGGAGGCCGTCGCGGATGCCGCGAACGTGGCAGGGGTGGTGTACCTCGCCGCCTTCCCACTGGACGTGGGCGAAAGCATGTTCACGTTCATCGGAGCGCCCGTGCCGGACGATGGCACGGGCCATACCCCGCCGTACGAGGACGCCCGGCGCATACTCTTCGACGACGTGCCCGAGGCCGATGCCGACCGCGCCGTGGCCCGGCTGCGCCCGCAGAGCGTCCGGTCCTTCACGGAGCGGGTGACCACGGCAGGATGGCGCACCGTGCCCTCCAGCTACATCGTCTGCGACCACGATCAGGCGCTCGAACCGTCCCGGCAACACGAGCTCGCCGCGCGCGCCGATTCCGTCCACCGGTTGCCGAGCAGCCACTCGCCGTTCCTCTCCATGCCCCGGCAACTTGCCACTCTCCTGGGCCGGATCGCCACCGCCACCTCCACCCTCCCCGCTCCGCGACGATGACTCGCCCCGTCGGCGAGGACCGGCCGGTCCGCCGTCGTCCGCTTCAGCGGGCGGAAGGAGCCCGCTCCTGCTCCTCTGCGACCTCCTCTGCGACCATGCCCAGTTCCCGCATGCGTCCGATGGTCCGGTCGTGCTGTTCGTCCCCGAGGCCCGTGCTCAGCCAGGCCGTTGCGTACCGCGGGTACCTTGCCGGGTCGTACGGGAGGTCCAGCCCGGATTCGTCGACGGCCGCCATCTGCCGGCGGAAGCGCTCGGTCTCCTCCGGGGTCTCCGGGTCCCTGACGTAGCTGACCGTCCACTGGTGGCGGTCGATGCCGCCGAGAGTCGCGTGCCAGAGGTGCCAGTCGAAGGCCACGACGTCGCCCGGCCGGGTCTCCAGCACCTGGAGGGGGAGCCCGGCGAGCTGGCGGCGCAGGCGCTTGCCGTCCCACTCGCCCGCCCAGACACCGGACTCGCGGTGCCATTCGGCCAGTGCGGCGCTGTAGTCGGCGTGGTGGGAGCCGGGCAGCACCCGGAGGGCACCGGTGTCGGCCTTCACGTGCTCCAGGTACATGATGAGCTTGATGCCGGACATCCCGGGGACCGCGTCCTTGTGCAGCGGGGCCTCCCGGTAGAAGAGGACGCTTTCCGCGAAGGTCGGCAGCACGTTCCCGACGAGTTGCCCGGCCGTGCCGAGGAACCGGGGGTCCTCCAGCAGGGACAGGCTCAGCGGCGTCCGTTCCGGCGTCATCATGGGCAGGTAGCGGCCGGGGATCCCGCCCCCGTCGGTCCGCTCGTCGGTGGCGAAGGCGTCGGCGTGGGCCCGCCGGACCTCCTCCGTCAGGCGTCCGGTCTCGTCGTCGCTGAGGAGCCGCGGCAGTACGACGTAGCCGAAGTTGCGGTAGTGCTCGACCTGCTCCCGGGAGAGTCGCATCAGGGTTTTCCTTCCTTCCCGGGCTTACGCCGCCGGTCCTTGGGAGCTGTCGGGCAGCAGCGCGGCCCGGGCGGTGCGGACGGCCTTGTCCTCCGCCGGGTTCAGCGCGCGGTCGTCCTCGTCCGCCCAGCGCGCCCAGACGGAGTCCTCGGGTGAGGTGAAGCCCGCGTTCTGGCGCAGGTTGATGGTGTCGTCGCGGCCCAGCAGACGCAGGGCCCGCCGGTCGCCGGTGCGGCGGGCGGTGCGGGCGAGGGCGGTGCAGTTGGGGCCGGTGAAGGTGTCGTCCTGGCGCATCGCGGAGGTGTTGAAACCGATGCCGAGGAACTGCCGCTCCTCCGCCAGGACGCTGTGCGAGCCGGAGTGCAGCAGGTTGTGGTGGATGACGACGAGGTGGCCCGGCCGGGTGGCCAGCAGCCGCTCCTCGGGGTGGGGCCGGTCCAGCGCGTCGGGGGCGATCGTCACGGCGCGGCGGTGGGAGCCGGGGACGACGCGGAGGGGGCCCGCGTCGTCCGTCATGGGCTGGAGATAGAGGAAGCAGATGATCAGCAGGGGGTGGGCGTAGCCGCCCTGGGGGAAGGAGCCGAAGCGGTCGCGGTGCCAGTGCACCGGCAGGCCGCGGAGTTCGGTCTCCATCGCCGGGGCCCCGAACAGCACGGTGCTGTCGAGCTGGACCCGGGGGCCCATGACGGCTTCCGCGAACCGCAGCAGCCGGGGCCGGCTGACCGCCGGCCAGATCTCCCGGGGATAGCGCTCCACCAGGTTGGTGACGAAGAGCGGCCGGTCGTCGGTGCCGTCGGTGAACCGGGTGTCGGCGACGGCCCGTTCGCGCAGCCTCCGGAAGCCGGCCACGTCCTGTGCGGTGAACAGGCCGTCGAGCACGACGTAACCGTCTTCCCGGAAGGCATCGACGGCTCGTGCGACGTCCTCGGGACGGTCGAGCAGGTGGGTGATCACGGGCTTTCCACGCTCCTCTTGTCTCGTGCCGTCCCGGCCGGCTTCCTGTCTCGTGCCGTCCCGGCCGGCTCGTCCGCCGCCGCTCTCCGGTGGGACGCCGCGCGCAGCGCCTGCACCCAGAGCGTGTACATCCGGTTCTCCCATTCGCGGGCGATGCCGAAGAGCCGGTTGGCGTGCATGTGCGCGAGGCTCGCGTGGATCTCGCGCGGGGGCTGCCACAGGTCACCGGCCCGGTGCAGCCCGTCCACCGTGCCGGCGGCTGCGGGCAGCAGGTCGGCGTATGGACGGAGGAGGTCCGGCGGCGGGGCGTCGTCCCCGGGCTCGGCGGGCGCGGGGTGGTCCGCGGCGGCGATCCGCAGGCCGAGGCGGCGGACGAGGCCGCGGACGGTGTCGTCCGCGCGGTGGCCCTCGCTCAGGTCGGCCGCCAGGGAGAGGCGTTCGGCGGGGTCGAGCCCCCAGTGGGCGAAGAAGCGGTCCAGGGTGAAGGCGGCCTCCATGAGGCGCCCCGGGCCGGGTTCCGCGGCCCGCGCGTCGCCGAGTACGGCCGCGCAGACCGTGCTGTCGGCGCCGAACGCGCGCTCCATGGCGGCGAGCGCGGCCGGACCGCCGTACCGTTCGGTCTCCGGCCGGTAGGTGTCGACCGCGACGGCGGACAGACCCTCGGCGTCGGCCGCCTCGCGGGCCCAGCGCAGCGCCCGGGTCAAAACGCCTTCCCCCGCCTCCGGGACGGCGCCCCGCAGCCGCAGGCGCAGGTGGTGGTCCGGGTCGGCGTACCGGATCCAGAACCAGCGGTCCAGCAGGCCGTCGTCCTCAAGACTCCGGACGAGGCCGGGGACACGGCCGGCCGCCACGCGGTCGAGCTGCTCCGGCGTGCCGTAGAGCTTGAGGTACGCCCAGTCGCCGCCGGGCAGGCACCGGCGGTCCGCCGGGGCGAGGACCCGGTCGGACCGGCGGCGGGCCGGGGCCTGGACGGGGGGCGTCGCCTCCGCCGGCGCGTTTCCGGCGCGGAGGCTTCCCGTCGTGACCACCGGGACGACGACCTCGGAGAGGTAGGGCGCCCCGGCCTCGTCCCGCAGCCACAGGTGATCGAAGTCGGGCAGCATCTCCTGGACGACGACCCTTTGCCGTCCCTGTTCCCGGGCCCGGTGCAGCTGGGCGGCCAGTTCGGCGGCGAAGGCGGGGTGTTCCAGGTCCAGGAGCAGGCGGTTGTCGAATTCGACCAGGTACACGTGGCGCGGCACGCGCCACTCCCGGCGCCAGCGCCGGACGCCGCGGAACCAGCGCTCGTCCGCGCTGCCCGGGCCCTGCGGGACCACCGTGGTGTCGGTGACGTTCCACTGGGCGGGGCTCAGCACGATGCGGTCCCGGACCAGGCGCGGCAGGAACGGGGCCTTGCCGACGCCGCCCCAGTGGAAGACGGACGGCAGGGGGCGGGCGTCCTCCGCGATTTCGAGGAGGAACCGGCAGGCGTTCGGCGCCTGCATGGTGGTCAGCATGTGGCTCTGCCCGACGGACAGCCGACGGCCCAGCCGCCGGGAGCGGACGACGAAACGCCCGCCCTCGACCCCCACCGTGAGGTCGGACAGCGGCAGCACGCGGTCGGCGGGCACGGACGGCGCCACGTTGACGGCGATCTCGTAGGGCCGGACGACCGGGTGGAGGGCGACGTTCGCCGCCCGGCCCGCGCTGGGCAGGTAGCTGAGCTCGACCGGCAGGGCTGCCTCGGCGCGCGCCTCGGCCTCGTAGAGCTCCCGCAGGGCCGAGAGTTCGGCCTCGTCGAGCAGGTCGTGGAAGCGGCTGAGGGAGCGGCCCCCCGGGGCCAGGGGGGTGACGCCGAGGACGGCCCGCCAGTCGCCGCGGTCGAGGTGCTCCCGGCTGCGGGCGTGCAGTTGGAGGAACACGTCGAGGGCGGACGGGGCGGGCGAGTCGGCGGGTGTCCAGCGGGTGAGCCGGGTGATCAGGTCGTCGGTCAGCTCGACCTCCGTCTCCCCGGAGTTGAGCGCGCCGCTGACGACGCGCAGCAGGATGTCGTCGCGCTCCTGTTCACGGGCGGGGGACGGGGGAGCAGGCGGTCGCACGGGGCGCGGTTCGGTGTAGGTGGCGGGTGGGCCGAGCCCGGTTTCGGGCGACAGCAACTCCTCCACGGGTACCCGGGCCCCGATGCCGTACCGCTCCAGGAAGGCGTCCCGGTAGGCCGACAGGTGGTCGTGGCCGTGCGGGAACCGGCCCAGGCGCAGCAGGAGCTCCGCGGCGTCGGCGGCGGCTTGGGCCACGTCCCGGTGCAGGGTGCGGCCGACGGTGGCGAGGCGTGCGTCGGCCTGTGCGGCGGGCGTGGTGGTGCACAGCGCGTGCTGGCTGCGGTGGAGGGCGCGCAGCGCGTCGTCGGCGTCCGCAAGGGCGGCGCGGTCGAGGCCGGCGGTGCGGTCGAGGCCGGCGGTGCGGTCGAGGACATCGTCCAGGGCCGCGGTCAACGATGCGCCGCCGGGAAGGCGGTCGACCGCGTCGCGCACGGAGCGGGTGGGGTCGGGGTCGGTGAGTGACGGGCGGAGGGCGCCCACGAGGAAGTGGCTTTCCCGGAGCTTGCCGAGGAGCGCGGCGATCCGTTGCGGACCGGCCTGGGGGAACTCGGCGGCGAGCTTGGCGTGCAGGTCCCCGAAGGCGATCGGTTCCGTCGCGTGGCCGAGGACGGCGGCGACCGGCCGGGAGATCCGGACCGTGGCCCGCCGGACGTCGCGCCGCCCGTAGACGTCGGCCTGCGGCAGGACGAGCCGGTCGTCCACGACGTGGCAGGCGCGGTTGACGTGGACGGGCAGGGCGGCGCGCAGCGTCTCGTCCTGTTCGATCCGTTCGATGACGCCGAGCAGCCAGCCGAAGTCGGCGCGGGTGCGGACGGCGGCGAGTGCGGTGGCGCCCAGGCGCTCGGTGCTGCTGTCGGCGAAGCGGCCGACGGAGACGCCCGCGAACGCCCCGAACGGGGTGGGGCGCGTGCTCATGCGTGTGACGTAGCGCAGCAGCGCGGCGCGGGTGCGGGCGCGCCGCCGCGACTCCTGCCCGTCGGCGGTCGTCTCGGACGGGTCCGGCCCGGCGAGCCGGTGCGCGACGGCGTCGGCCAGGGACGGGCTGGCGAGCCGGAGGGCGAGCCGTACGGCGGGCAGGGCGGCCGTCCGGAGCAGGTCCGCCTCCCACGTGCGCACGTCGCTACCGGGCCGGGGGCCGGCCTGCGAGAAGACGTCCGTGCTCAGTGCCGGGGCCCGCAGAACGTAGAACGGCGCGGGCTCGTACAGGGGCCGGTCCGGCTCCGCGGTGCGGACGGTCACGTGCGCTCTCTCCTTCACCAGTGGGTGGGGCGGCGCATCCTTCGACAAGGGTGTGCCGCTTCGCTCCCCGCTTCGGCGGTGCCGCTCCGTCAGTCGATGAGCAGGCTGCGGTCCCACAGCGGGGCCGTGTCGGTGACGGCGGCCAGCATGCTCAGCAGCACGCCGCAGACGCCGGTGAGGAAGCCGGGGTCGTCCAGGTGGACTCCCGGTCGTTCCTCGTCGCGGTAGCCGAGGGGGGTGGACGGGTCGTACTCGGCGGCCAGCCGTGCCAGGGCCGCGTCCGCCGCCGCGCGGGCCCGGCCGGAGGGGTCGTCGGGGGCGAACAGGGTCCACAGCCGCAGCAGCCCGGCCGTGCCGTGGCAAAGGCCCGGCGAGTCCCCGGCGGTGTGGTCGAGTTGGGGCCGGTGATCGGCCGCGGCACGGCGCAGGGCGTGCCGCTTGAGGTCGTCCCGCCCCAGGGCGGTGCCCGCGTGCCAGAGGGCACGGGCGATGCCGAGGCCGCCGTAGCACCAGCCGGGACGGCCGGGCGGCTGCCCCGCATCCGTGGCGGGAGCGGGGGCCGGGACCGTGGCGGGCCAGTCGGGCGCGCCGAACGCGGCGACGGGTTCCGTGCGGCGGGCGTGCAGCCAGTCGGCGGTGTCGCCGAGGGCGCGGTCGAGGGCCGGTCCGCCGTGGCCGGCGCGGCGGGCGAGAGCGAGGGCGGCGAGCGGGCCGGCGACGCCGTGAGCGAGGCCGAGGTCGTAGTGGCCACCGGGATGTCCGTGGCCGTCGGCGTGCGCGGCGATCCGCCAGCGCGGCGCGTCGGGCGGACCGGCCAGCCGGACGAGGTGGTCGACGAGCACCGTGACGGCCTCGGCGACGGCCGGACCGGCGTCGGTGGCCGTGACGAGGTAGCCGAGCAGTCCGGCGGCGCCGTTGACCGCGTCGTAGTCGTGGTCCTGTACGCCGTCCTCGCCGTGGCGCCAAGGGTGATCCCGGACGCGTTCGGCCAGCGCGCGGTCGAGGGAGCGCCGGACCGTGCGGTAGCGCGGGTCCATGGCCTCGGCCGCGGCGAAGGTCAGGGCCACGCCACCGAGGCCGCCGTGCATGCCCAGTCCGGTGACGGGCCGGGCCCGGGTGGCCTCGGCGAGGGACTTCAGGTGGGTGTGGGCCGCGGCGTCCCAGCCCTCGCCGGGCAGGGCTCGGGCGAGTTCGGTCATCAGCAGGGCGACGCTGGGCAGCCCCGAGGACAGGGCGGTGGGCCAGAACTCGAAGCCTCCCGCCGACCGGCTCCGGGCCAGGTCCGCGTACCGGGGCGCCGCCTGCGGGTCACGCAGCCGGCCCGCCGCCTCGCGCACGATCCCGAGGGCCGTGTCACGTGGCGACGTGCGGACCGGGACGTCACGGCCGCAGTGGGTTGCGGGCACGACGGCCGGGACGTCCCGTTCCATTTCGATTCTTCTCCAGCCCGTCAGCGACCGAACGCGGTCGGGTCGCCCTCGGGGCTCTCGGAGCCCGAACAGCACTTGGTCCAGCGGCAGCTGTACGGGTGGGTGCACCACCAAGCCGTGGGCTCGGTGTCCAGGGCGTCAGGCGACGCGATGTGAATGTCGAGGTCGAACTCACTGTCCAGATCGATCAGCGTTGCGGATGACACGACGGATCACTCCTCTCGGAACATCTCTTGAACAGTTTTCAACACGCGATCACAGAAGCTAAGTTGCGTTCGAACATGTGTCAACAGTGATGTGAGGGACTGGGGAATCGAACGACCGGTGTTCGTGCTCCTCACCCAACAGGCCGTGAGCAAGGGGGAGTCATGCACGTCCTGGTACTCGGCGGAACGGGTTTCCTCGGCAGGCCCTTGGTGGCACAGGCCTTGGCGCGCGGCCTGCGCGTGACCACGTTCAACCGCGGGACGCACGGCCCGGACCACCCGGGTGCCGAGGTGGTGCGCGGTGACCGCACGCGGACGGCGGACCTCCGGCGGCTGGCCGCGTGCGGCCCGTGGGACGCGGTGGTGGACACCTCGGGGATGCTCCCCCGGGACGTTCTCGCCTCGGCCCGGGAGCTGGAGGGGGCCGCCGGCCGGTACGCGTTCGTCTCGTCGCTGGCCGCCCTCGGCTGGCCCCGGGCCGCGGTCACCGACGACTCCCGCCTACGGCCCTGCCCCTCCGACGCCGGTCTCGACGAGGCGGACTTCGACACCCTCAAGGCGGGCTGCGAACGGGCGGTCACCCAGGTCTTCGGACCGCGCTCCCTCATCGTCCGGCCGGGCCTCCTGCTCGGGCCGCACGAGGACCTGGGGCGCCTGCCGCGGTGGCTGAACCGCGCCGCGCGGGGCGGCAGGATCCTCGCCCCGGGGCCGCCCGGCCTGCCGCTGCGCTTCCTCGACGCGCGCGACCTGGCCGGCTGGCTGCTCGACGTCCTCGCCGGCCCGCAGCCGGCCGGGGCGTTCAACGTCACCGGACCGGCGGGACAGACCACGATCGGCGAACTGCTGACGCACTGCCTGGACGCCGTCGGCACCATCGGCGCGGAGACCGTCTGGGCCGACGAGGCCTTCCTGCGGGCCCACGACGTCCGTCCCTGGCTCGGCCTGCCGCTGTGGGCCGCCGACGACGCGGGGGCCTGGTCGGTGGACACCTCCCGCGCGGAGGCCACCGGCCTGCGCACCCGGCCCGTTGCCGAGACCGTGCGCGACACCTGGGCCTGGATGACGGCCGGCGGTACGGCGGGCCGGGACTACGCGGCCGGTGCCTATGCGCTCGCCCCGGCGCGGGAGGACGCCCTGCTCCGGGCCTGGGACACCCGGACCGGCGGAGCGGGGACGCCGGACGCGAACGGCCGGCCCGGCGGTCGGGAGACGGGGACCGCGGACGTCCGGGTGCGGCAGGCGTGACGGCGCCGGTCAGCAACCCGAGCCGGGGGCGGGCGGAGCCGCGTCCAGCTTCCAGTGCCCCTTGTCCTCCTCCACGAGCGTCCATGCCGTGCAGGAGGGGGTACTGCTGTCGCCGGCGACGTCGACGCGCAGCGCGTCCCGGACCACCCGCACCGCGATCCGGTCCTCGGGGACGCCCTTGAGCTTGCCGAGGAAGGTCTCGGCGTACTTCTCGCCCGCCGTGTCGTCCGTGAAGCGTTTCTGCAAGGCGTCCGTGTCGCCCTTCCGCAGCTCCTGCTGCACCGCCTCCGCGAGCCGTTGCGGGCTCGGTTCACTGCCGTCGTCCTCCGTGGCGATGGAGACGGTGATGAAAATCAGCCACCCGGCGAACGCGGCGAAGAGCGTGACGATGCCCAGCTGCTTGCCGAGCACATGCCGTCCGGACCGGGATGTGGTGGTCAGCCGAGTCATAAGTCCGATTGAACTACACGCGACAGGACAGGACATCGCTTTGAGACAACGGCTTTCAGACGCCGGCGAACGACACCGGAACGGGAGGTGCCGGGCCCAGTGACGTCCGATCAGGAGCAGACGAACGACGCGGAACGGGAACTCTTCGGGGGCCGCCTCCGCATGGACGAGGCGTCGGCCCGGCACGAGCAGGTGCCGCTGGAGATCCCCTTCCACAGGATGGCCGGCCGGGTCCCGGCGTTGCTGGCGCGGTCCGCCGCGATGGGCTGGGCCGTGGACCGCGTCTCCCTCGTCACCGTGGCCGTCGCGGAGGTGGGCCGCGGCACGGCCACCGCCTTCGGGCTGCTGGCCACCAACGAGGTGCTGGTCGACCTGTTCGCGGGTGGCCCGACACCGGACCGGGTACGCGCCGCGCTGCCGTCCCTGCTGGTCGTGGCCGGTACGGCGGTACTCGTAGCGCTGCTGACGGCCCTGTCCGCGCTGGCGGCGGGCCGGTTGGAACCCCAGGTGGAGCGGGCCGCCTCGCTCCGGTTGCTCTCCCACGCGATCCGGGTGGAACTCGCCGATCTGGAGGACGCCCGGGTACGCCGGCTCCTGGAGACGGCCGAATACGGCACCGATGCCGCGCGCCGCCTGATCGGGCACGCCGTAGCCGTGCTCAATGGCTTGATCTCACTGGTCGCTGCCGCATGGGTGCTGACCGTGCTGCACCCGATCCTCTTGCCCCTGCTCCTGCTCACCGCGATACCCAAGGGATACGGCACGGTCCGCACGGCCCGCCGGGTCTACCGCAGCATCCAGCGCTGGCTCGACCACGTACGGGTGCGCAGGCGCCTGTCCGACCTGCTGCTGGCCCCCGACCCGGCCCGCGAGCTCCGCGCCCACGCCGTAGGACCCCATCTGCTGCGGCGGTACCGGGAGCTCACGGATCAGTCCACGGCGGAGCAGAAACGGCTCGCGCTGGCCGCCGCCGGCACCGACCTGGCCGCCGGTGCCGTGTCCGGCGCCGCCACCGGGGGCACGTACGCCGTCCTCGGGCTGCTCCTGGTCTCCGGACACCTCCCGATGGCCGCCGCCGGCACCGCGGTGCTGGCCGTCCGCAACACCACGAGCCAGCTGTCCGGACTGGTGCGGAACGTCAACTACCTGTACGAGCAGTCGCTCTACCTCCTGGACCTGGACCGCGCCGTGGCCCTGGCCCGCGAGCGCGCCATTCCGGCCGGCGGCCGTCCGCTGACCGGACAGCCGGCCGTCCTGGAACTCGACGACGTCTCGTTCACCTACCGGGGGCAGGCCGCCCCCGCGGTCACGGGAGTGAGCCTGCGCATTCCGCGCGGCAGCGTCGTCGCCCTGGTCGGGGACAACGGCTCGGGCAAGTCGACGCTGGCGAAGCTGATCGCCGGTCTCTACCTCCCGGACTCCGGCCGGCTCACCTGGGACGGCACCGACATCCGAGAGCTGGACCGCGACACCGTCTTCGACCGCGTCGCCCTCGTCGACCAGGACTTCCTCAAGTGGCCCTTCACGGCCCGCGCCAACGTGACCCTGGGGCGTCCCGAACGCGCCCACGACGAGGCCGCCCTGCAGCGCTCCGCGGAGTTCGCCGACGTGGACGGTTTGATCCGCACGCTGCCCCGCGGCTGGGACACCCTCCTCGAACGCGGCTTCCACGGCGGCCAGGGCCTCTCCGGCGGCCAGCAGCAGCGCTTCGCCCTGGCCCGGGCCCACTTCCGCGACGCGTCCGTCGTCATCGTCGACGAACCCACCGCGGCCCTCGACGCCGCCTCCGAGATCGAGGTCTTCCACCGTATACGAGCCCTGGCCGACAGCGGCCGCACGGTCGTCCTCATCACCCACCGCCTCGCGTCGGTGCGCTGCGCCGACACCATCTACGTCCTCGACCGGGGCAAGGTGATCGAACACGGCGACCACGACGGCCTGCTGGCCGCGCAGGGCAGCTTCGCAGCGGCCTACCGCCTCCAGGCGGAGCAGTTCCGGGACGGACCGCAGCAGCCCCCGTACGCCGGCGCGACGACCGCATCCGGTGCCGGACAGGCAAGTCGTCGCCGAGAAGACCTTGATGGATAACCGATGGAGATGATGCCGTCCCACCCAATGGGATGACGGGATGATCATCGTGTGATAAACAGTCACCATGCCTTCGCAGCGCCCTTTTCGCTTCGGTGTCAACATGTTCGTTCCCGGTTCGCGACGCGAGTGGATCGCGAAGTGCCGCAGAGCCGAAGAACTCGGTTTCGATGTGGTCGGAGTGGCCGATCACCTGGAATTCTCTGCTCCGTTTCCGGCAATGGTGCTCGCCGCCGAAACGACCGAACGGGTACGGCTGAGTACGTTCGTGCTGAACACCCCGTTCTACAACCCCGTCCTTCTCGCACGTGACGTGGCGAGCACTGACCAATTCGTCGACGGGCGCATGGAACTCGGGCTCGGCGCAGGCTACGTGAAGGCCGAGTTCGACACCGCGGGGATTCCGTTCCCCAGCGGTGGAAAGCGGGTCGATCAGCTGGAACGGACCGTCACCACGTTGCGCCGTCTGTTTGCGGACCCCGGGTATCAGCCGCGTCCGGCCCAGCCCTCCGGGCCGCCCCTGCTGATCGGAGGCTGGGGCGACCGGCTGCTGCGGCTGGCAGCCGCACACGCCGACATCATCGCCTTCACGGGAGGCTGGGCGAACACCGCCGGCGATGTGCTTCATCTGGCCGGCATCGCGCAGACGGAAGAACGGGTCGCTTACGTGCGCGGCCTGCTCGGTGACCGCGCCGACGCCGTGGAGCTCAATATTCTGATACAGCAGGTTATTCCGCCCGCCGAACGCGCCGCGATACCCGACAGGTTCGAGCCGCTGCCGCCCGACGCCGCGCACAGCCCCGAAGAACTGCCTTCTGTACTGGTCGGAACGCCGACGGAGATGGCGCAGCAACTCAAGGAACGCCGCGAACGCTACGGCTTCACCTACTTCACGGTGATGGAATACAACATGGAGAGCTTCGCCCCGGTCATCGCCGCGCTTCGCTGAACTGCACACTTCGCCGCAATGCCGTCGGCGACGGGGGCTGTGAGGGAAAAGGGATGACCCGATGAGTATCGGCGCCGGAACCAGTCCTGAAGCAGGAGGCGTGAATTCCGCGCCCGCCGACCAGGGCACCCCCACGACCCTTTTGCTGCTACGCCACGGTGAGACGGCATTGACACCGGAGAAGCGGTTGTCCGGCAGCGGCGGCTCCGATCCGGCGCTGTCCGAGGCCGGGCAACGGCAGGCCGAGGCCGCCGCGAGAATGCTCGTGGCACGCGGCGCGGTGCAGGCGGTGGTGTCCTCACCCCTGCGCCGCGCCCGGCAGACGGCCGAGACGGCGGCACGACTGCTGGGCCTGGAAGTCCACGTCGACGAAGGGCTCACCGAGGCGGATTTCGGCGCCTGGGAGGGACTGACGTTCGCCGAGGTGCGCGAGCGCTACCCGGACGAGCTGGCAGCCTGGCGCGCCTCTCCGGCGGTGGTGCCGGGCCGAACCGGGGAGACGTTCACCTCGGTCGCGCGCCGGGCCGCACTCTCGCGGGACCGCCTCCTGGCCCGGTACCGGGGACAGACGGTGTTGGTCGTTTCGCATGTCGGGGTGTTGCGGACGCTGGTTCGGCTGGCGCTCGGCGCGCCGCCCGAGTCGCTGTTCCGGATGGAGCTGTCGGCGGCCTCACTGTCGGCCGTCGCCTATTACGGGGATGGGAACGTGTCGGTGCAATCGCTGAACGACACGTCGCACCTGGCGGACCACCGTCACCGCTGACCTCGGCAGCCGATGGGGCGGTGCCAGGCACGACGCCCTCATCGGTCAGTGTCGAATGGTCTTGGTGCGCATGAGGAATTCAGCGAGGTAGCCGTCGTGCGGCAGCCCGTGCTCCATCCACGGCGTCGGATGGTCACCGACGTAGACGTTGGCGATGGTCGGCTCGGCCACCAACTCGTCGATCAGGTTCTCGTCGGTGGTGACGGCAGTGAGGACCAGGGTGTCGCGCAGCGGCCGGATCCCGGCGTCACGGTCCCACGGTGCAACCCACGCACAAGGGAAGCCCAATTCCATCCCGAGCTGTTCGGCGAACGGGCTGTCGAGCTGGTGCACCGCCGGCCGGAGCGCCGCGGAACCATCGCCGAGGTCGCCGACGATGCCGTCACCGCCGAGCCACGCCTTGGTGCCCGCTGCCCGCTGCCGCAGATGCTCGTCCCACCGGCGGGCGGGACCGATGGGCATCACGGGCAGGACCGCGCGTTCGTCCGTAGCGGGCAGGCTGGGCAGCGCGGCGAGGCGTTCGGCGATCGCCGCGGCCACGGGGGAGGGGTCGCCCTCGACCAGTACGCCGGTGGCGTTGACGCAACCGACGCCCCCACCACCGCTGATCGACTCCACGATGGTGTCGACGATCGGCTCCCACTCGGTTTCGGCGGTGATGAGTATCTTGGAGCGCCCGGGGCCCTGCGGCAGGATGCGTCCATCGCCCGCATATTTGGCCACGACGTCCGCACCGCCATACACCATTCCGAAGTCGGCGTGCCGGAGGATATCGTCGGCCACGTTGTGGTCGGTGGGCAGCAGCGCGATTCCCTCGTCGCCGAAGCCTGCTTCGCGCAGGGCGGTGATCAGCCGGTGCGGAGTGAACGGCTCACGACGGGAGGGGCGCACGGCAACGCGATAGCCGAGCGCGAGGGCATCGAACCAACCCTGGTGCACCGCAGGGTGATTGCCCGCCGCATGGACAGCGAACACCTCACCGCGCCGGGTCCACACCGCCGCACCGCCCCGGGCCCGCGGATCGCGCCACGAGCCGACCGCGGCGGCCGGCCGCGCGTTCTCCACGCTGTGGTGGATCCGCTCGGCGGCCCGCGCGATGTCGTCGGTGGCACTGCGCACCACCGTGATCGGTATCCCGGTGACCGAGCTGACGGTGTGCTGATATTCCTGCGCCGTCATTCCCGCGACCGACTGCGTGGCGAAGGCCCGGCCCGCCTGCGCGAACGCCGCGATCCGTGCGTCGACGGGCAGCGCCGGCGCACGGCGCAGGGCCTTGATCGCGCGGGTGACGTAGAGCGAGGGCGCGAGACTCAGGGTCGCCACCGGGGTTCCGGCAATGTCTCGAATGGTCTCCTGGCGCCGGGACCGATAGGGGCCGCCGGGGCCTAGAACGTCCAAGGGCAGCATCAGTACACGCCCTCGATCACCTTCGTGTCGTCGAAGGACGCCGCGGGCGTGACGTCCGCGACCGAATCACCGAAGCCCCCGTCCAACGGTGCGATTCGGGTGGCGTAGTCCCGCTCGATGTTGTTGACGAACAAGGCGCTTCGGCTCATGTGATGCAGGACTATCTGCCCGCGCTCGCCGTACGGAACCACCAGGCCGGTGTCGGGGTCGGTCACCCGGAACGTGGTGTACGGAGCGAAGGAGTCGAACACGCACGGCTCGTCGTCACCGAGGCCGGGTCGCTCCACCGATGTGCCCAGCATCATCGTGCCGCCGTACCCGCCGACGAACTTGGCGCTTGTGAACACCTCGTCGCGCAGCAGATCCCGGGTGTCCGCGTCCAGATGCGTACCACCCCAGATGATCGCGCGAACCTTCCGGTTCACCAACTCGACCAGGTCGTCGTGCTGCGCGAGGCGCTCCAGCATCGGCGGGGTGGCGAAAAGGACGCCCACATCCTGGCTGGCCAGAATGTAACCGATCTGCTCGATGAGATGATCGGTATAGGCCTCGGCCATGTCCGTCAGACCCTGCGCCAGCAGCTTCTTCACCCATCGCGGGTCCAGGTCGATGCTGAAGTTCAGCCCACCCCGGGACACCGCGGCATCGACCGCCATCGCTCCGACGTTGTGCGGCCCGGTGGGAACCGCACTGAGCCAGTCGACATTTCGAGGTACGCCGTGAGCATCCAGTCGCTCACTGAACCACTCGACGCTGCGCCGGTGCCATTCCGCGGCGTACATCACTCGCTTGGGCTGCCCTGTGGTGCCGCCGCTCTCGTAGACGGCCGCCCCGTGTTCGTCACCGTAGCCACGGGGGATCAGTTCACGGATGCCGACGTCGCGCAGTTCGTCCACCACATTGGGGAACAAGCCGAGGTCGTCGAAGTCCCGGACATCGGTCAGCGGATCGAAGCCGAGGGTCTCGGCCCGTTTCAGCCAGAACGGTGATCCGGTCTCCGGGCTGAAGTGCCATCGCATCATCTCCCGGACGAACTCTCCGCCAGTGTGCTCGACCATGGGTTTTCCTCTCGAAAGAATGGAACAAATGCCCGGCGCCGCTGCGTCGTGACCGGGCGATCTCCTGCGGACGCTCCGCGAACCCCGACCCGCCACCGGGCGGCAGGACAACCTTCGCCTGCCGCCCGGTGGAGCGGCCTTTCCTAGCCGGCCTCGGCCGAACCGCTGAGGCAGCGGTCGGTGGAGAGGCCGGCCGTGTCGATCCAGGATTCCTTGCCGAGCACGAGGTCTCGGATGATCTCTCCGGCGGCAGGTGCCTGGCACAGCCCCTGACCGGAGAATCCGGCCGCGTAGAAGAACGGGCGGGAGCGATCGCGGCCGATGAAGGCCATTCCGTCCGGACTGACATCCAGGTCTCCGCTCCACCCGTGCTCGAGGCCCTTTCCGGCGAGGGCCGGGTAGGTCGTGCCGAGGTGGCGTGAAACCCGTTGCAGCCAGGTCTGCCGGGTCTCCTCCGGAGCGGGGCGGCCCATCCCGACGAGGATGCGGTCTCCCCAGCTGCGAATCCGCAGGCTGGACGGGTGCATGGTCATCGGCAGAGCGTCGTGCGGGGCACTGCCGGGGGCGTCGGTCAGGAGCATTTCGACGGGGTAGGTGGCCACGGGCAGCTGCACGTCGGCCATGGCGGCGACCGTTCCCGCCCAGGGGCCTGCCGCGCAGACGATGGTGTCGGCGCGGATGCTGCCCGCAGCCGTGTGGACCCGCCCGTCCGGGTCGATGCCGGTGACGGGTGTTTCCGTCCGCAGGACGGCGCCGGCCTGCCGGGCGGCGGTGGCATAGCCGCGCACGATCGCGGCGGGATCGACGGCGTAGGCCTCGGGCGCCCAGGCTGCAGCCAGGACGGTTCGCTCGTCGACCAGCGGGTTGAGCCGCGCCGCTTCGGCAGCGGTCACGAGTTCCACGTCCACGCCGGCTGCCTGCTGGGCAGCCTGGGTGTGCCGGAAGTCCTGCACCTGCTCTTCGTCGGAGAAGAGCACGAGCAAGCCGATGCGCTTCAAACCGAGGTCGGTCCCGGTCCGTTCGGTGAAGGCGTGATAAGCCGCCAGGCTCCGGACGGCAAGGCTGCTGATGAGCGCGTTGCCGGGAAAGTAGGTACGCACAACGCCCGCGGTGGTCCCGGACGATCCCGATCCGAGCGCGCCACGCTCCAGCAGGACGGTACCGACGCCTGCCTCGGCGAGCAGGCACGCTATGGAGTTGCCGATGACACCGCCGCCGATGACAAGGGCCTCTGTGCGTTCGGGGAGTCGGCTCACGACTGGTGGACCGATTCACTGGGGCGCAGTTGGCGCAGGTGATCTCCGGAGTCCCACGGGTACAAGTGCAGGTTCCAGCCGCCCAAGCAGTTCACGTAGAGGGCCAGTTGGTTCACCACGCTCAGGAAATCGTCGCGATCGAGCTGGTCGAGGCAGGCCAGGAAGCGCTGGGTGAAACTCCAAAGCTGTTCCAGGCCGCAGTAGCCCAGGAACTCGGCCGGAAGGCCGACCAGCAGGCGCGCCATGTGACGCAAGGAATCCATCGGCATGTCCTGGACCGCGGCCCGGACCAGACCACCGTAGGTGGCGTACCCCAGCGGGCGGGTCTCGCCGTTGACGAACAACAGCGTGGGCAGCACCGTCTCGAAGCTTCCCGCCCCGGAAGGGATCACCCCCTCGTGGAGATCGGCGAGCTCCTGGGGCGGGGACAGCCAAGCCCGCTCGGTCGCGGTGTACACGTCGTGGAGGAGACGGCTCGCGTCGGGATCTGCGGCGGTCAGCAGCGGAATGCGGTGGCCGCCTTCGGTGCCCGCCTTGCGGACCTCCACCAGGATCGGCTTCTTCGTCGAATAGACCGAATCCCAGACCGCCCGCCCGGCTTCCTGGAGTGCGGGAATGTCCTCCGGCCGGATTTGTCCCACCGGGGATGCCGGCATCGGTTCGGTCAGCGTGCCGTACTTGATGCCCAAATGCTGAAGCGCGGAGCAGAATACGGTTCCATCGGGCGCTTCGCGTCGATCCGGTATCCGAGTGGACGCGGACAGATGCAGCAGCGATGGTATCGGTGCCGCGTGATACAGATGCTGTCCCGCTACCAGCGCGTGTCCCTGCAGACTCTGGTAGGGCAATGCCTCCCAGAGTGCGTCGGCAAGTTCGGTGTTGCGGCCGTCGAGTTTCGCGGTCACGGTGATACCCAGGTCGGGCCAGGCGATCTCGATATGCCGACCGGAAGACGTTTGAGTCAAGACTTTCCCCTGTTCAGTGAGATGCCGTTGCTGTAATTTCCCTGCGAAAGGGTCGCGGGCGGAGTCGTTTTTGGGCGCGCTCAATCCACTCGCGTCAGCTGACGGCAATGACGAAAATTACGAATGGGGCGCGCAAGGGAGTGGATCCGGGTGATCCGGGTTGACCTCGGTGGCCGGGCAGGGGCGCGCAGCACTAGGCGGACATCAAGACGCCGCCCCTACCTGGAGGCGGCGGGGGCGTCGGCCAGGGCTGGGGGTCGACGCGGCGAGGGCATCACGGCCCTGCGTTATGGGTGATTTTTCTGGTCTTGCATAAATGGCGGACTCTGCGCAATTCTTGGCGAAATCCTCAAGAATGTTGTCGCGCATGCCGACCGGCATCGCGCGTCACGCCTAAATGCCCGCACTCCAGAACGCCTGGACATATCTATGCATGGCCACCCTTCCGGTGCATCGGGGAAGGAGTGGGTAATTCAACGGCTGCACGGTCATGGGCGGACGCCCTGATGAAACCGTGCGCCCCGCGAAGGTAAGCTTCGTTGTGGATGCGCCCACTGAAGGTAACTGGATTGCTGACTTGCGGCTGCCAACCGAACCGGTCTAACAAGGATCCCTCCGGGGTCTACCGAGGTCTTCCTAAACGATGCCGTGTCTCAATTAGAGAATACATGCCACGATCAAGGGGTCAACCCTTCACATTGGATTCGACCCGCGGTACTCTGCAGCGCCGGTGGATGCGTGGAAGCCGTTCGGCGGGTCGATGTCTGTGACCGGATCGGTGCATTCCATTAATGGCGCCAGTGCGTCGGAAATCGCTGCCTGAGCTGGTTCTTCTTCGGTAGTGGCAGTGCCGGACTGCGGCCCCGTGACGTCTGTGCCGACGGGGCCGGTCCGAGCAGCCGAGTGGTGGCCGGGCGCCGCAAAAGTGGTGCCCGGTGCCCGGTGCAGGTTGTCGAGTCGGGCTGGGCTTCAGGAAGCGAAGACCGTGCTGGCCAGGATCACGTGGGTCGCTGTGCCGCCGAGGATGCTCAGCAGCGCGTTGCGGCGCCACAGGTGCAGGCTGACGGTGACGGCAAGGGCGGCCAGCGGGGCCAGGGTTCGGGTGTGGGTGAGGGGGAGGTCGCGCAGGCAGTAGGCGAGGAGGATCACCATGACGCCGGCGGGCATGCGGGTGCTGAGGTACCGGACGATGCTGCTGGAGCGCAGGGGTGTGAGGGCGGCGAAGGGGAGGGCCCGCAGGCCCCAGGTGACGGCGGCGGCGACGAGGACGGCGGCGATGGCGTAGCGCGTGTCAGGCATGGGTCGGCTTCCTGCCGGTGGTGAAGTGGCGGGCCAGGAGGGCGGCGGTGAACAGGGCGAAGGCGGCCGGGAGCATCTGGCCCGGGAAGAGGAGCCGGGCGGCCAGGGCACTGAGCAGGGCGAGCGCAGGGGTGGGCATGTCGCCCCGCAGGTCCCGGACGGCGTCGAGGGCGAGGACCGTGAACATGGCGGTGAGGGCGAAGTCCAGGCCCGTGACGCTGTCCGGGATGAGGGAACCGAGCAGGGCTCCGGCCACCGCGCTGCCCGCCCAGTACAGGTGCAGGAAGAACTGCAGCCACACCATGCGCCGGCCGGACCAGGAGCGGGCCTGCTTCCCGGTGGTCAGTGCGTACGCCTCGTCGCACATGGCGAAGGTGGCGTACGCCTTGCCGAGGCGGCCGGGTACGCGGTGCAGGGGGAAGGACAGTGCGTAGAAGACGTGCCGGACGTTCACCATGAACGCGGACAGCGCGACGGCCGCCAGTGAGGCCGCGGCCGTGACCATGCCGATGAGCAGGAACTCGAACGACCCGCCGAAGGCGAGCGTCGCGGACAGCCCCGCCCACCACCAGTCCAGGCCCGAGTGGGTCACGAGCGCCCCGAACGCGAGGCCGAGTGGGATGAATCCCAGGCCGGCGCCCGCGGAGTCGTTGAACGCCGCCCGCGCGTCGGACGGTCCGGTGGGCGGAGGGACGGGAGCGGGCGCAGGCCGAGGACGGCCCTCGGTGACAGCAGGGCTTATGTGCATAGAGAAATTTTAGGAAGAATCCCGCCTCATATGGTTGCTATTCGTCGCTCTATGATGGGCCTGTGAGCAACGAAGTGAGCCTGGATGACGTTGATCGAGAAATTTTGTTTCATCTCCGCCAGGACGGGCGGCTGACCAACGTCGAGCTGGCCAAGCGGGTCGGCCTGACCCCGCCGCCCTGCCTGCGGCGGGTCAAGCGGCTGGAAGAGACCGGCGTCATCGCCGGGTACCGGGCCGTCATCAACTCCGAGGCCACGGGCCGCGGGCTGGAGGTCCTCGTCGACGTCGAGATCTACGCCCAGGACCGCAAGAGCTTCGAGGAGTTCGAGGACACGGTGGCCTCCTACGACGAGGTCGTCGAATTCCGCCGTATGTACGGGCGCCCCGACTACTTCATCCGCGTCGCCGTGGCCGACCACGCCGCCTACGAGGCCTTCCTCACCGGCAAACTCAGCTGCTTGCCCGCCGTCCTCCGCCTCGAATCCCACCTGACCATGAAGGAGATCAAGGCCAACCGGTGAGCCGCCCCTGACGGGGTATCAGAATCGCGCGTCCAGCCGTAGTCGCGCAGGTTCTCGGCCCCGTGCTGCCAGCGCAGCCGCTGGTGCCAGAGCTTGGGGAGGGTGGTCATGACCTCCGTGACGACCGCGCAGCCCGGCGGGGAGGCGGTGCGGTAGCCCAGGGTGCGGACCGCCTCGGTCATCTCGTCGTCCTCCGTCAGGGAGGCCGGCGAATAGTACGAGGAGCCGCCGCCGATGCGGTCCTCCAGCCGGGCGGACCTGATCTCGCGCAGGGTGCGGACCCTGAAGAGGGTGGCGGTGCCGGTGAGCACGTCGGCGCGGGGTACCCGCGCCGGGACATCTCGCGGGCGTAGCGGTGGAACTCGATGCGCTGGAGCGCCCCCAGCAGTCCGCCGCCCTGCTCTCCGTAGAAGATGCCGCCCACGGCCCCCGGGCGGTGGAGCCGAGGACGGCCGGAACCTCCTCACGCCCCTCGCCGGAACACCACCTGCTGATCCATCGTTTATGGGTGGCCGGCAGGGCCGGGCCCATTCGTGCGTGCCTAAGCTTCGGTCGTGAACGACACCACTCATGGCATACGGATCAGACCGGGCGGCCTGGCCGACGCGCCGGCCGTTTTGGGCATGCTCGACTCCGCGGTGGCCTGGATGAACGCCCGTGGCAATACCGAGCAGTGGGGCACGACGCCCTATTCGCAAAGGCCCGGCGGGGTAGCGAGGGTGGAGCGGTACACGACCGAGAACGCCCCTTACCTCGCGGAGCTCGACGGGGTGCCTGTCGGAGCCTTGGTGCTGGACTCCGGACCCAGCCCGCAGATGCCGATCGCACCGGCAGAAGAACCGGAGCGGTACGTCCGGCTGCTGGTCTCCGACCGGCGGTACGCCGGCCGGGGTATCGGGGCGGCGCTCCTGGCCCATGCCGCCGAGGAGGCCCGGCGGGCCGATGTGAAGCTGCTGCGGGTCGACTGCTGGGCGGGCGGCGGGGGTGAACTGGTCGGGTTCTACAAGCGGAACGGGTTTGTTCCCACCGGCTGGTTCCTGTCCGGAGCCTGGCCGGGGCAGGTGCTGGCCCGGCGGGTCGGCTGACGGCGAGCCGGCCGACGGAGGGGCGGCGCCGGATCCCGACCCAAGTGGCCGTCCTGGCCGCCGGGAGTACCGCCGCGCAGGCTCAGACGGAGCCCTGTCCAGGAGTAGGACCTGCCTGGTCAACGTCGACACGAACAGCACCCGGTGCTTCGGATTCGTACGCTCTCCTGTAGTTCCCAAGTCGTCAGTCCTGCTCGGTACGGCGGCGGTGCCGCGGTGGCGGAGCCCCTCACGGCGCCATCGGCAGCACCGCCGGCGGCCGGCGGCCGCTCAATACGGGTGACGGTTCGCCTTGTTCGTCCAGGCGTCGTAGGCGTGCGCACCGATTTCGGGATGGAGCTGCTCGATCTTGATCCGCCGCTCGTCGAGCGGCTTCGCGAAGTCCTCGTACTGGAATGAGTCGTCGAAACCGATGCGCCGGGTGTCCTCCAGGGCGCAGCTGAAGTAGACGGCATCGATCCGGGACCAGTAGATGGCGCTCATGCACATCGGGCACGGAGCGCCGCTGATGTAGATGGAGCAGCCCTGGAGCATGCGGGCCCGTTCGGGTACGGGGTCCGGTGAGCCTTCAGGGCGGGGGACGTATTCCAGAGTGCTCTCGTTCTGGTGCTCTTCGGCGATCGACGGCGCTTCCGGGTTGAGGTACTGCACGGCCTTGCGAATGGTTTCGACTTCGGCGTGGGCCGTCGGGTCTCCGGTCAGGAGGACCCGGTTCTGTCCACGGGCGATGATCTCTCCGTCGCGGGTGATCACTGCACCGAAGGGGCCGCCCCAGCCGTTCTCCACGGATTCGGTGGCAAGGCGCACCGCCTCGGTGATGAGCTCCTTGTGTTCCATCGAGGCGTCTCCCATCGGCGTCGGTCTCCCGCTGCGGAGGGGGCTCGCGGAGCAGGCAAGCAAAACGCCCGGTTTGCCCTGTAAATACCCTATCGACTAGGCTACTCCAGGTGAGTCCACGTGCAAGCCGCGACTCCACGGCCGAGAACGCCACCGTTGTGACCTCGCAGAAAGTGCGCGCAGGTCACGTCGACGAGTACCAGCGCTGGCAGAACCGGACGAACGAGGCGGCCCGCGAATTCGACGGGTTCGAGGGCTCCGAGGTGTACCCGCCCGGCGTCGGATCCGAGAACGAATGGGTGGCGGTATTCCGGTTCTCCGGGATCGAGTACCTGACCGCCTGGCTGGAATCGGATCGCAGGCGGCAACTGCTCGCCGAAGGCCGGGGCCTTTTCGAAGAGGATCCGACGCAAGAGGTGCTCCGCGGCGGTACGAAGGCCGAGCAGACCCCCGAGACCGTCACCGCCGTCATCTCCCACCAGGTGAAGTCCGGGCGCGAGGAGGACTTCCTGGGATGGCAGGAGAAGGTCCTCGAGGCGCAGGAGAATTTCCCCGGGTTCATGGGATCCGAGCTGTTCAAACCGGTCGAGGGGGTCGAGGAACGGTGGGTCGCCGTCTTCCGGTTCGACTCCCGCGAGCACCTTGAGGACTGGCTCGAGTCCGATACCCGCAGCAGGCTGCTCGACGAGGGGCGCGCCTACTTCGTCTCCTACGACGTGCACAAGGTCGGCTCCGCGTTCAGCGGCTGGTTCCGCTTCGGCAAGGGCGCACAGGACGCTGCTCCGCCCGACTGGAAGCAGGCCATGTCCGTGATCCTCGCGCTCTATCCCACCGTCATGGTGCTGAACCTGACCGTCGGGCGCGAACTGGACGATCTCGACGTACCCGGATACATAGGCCTGTTCATCAGCAACGTGCTGAGCGTCAGCATACTGACCTGGATTCTGATGCCTCTGGTGAACGGGGCTCTGGGCTTCTGGCTTGCACCCAGCCGCGCGCGCAGCCTCCGCGTCCACGTGGTGGGTGCCGCGGCAGTGGTGCTCTGTTATCTCCTGTTCATCGTGGTCTTCGGCCTGACAACCCGCTGACCGGTCGGCCCACACCGCCGGCCGCAACAGGCCACCGAGGAGGCGAGGATGCCCGGGCGCTCACCCTCACCCTCAGCACGCTTCGAAGGAACCCTGATCCGGCGAGGCGACCGCGCGTACGACAGCGCGAGGGCCGCCGCGGTGTGGAACGGGCTCAAGCCGGAGCGCTTCCCCGAAGCCATCGTGCAGGCGGCGTCCGAGCAGGACGTTCCGGAGGCTCTCGCCTATGCACGCTCCGAGGGGTTCCGCATCTCGATCCGTTCCGGTGGACACAACTGGTCCGGCTCCCAGCTCCGCGACGGAAGCCTGCTGATCGATCTCTCCCGGCTGCGGCGGTGCAGCATCGACCCCGGGTCGGCGACGGCCGCTGTGGAGCCCGCCGCCACCGGAGAGGACCTGGTCAGGGCGCTGACTCCGTACGACCTCGCCTTTCCGGTGGGCCACTGCCCCTCCGTCGCGGTGGGCGGGTTCCTGCTCAGCGGCGGACTCGGCTGGAACTCTCGCGCCTGGGGACCGTCATGCGCCGACGTCCTGGAGGTCCGCGCCGTCACCGCCGACGGCCGGACGGTCACCTGCAGCGAGACCGAGAACCCCGACCTCTTCTGGGCCGCCCGCGGCGCGGGGCCCGGCTTCTTCGCCGTCGTCACCCGCTTCCGGCTCCGTCTGCACCCCCACCCGGGGGCCGTCGTGACCACCAGGCTCACGTTCCCGCTGACCGCAGCCGGTCCCGTGGCGGCCTGGACGGAACAGGTCGCACGCGAACTCCCGGTGAACGTCGAGACGGCCCTGGTCCTCACGGCTTCCGGTGAACCGACCCCCACGACACCGGCCGGTCCGCGGATCCTGCTCGGCATGACCGCGTTCGCCGCGACGCAAGAAGAAGCACTCGCCGCTGTTGCGCCCGCGGGGTCCTGCCCCCTCGCCGACAGCACGGTCCTCCGGCAGGAGCCCGAGCCGACGTCGTTCGCCCGCCTGCACCGGGGCGCCGATGTCGCATGGCCTTCGGCGCACCGGTACGCGGCCGACACGCTGTGGTCGGAGGAGTCGTACGAGACACAGCTGAACCGTATGGCCGACGCGATAGCCCATGCCCCCTCCGGCAAGTCCCTCGCGCTCGTGCCGGTGGAGCCCGTATCCGAAGACCCCGCTCTGCTAAGGAACATGGCCTTCTCGCCGCTCGGCGAGTCCTACCTCGTGTGCTACGCGATCTGGGACGACCCGGCCGCGGACGCCGCCAACGCGCGGTGGCTGCGCGACGCCATGGCATCGGCCGATCCGCCGGGCCACGGCGGGCGCTACGTCGCCGAGACGGACCTGGAAGCCGACGCCTCCCGTGCCAGGCGCTCGTACGCACCCGCCGACTGGGACCGGCTGCAGGAGCTCAAAGCCGCATGGGACCCGGAGAACGTCTTCCACTCCTACCTGGCACCGTGACCCGAGGGAGCCCGGCATGGCCCGGCGGGGGCGGGAGGCGTAACTCCCCGATCGTGGGCGTCGTTATGCGGTGGGCGGAGGCCCATGACGACCACTGCGGGCTGCGGGCTGCGGACCGCTTCGTCGCACAGGAGGAAGCACTCGCCGTGCCCCGAACCCCGCACGCCCTGCGCGTGCACGACGTACACAAGTCCTACAGGTCACGCCGAGTGCTTCGAGGCGTTTCGTTCGGCCTGGAGCCCGGCACACTGGCAGGCGTCGTGGGCGAGAACGGCTCCGGCAAGAGCACGCTGCTGCGCATCCTGTGCGGCCAGACCGCCGCAGACTCCGGCAAGGTCGAGCACACCGGCTCCCTGGGGTACTGCCCTCAGGAGACCGTGCTCAACGACTCCCTCACCGTCGACCAGCACCTGAGCTGGTTCCGGACCGCCTACGACCTGGACGGGCTCGACCGGGCCGAGGAACTGCTCGAAGAACTCGGCTTCACCGAATACCGGCACACCCGCGTGGAGGCCCTCAGCGGAGGCACCCGGCAGAAGCTCAATCTCACCCTGGCGCTCATGCACGACCCGGACGTGCTGCTGCTGGACGAGCCTTACCAGGGCTTCGACTGGGAGACGTACCTCCGCTTCTGGGACGTCGCGGCCCGGCTCCGCGAGCAGGGACGCTGCGTCCTCGTCGTGTCGCACCTGGCCTGGGACACCCAGCGGCTCGACGTCGTGCTCCGCCTGCGTGACGGAGTGGCGGCACCGGGGGAGTCCGACGTGATGCGTCCGGTGACGACGCGAGGGGCCGACCGGTGAACCGCAGGCAGGACCGTAGACGGCGAGGCCTTCGCACGGGCGCCTCGTTCGCCCTCCTGGAACACGCTCGCAACCACCTCGCCTCGGTGCTGGTCGTCGCGTACATCCCGCTCTGGCTGACGCTGGAGCACTTGTTCGTCACCCCGGCGCCGGCTCGGTTCCTGCTGCGCGCGACGGGGCGTACCGTCACCGTCAACGGAAATCACCTGACGATGGTGTCCGGGGCCGTCAACACGGTCACGCTCATCGTCGGCTTCATGATGTTCATCACGACCTTCAAGTCCCTCGCCTTCGACCGCAGGCTCGCGTTCGCCGGCTACCCCCGTACCTTCCTGCTCCTGAGCAAGGTCATCGCCATGACCGTCGCCTCCGCCCTCATCGCGGGCTACACCACGGCCGTCATCTGCTGGTACTGGGATCCCGTCCGGCCGGGGCTCCTCGCCCTCGGCCTGTTCACCGCCGCGGTCGCTTACGGCGGTATCGGCGTCCTCCTCGGGGCGTTTCTGCGCAACGAGTTGGCGGCGCTGTTCGTCATCATCATGGCGAGTCTGCTCGACACCATGCTGCAGAACCCCATGAGCAACACGGGAGCCGACAAGGACGGGCTCCAACTGCTCCCCGGCTACGGTCCGACGCAGGTCAGCGTCGCCGCAGGTTTCACCTCGACGGACACCCCGTACGGGCACCTCCTGCTCGGCCCCCTGTGGTTCCTCCTCATGTGGGGGCTCGGAACCGCCGCCTTCTTCGCCCGTACCCGCAACCACCTCCGGGTGCCCCGGGGTGCACAGCCGACCAGGGGGCTGACGTGAGCCGTCACGAGATGCGCTTCGCCGGGCTCTGGAGGGCACCGCTCCCGCCCGGCGCCATGTACGCGAAGCTTGCCGACATCGAGCACTACCCCGGATGGTGGCCGGCCTTCCGTTCCGTGAAGCGGACCGGAGAGCGGGAGTGCGAGATCGTCATCAGGTCGGTGCTGCCCTACGAGCTGACGGTACGGCTGACACCACTCGTCGACGATCCGGTCGAGCGTGTCCTGGAGGCGGCACTCGAAGGGGACCTCACCGGCAACGTGCGCTGGCGTGTGAAAGACGACGGCGGGCACGGCTGCGTGGCCGCCTTCACCGAGCACGTCAGCGTCAGGAAGGCCGCGTTGCGGCGCTGGATGCCACTGGCGCGCCCGTTCTTCCACCTCAACCACGCCGTGGCCATGCGATCGGGGCAGCGTGGTGTGGTGGCCGGTGTTCAGCACGGGTTCGGGTAGGCCCGGCCGTGTGCGTCGTCAGGCCGGGCGTGCCATGAGGTCGTCCAGTTCGGCTGCGAAGAGCAAAGCGGGGTCGAAGCCCATGTTGGTGAAGTGGCCGGCGACTTCCAGGGACAGGACGCCGTGCAGCCGGGTCCAGACGGCGAGGGCCCTGTGGAGGGCCGCGGGCGGGGCGGGGTGGCCGTCCGCCCAGTCCCGGTGCTCTTCCAGGTGGGCGGTGAACGGAGTCGCGGGCCCGCCCGGGGCGAGCTCCGCGCACGCGTCGAGCAGGGTTTTCATGATCTCGTCGGCGATGCCGGTGACGTCCTCGGGTGCCTGGTAGCCGGGGACGGGGGTGCCATAGATGAGGAGATACCGCTGCGGGTCCTCCAGGGCCCAGGCTCGTAGGGCGTGGGCCAGTGCGGCCAGATCGGCACCGGCGGCGGAGGCCGTGCGGAGGGTTTCGGCGAGGCTCCGGTACGCCTCCCGGACGAGTTCGGTGATCAGATCGTCGCGGCCGGCGAAGTAGCGGTAGAGCGCGGGTCCGCTCATGCCCATCTGTTTGGCGATCGCGTTGAGGGAGAGCGCGGACGTGCCCGCCGTGGCGATCTGCTCCCAGGCGTGCTTCTTGATCTCCGTGCGGACCTGGGTGCGATAGCGCTCCCGCGGGTTGCTCGCGTCCGTCGTCGCCATGGCCTGCCACCTTCCCCGTCTGCGTGGCTACACCTTCAAGATTCAGTTAGAGGCTATCACGCACCTGTTGACCCCTCACTTCCTGTCGCGTTATAACTCCTAACGAAGGTTCGAGCATCTAGCCATCTACACGGAGGGAACACCATGGCCGGCATCCGTAGCACCCGAAGCACCCGCATGCGCGCCGCCCGGTTCACCGTCCCGCTCGCCGCCATCGGCATCCTGGGCACCGCTGCCGCACCGGCCGGGGCCGTCGCCACCGCCTCTCACCCCGCCAAATCCCTCACCTGCCGCGGAGAAGGCGTCGACCCCGACGCCCTCGTCCGCTCCCGGACCGAGACCGTGATCCACGCACCGCTGCGCACCATCTGGGAGCTGCAGACCGACGTGGAGCGCTGGCCGTCCTGGCAAGGGGGCATCACGACCATGAAACGCCTCGACCACGGCCCGTTCCGCAAGGGTTCGGCGTTCCGGTGGACGACCCCCGTGCCTCCCAACCCCTCGACTCCCGCCACCAGCCTGGAGATCACCTCCACCGTCGAACAGCTCAAGCGCAACTCCTGCATCCGCTGGACAGGCCCCGCGGTCGCCGAAGGGCTGCGCATCGACGGTGTCCATGTATGGAACTTCACCGAGGTCAAGGACGGCGTCCGCGTGAGCACCGAAGAGACCCACACCGGTGCCGAGGTCGAAGCGAACGTCCCTGCTGCGACCGAGATCCTCCGTCAGGGCCTCGAAGCGTGGCTGCGCGACCTCAAGGCCGCCGCCGAAGCACCCACCCGCAACCTGCCGAACTGAACACCGGAGTCCCCGTCGGCCGCGAATGGGCCGCAGGCGCCACCCCTCAACCGGCGTGCCCGGCCAGGGCCGCGTCGACCGCTGCCTCGGCGTGCAGGCGGGCGGTGGGGAAGAGCGGTACGGGGCTGTCCTCGGGGCGGAGGAGCAGCTCGATCTCGGTGCACCCCAGGATGACGCCCTCGGCGCCCGCGGCGACGAGCTCCTCGACGACCCGGCGGTAGGCAGTACGCGACTCCTCGCGGACGACACCCACGCACAGTTCTTCGTAGATCACCCGGTGAACGAGCGCACGCCCCTCGGTGTCCGGGACGCACACGTCGAGCCCGCCCGCCGCGAGCCGGCCCCGGTAGAAGTCCTGCTCCATGGTGAACGCGGTGCCCAGCAGCCCCACTCGGCGCAGTCCCGCGGCGCGGACGGCGGCCGCGGTGGCGTCCGCGAGGTGCAGGAGCGGGACCGAGACAGCCGCCTCGACGGAGCCGGCGACCTTGTGCATGGTGTTGGTGCAGATGAGCAGCAGCTCGGCACCGGCCGCCTCCAACGACCGGGCGGCGCCGGCCAGAACCTCGCCGGCCTCCGCCCATCGGCCCTGGACCTGCAGCCGCTCGATCTCCGCGAAGTCCACGGAGTAGAGCACGCAGCGGGCCGAGTGGAGACCACCGAGCCGCTCACGCGTCCGCTCGTTGAGGATCCGGTAGTACTCCGCCGTCGACTCCCAACTCATCCCGCCGATCAGCCCGATCGTCTTCATGCCTGTGTCCACGCTTGTGCTCCCGCTCCTCGTACGTCACCGCGCTTACGCGAACCATAAGGTAGGCGCCAGGCATTCGGCATCTCGATAAGGATTGCTTTGAGTGCTTCAAGGTGTCGCCGCCAGTCGCGTGGTTTGCGGACGGGAGAACCGTCCCCTACGCGGACCTGGCCGCCCGGATCCGTGCTGCAGATCCCCGTGTCCGCCGGGTGGGGGAGCGCGGTGCCACCTGTAGGTGTGAAAGCCGGTGAGGATGCTTCAGGTGCACCCCGCGCGCCCTCCCGTACGCGTGCGGGGGAATGATTCAGTAGCGCTCTGTGACGAAAGTGTGCGGTGTGCCGGCACCTTCTCGAAGGCTTGGCCCGGCCTCCGTTCGCACGGAATGAGCGGAGGCCGTCATCAGCAGCGCGACCCGGATCAGCAGGCGCCTCGGTATCGCCGGCGCGGTTCTGACGGCGGTGGCCGTCGCCGCCTCTCCGGCAGGCGCGGGCAGCGCCTTGGCGGAACACGGCTGTTTCGACCGTGCGAGAGAGCCGTACACCTCGGTGGTCGACAGCCACCTCCACTTCCGTCCGTTCGGTGGCCGGCCGGTTCCGTTCGAGGAGCTCAACGGCTATCTGAACAAGAGCGGTGTCCACCACGCGAGCATCTACGGCATCGGGCAGATGCTGCCGGTGGACTCCGACTGCACCTACTACCTCAACTGTCCCGGCACACCCGTGGTGCCGAGCATGAAGAACGACTTCGCCAACGCCGTGAACTACATGGAGGCGAAGCCGAAGGACCCCGACCTCGCGCTCTCCATGACCTTCATGGACCTCAACCACCCCGAGACGATCCCGCCCGGGATCGCGCTCTACGACAAGGAGTTCCCGGGGATGTTCCGGTGGGCGGGGGAGGTGAACCTCGTCAAGCAGGCGCTGTTCCCCAATCACCACACGTCCGCGACCAGCGAGAACATCAAGAACTGGGCGCCGTTCATGAAGGTGCTGCGGGACCGGGGGATCCCGATCACCATTCACTCGGATCTCGGCAACGACAAGGAACCGTTGAAGTACCTCCACCTGATGGAGGAGACCCTCAGGCGCTACCCGCAGAACAAGATCGTGTGGGCGCACATGGGACTGTCCAAGGAACTGTCCACCATGGACCCTGACGAGCACATCGCCATCATGACAAGGCTCCTGGACGCCCACCCCGAGCTGAACCTGGACCTCAGCTGGCGCGTGCTGGAGGACCAGTACTTCAGCAAGCCAGGTGTCCGGCAGAAGTACGCCGCGTTCCTCGACCGGTATCCGACCCGGGCCATTCCCGGCACCGACTTCGTCGCGTCCCGGGACAAGGACTATTCGGTCTACGAGCAGGAGCTCGAGGTCACCAGCCGCATCAACAAGGCCTTGGGCGACAAGGCGTTCCGCCACATCGCCCTCGGGCAGAACTACTTCCGGCTGCTCGGCCTGAAGAAGGAGGCCCCGGAGGTGTGTGGGGCGGAGTGACGTCCCGCCCCGCACACCTGCGTCTCAGCCGTCAGCAGTGGTCCACGGGTTCGGCCGCGGTCAGTTCGTACGATGCCCTGGCGTCCAGCAGCAGCGGCACCAGGGCCCGCAGCGGCTGGCGCAGCGGGACCAGCGCACCGCCCGCGGGCGACGGTACGGTCTTGACGCCGTGCAGGGCGAGCTCGTCCTGGGTGTCCGCGTACTGCTCCGCGGTCAGCCGGTAGCCGCAGGGCGGGTCGGGCAGGGTCCGGTCGGGGGGTGCGGGTTCGTTGTCGGCGCCGGCGAGGTGGACCGGGCCCCGGTCGGCGAGGCCTTTGACGCGTGCCGCGGCCGTGGCCGCGGTGATGTGCGCACGTCGTTCGTCCGCGAAGGCGAAGGTCCCGTCGAGCGCGGCGAGGTGGGACTCGACGCGACGCCGGTTGTTCACGGCCGGGTCCGCCTTCTCCGCGTCCGTCATCGGGTTGACGCGGCTCTCGATGAGCAGACCGATGGCGTGCTTGAGGCCGGAAGCGTTGCGCAGGATCCGCTCCTGTCCGTCGCCGGCCACCTGTTTGACCGGGTCGCCGGTGACGGGGTCGGTCCAGATGCCGTACGTGCCGGTGCTGTGCCCGGCGTCCTGGGCGGCCGGGCGTACGTAGTCCGCCGAAAGGATTTGTGCCTCCCGGTGCACGCGCGGATCGGTGTTGAGGTTGCGGGGCCAGAGGTCGAACAGGTCCTTCTCGTAATACGGCGGGGTGGCGCCGTACTCGTGCAGGTCGTAGACGATGTCGGGCCGGTGGTCCCGGATGACAGCGGCCAGCGCGCGGCTCTCGGCGGCCTTGAGGGCGAGGTGGTCGCGGTTGATGTCGACGCCGTCCGCGTTGGTGCGCGTGTCGGCGGCGCGGCCGTCGGGGTTGGCGGTGGGGACGACCAGGACGGTGGTGCGTTCGAGGAAGCGCAGCGTGTCCGGGTCCGTGGCGTGGGCCAGGTCGCGGATGCTGATGAGGCAGGCTTCCCGGCCCGCGGGTTCGTCGCCGTGCTGGCTGCAGGCCAGAAGGAGGGTTTCGGCGGTGCGGCGGGCCGGGCCGACGCGGACCAGCTGGAGCGGCCGGCCCTGGCGGGTGGTGCCGATGCGGCGGACGGCGACGCGGTCGCTCGACCGGTCGAGGGCCGCCAGGAGCCGCTGTTCCTCGTCCTGAGTGGTCCAGCGGCTTCCGTCGCTGAGTTCGAAGCCGGTTTCGAAGCCGGTGCGGTGCGGGGCGTGAGCGGCCTGCGCAGGTGCCTGGACGAGCGTCACGGCGAGTGCGGCGGCGGCGAAGCCGGTGGCCAAGGTGCGCGTACGGGTACGGGTGCGAGCCGTCATCGGTGGGCGCCTACGGGGCCGGGACCGGTCGACCGGTCGAAAGGGGCGGCATACGGCCGCTGTCAGGAGCGATCTGTACGTCATGCGGGTGGTCCGCGCGCGTGTCCCCATGGGGCGGAAAGTACTCCGGTCCACTCCTGCGCAACAGAGTGCCGAATCTGCCGGCCCGTCGGCACCCCTGCGCGCGCCGTGCCCCTGGTCGCACGAGGCGGCCAAGGGGCACGGATAGGGACACGCATGTGCACCCGGCACCGGGAACGGGCAGCGGCCGAGCGGGGAAGGCGTCAGGAACTGGTGAGGATGACGAGTTGCCGGGTCGCGCGGGTCATCGCGACATAGCGGTCGACGGCTCCTTCGATGCCCGTGCCGAACGTCTCCGGGTCGACGAGGACGACCAGGTCGAACTCCAGACCCTTCGACAGCGACGGCGTCAGCGACCGGACGCGGGAGGTCTCCCGGAACGTGGGATCGCCGATGACGCAGGCGATTCCGTCGGCGTGTGCAGCGAGCCAGGTGCCGAGAACCGAATCCAGATCCGCAACGGATCCGTGAACGACGGGGATGCCGCTGCTGCGGATGGAGGTCGGCACGTTGGCGTCCGGGAGCGCGGCACGGATGGCCGGCTCGGCCTCCGTCATGACCTCTTCCGGCGTGCGGTAGTTGATGCTCAGCGAGGTCACGTTGATCCGGTCGATCCCGACCCGTTCGAGCCGCTCCTGCCACGACTCCGTGAACCCGTGCCTGGCCTGGGCGCGGTCACCGACGATGGTGAAGCTCCGGGACGGGCAGCGCAGCAGCAGCATCTGCCACTCGGCGTCGGTCAGCTCCTGGGCCTCGTCCACGACGATGTGCGCGAACGGGCCGGCGAGCAGGTCCGGCGTGGTGGCGGGCAGTGCGCTCTCGTCGATCAGGATGTCCTGCAGGTCCCGTCCGTGCAGCATCCCCACCGCGCCTTCGCTCTCGTCGATGACGACGTTCTGCAGCAGGCTGTCGATGGCGGCGGACCTGCGCGCACGCTCGGCGGCGACAGAGGCGTCGTGCCGGCGCTTGCGCACGGACGCCTCCGGGTCGCCGAGCCGCTGCCGGGCCGCGTCCAGGAGGGGCAGGTCGGACACCGTCCAGGCCTGGGCCTCCTTGCGCTGCAGTGCGCGAACGTCGTCGGGGCCGAGCCAGGGAGCGCACTTGCGCAGGTAGGCGGGCACCGACCACAGATCTCCGACGAGGTCGCCCGCCTCGATCATCGGCCACGCACGGTTGAGGGCCCCGTTCAGCTCGCGGTCCTGCAGCAGCGACCTGCGGAGCAGCTCGGGCGGGGCCTCGCCGCCGTCCTGGTCCATCAGAATGCCGATCAGCTCCTCCCGTATCTGCTCGCGCGCCTCGTTGTGCGGAGTGCCCGGCTCCACCGCTTCGAAGGCCGCCGCCCAGTCGCCGGCGCTCAGCCGGAGGTCGGACCAGTGGGTGACGATCGTCATCCCCTTGGTGGGCGGCTCCTCGTAGAACCTGACGGCGGCCTCGATCGCCTTCACCATGTCCGCGGAGGACTTCAGGAGGGCCACGCCCGGGTCGGTCTCGACCGCTGCGCCGGCGCCTTCGGTGACGAGGTCGCGCACGGTGCAGGTCTGCACGCCCTCCTCGCCGAGGCTGGGCAGGACGTCGGCGACGTAGGCCAGGTAGGGCTGGTGCGGACCGACGAACAGCACGCCGCCACGGCGGTGACCGAGGCGGGGGTCGGAGTAGAGGAGGTGGGCGGCGCGGTGCAGAGCGACGACGGTCTTGCCCGTACCCGGACCGCCGTCGACGACGAGAGCGCCACGGGATCCCGCCCGGATGATGGCGTCCTGGTCGGCCTGGATGGTGGAGAGCACGTCACGCATCCGGGCCGACCGGTTGCTGCCCAGGCTGGCGATGAACGCGGACTGGTCGTCGAGCGCGGCGTGTCCTTCGAGCCCCTCGGCGGTGAACACCTCGTCCCAGTAGTCGCTGATCCGGCCGCGGGTCCAGCGGTACCTGCGGCGGCTCGCCAGACCCATCGGGTTGGCGTGGGTCGCAGCGAAGAACGGCTCGGCCGCGGGGGAGCGCCAGTCGAGCAGCAGCCGGCGCCCCGTGCTATCGGTGAGGCCGAGGCGTCCGACGTACACGGGCTCGGGGTTGTCCGCATGGACGATGTGTCCCAGGCACAGGTCCAGGCCGAAGCGGCGCAGGGTGCGCAGGCGACCGGTCAGGCGGTGGATCTCCGCGTCGCGGTCCATCGCCTCCCGGCCGATGCCGCCGGGCGCCTTGCGTGCGGCTTCGAGGCGGTCGGACAGTTCGGCGATCGCCTGCCGGAGGCTCTCGGAGATGGCTGCGAAGTGCTGCTCGTCGCTGTCGATCAGTGCCGGGTCGGCCTTGGGGGAGAGGTGGTCGGGAAGGTCGAACGCGCTGGTGGACAGGGAGTCCATTTCCGACGACAACACACGCACTTAGTGGGTCTCCGATTTCGGCGGGTTTCGAGCTGGGTCCGTGATTGTGCCCCACGGCCGGGGCCTTGCCGCAAGGCCCCCTGTGCGCTATAAGTTAAGAGTGGCAAGGAGTGAGCAATCCTCCTTGCCTTTCTTGTTTCCCTCGCCTTCGCCGTCCGCTGCGGGGGAGAGAGCCAGGTCACATCAGTCCATGTCACAGGGGTCCGGGCTGCCTCGTCTCAGAGGGTGTAGCCACGAACGACCACTGAGGAGCACACCATGGACGCGCGACTGAACTTCTTCACCGACCCGACCGCCGGCAAGGCCATCAAGCACCTCATGACGGCGGGCAAGGCACTCAAGGACTCGCCGCTGCCGGCCGTGACGCAGGAACTGGTGTCGCTGCGCGTGAGCCAGATCAACGGCTGTGCCGCCTGCATCGACATACACACCAAGGAGGCCGCTGAGGCCGGCGAGACGTCGGTGCGGCTGAACCTGGTGGCGGCGTGGCGGGAGGCCACGGTCTTCACCGAGGCCGAGCGTGCCGCGCTGGAGCTGGCGGAGGAGGGGACCCGGGTCGCGGACGCGGCCGGCGGGGTCAGCGACGAGGTGTGGGCGCGCGCCGCCGAGCACTACGACGAGGAGCAGCTCACCGCCCTGGTCATCCTGGTCTCCTTCATGAACATGGCCAACCGGATGAACGTCATCACCCGGCAGCCGGCCGGTGACTACAAGCCCGGGCAGTTCCACTGAGCGGCGCCGGAAGCAACGCCATCGGCATGAGCAAGCGGGAAGAGGGTTCGGCGTGAGCAAGGTTGAGGAGTTCGAGGAGCTGCGGCCGCTGCTGTTCTCGATCGCCTATCGGATTCTGGGCAGCGTGAGTGAGGCCGAGGACGCGGTGCAGGAGACATGGCTGCGCTTCGACGGCTCGTCGACACGGCCCACGTCGACCAAGGCCTTCCTGTCGGCCGCGGTGACACGGATCTCGATCGATGTGCTGCGCTCCGCGCGGGTGCGGCGGGAGGAGTACGTCGGGCCGTGGTTTCCCGAGCCGTTGCTGAACGATCCGTATCAGGATCCGGCGCGCTCGGTGGAGCTGGCCGACTCGGTGTCGATGGCGGCGCTGCTGTTGCTGGAGCGGCTCAGCCCGTTGGAGCGGGCGGTCTTCCTGCTGCGGGAGGTGTTCGCCTTCGGGTTCGACGAGGTCGCCGCGGCGGTGGGACGTTCGGAGGCGGCCTGCAGGCAACTGCTGGTGCGGGCGCGGCGGCACATGGAGGACGGGCGGCCGCGCTTCGCGGCGGATCGCCAGGAGCGGCAGGAACTGGCGACGCGGTTCTTCGACGCGCTGCAGAACGGCGACGTGGCCGGGCTGCAGAACCTGCTGGCCGCCGACGTGCAGATGGTCGGGGACGGCGGCGGTAAGGCTCCGCAGCTGGCCAGGGCTGTTGTGGGTGCGAAGAACGTGGCCCGGTTGCTGGGCACGGTCTACCCCTGGCTGGTCCGGATCGACGTGTCGTTCGAGCCGCACGAGGTCAACGGCCAGCCCGGCGCGATCTTCCGGGACCGGGACGGCAAGGTGCTCCACACCATGGTCCTCGACGTGCTCGACGGGCAGATCCAGACGATCCGCTCGGTCATCAACCCCGACAAGCTCGGCCACATCGGGCCGGTCGCCGACGCCTGGGCCGTCGACCGCGAGGTGAAGCAGGTCCGCCGGCAGCCGAACTGACCGCACGCTCCGGTTCCCTGCGTACTGTGCCCCCCGGTGCCGCCGGGGGGCGTCGGCCGGGAGTGACGGCGGGCCGCCCTCCATGCCTGCTCAGGTCAGGCCACGCGCTCCGCGCGCTCGATGATCACGGGCTCGACCGGAACGTTCTGGTGGGCCCCCTTGTTGGCCGTCCGGACATCCCTGATCGCGTCGACGACGTCGTCACCCTCGACGACCTTGCCGAACACCGCGTAGCCCCAGCCCTGCGGCGTCGGCGAGGTGTGGTTCAGGAAGTCGTTGTCGACGGTGTTGATGAAGAACTGCGCGCTCGCCGAGTGCGGGTCGTTCGTGCGTGCCATGGCCACGGTGCCACGGTTGTTCTGGAGGCCGTTGTTCGCCTCGTTCTCGATCGGGGCGTTGGCCGGCTTCTGCTCCATGTCGGGGGTGAAGCCGCCGCCCTGGATCATGAAGCCCGAGATCACGCGGTGGAAGATCGTGCCGTTGTAGTGGCCGGCGTCGACGTACTCCAGGAAGTTCTGGACCGTCTTCGGGGCCTTCTCACTGTTGAGCTCCAGCACGATGTCGCCATGGTTGGTGCTGAGCCGGACCTTGGTCATGAGTTCCTCACTCTGTCAGTCGGAACGCCCTGCCGGGCGCTCGCTCAAAAGTGATCATGAGTGTGCCACAGGGAGGCTCGGCCCGCGGCAGTGTCCGGCTCCGGGGCATGTCGGCAAGTCGCGCTTCGGGCGGGCAGCGAGGTCCCGGCCGGCAGCCCATGAGCAGCCGGCCGGGACTGCGACCCCGGAATCAGACGAGGTCGAACCGGTGGATTCAGACGAGGTCGAACCGGTCGAGGTTCATCACCTTGTCCCACGCCGCCACGAAGTCACGCGCGAACTTCTCACCCGCGTCCTCGGACCCGTAGACCTCCGAGATGGCCCGGAGCTGGGAATGCGAGCCGAAGATGAGGTCGACGGCGGTGGCCGTCCACTTGACTTCGCCCGTGGCGCGATCCCGGCCTTCGAACACGTTCTCGTTTGAGGTCGACGCCTTCCACTCGGTGCCCATGTCGAGCAGGTTGACGAAGAAGTCGTTAGTCAAAGTCTCCGGCCGGTGGGTGAAGACGCCGTGCGGAGATTGCTCGTGGCCGGTGTTGAGGGCCCGCATTCCGCCGACCAGGACCGTCATCTCGGGGGCGGTCAGCGTCAGCAGGTTGGCGCGGTCCAGCAGGAGGGTCTCCGGCGACAGCTTCTCTCCCGCCCGGAGGTAGTTGCGGAACCCGTCCGCCTTGGGTTCGAGCACCGAGAACGACTCGACGTCGGTCTGCTCCTGCGAGGCGTCCGTGCGCCCCGGCGCGAACGGCACCGTGATGTCGTGCCCGGCGTTCTTCGCCGCTTGCTCGACGGCCGCGCACCCGCCCAGGACGATCAGGTCGGCGAGGGAAACCCTCGTTCCGCCGGCCTGTGAGCCGTTGAAGTCCTGCCGGAGCTGCTCAAGTGTCCGGACGGCCTCGGCCACCTCGGGAAGGGCATTGACCTCCCAGTCCTTTTGCGGCGCGAGCCGGATGCGTGCCCCGTTGGCCCCGCCGCGCTTGTCGGTGCCGCGGAAGCTCGCCGCCGACGCCCAGGCGGTGGTGACCAGCTGGGGGATGGTCAGGCCCGACGCGAGGATTCTGCTCTTGAGGTCGGCGACGTCCTCGTCCGCGATCAGCTGGTGATCGACGCCGGGGACGGGGTCCTGCCACAGCTGGGGCTCGGGAATCCACGGGCCGAGGTAGCGGGGGAGGGGGCCCATGTCGCGGTGCAACAGCTTGTACCAGGCCTTGGCGAACGCTTCCGCCAGCTTGTCCGGGTTCTCGTGGAAGCTCTTCGCGATCGGCGCGTAGACCGGGTCCAGCTTCAGCGCGAGGTCCGTCGTCAGCATCATGGGGGCGTGCCGCTTCGACGGGTCATGGGCGTCGGGCACGGTGTCCCGGGCCGAGGGATCGGTGGGAGTCCACTGCTTCGCGCCGGCCGGGCTCGTCGTCAGCTCCCAGTCGTACCTGAAGAGGTTGTCCAGGTACCCGTTGTCCCATGTCGTCGGCGCAGAGGTCCATGCGCCCTCCAGCCCGCTGGTGAGCGCGTCGGCGCCCTTGCCGCTGCCGCAGGTGTTCCGCCAGCCGAGGCCCTGCTGCTCGATGGGGGCGGCCTCCGGTTCCGGGCCGATGTACGAGGGATCGACGGCACCGTGGCACTTGCCGAACGTGTGCCCGCCGACGATGAGCGCGACCGTCTCCTCGTCGTTCATCGCCATGCGCCCGAACGTCTCGCGGATGTCCCGGGCGGCGGCGATCGGATCGGGGTTTCCGTTGGGCCCCTCCGGATTGACGTAGATCAGTCCCATCTGCACGGCACCGAAAGGACCGGTCAGTTCCCTGTCACCGCGGTAGCGCTCGTCTCCGAGCCAGGTGTCCTCGGGCCCCCAGAAGATTTCTTCGGGTTCCCAGATGTCCTCCCGCCCGAAGCCGAAACCGAACGTCTTGAACCCCATCGATTCCACGGCGCAGTTTCCGGCGAAGATCAGCAGATCGGCCCAGGAGATCTTCCGGCCGTACTTCTGCTTGACCGGCCAGAGCAGACGGCGCGCCTTGTCCAGGCTCGCGTTGTCCGGCCAGCTGTTGAGCGGAGCGAAGCGCTGGGCGCCGGAGCCGCCGCCGCCCCGGCCGTCGGCGATGCGGTACGTTCCCGCGGCGTGCCAGCTCATCCGGATGAAGAGCGGCCCGTAGTGGCCGTAGTCGGCGGGCCACCAGTCCTGTGACCTCGTCATCAGCTCGAAGACGTCCCGTTTCAGCGCGTCCACGTCCAGGGTCGCGAACTCTTCCGCGTAGCTGAAGTCCGCGCCCAGCGGATTGGACCGAGGCGAGTGCTGGTGGAGAACCTGAAGGTCCAGTTGTTCCGGCCACCAGTCCCGGTTCGTCCGGGGATGAGACGGCGTCGGGGTGGGGGAGGGGATTACCGGGTTCTCACTTTCGCTGCCGGCCACGTCCGTCCTTCTTCCTGCCTCGGTGCTTCCCTTTGCCGGCTGCTCGCTCCTGGCGTTGTCGCCTTTCTGCTGCCGAGCCGGAATCCGTATGGTCGCGCACCGCGGACCGAACCGTCACGAAAACACGCAGAGTACCCCCGCGTAACACGTACCGGCCCGGCAGCGTGTTCGCAGCGGGCCGGCGCCGCCGGGCTCAGAGCCCGGCGACCTTCGAACTCGCCGACAGCTCGTAGACCAGGGTGACCGTGCGGCGGCCGCCCGGTGGAAGGGGGACGTCCCAGCGGGCGATGCCTTCGGCGTCGACCACGGCGGGCGCCGGGGAGCAGGCTTCCTTGCGCAGGCGCACCTCCACCGCCGAGACCTCGGAGACCGGGATCCGCTCCCGCAGGACGACCACCCGCTCGCCGTGCTCGCCGGGGGCGGAGAACCGGGACAGGTGCAACCGGACCGTGCGGGTGACCACGGTCCGCTGCATGATGCCGGCGGAGTCACGGGACTCCTCGCTCTCCCGGACCACCCGGTGGTCGTCGCAGCTGCCGAATGCGAGCTCGACAGGGGTGCCGGGAGCGGTGAAGTCCAGCGTGCCGCGGCCGCTGAAGCCACTGCCGCGGACCAGGTCCACGGGCCCGGCGAGCAGCGCGTGGCCGGACAGGTTGTCGAACCGCACCACCTGGGTGACCAGCGGAGACAGCTCGGGTGAGCAGGCGTATTCGCTGCTCGCGGCCGTGGTGAAGACGGAGAGCGGCACCCGGTGGGCGCGGCCGTCCGCGGGCACGGAGACCGGGGCGGGGGAGCGCAGCACCCGCGTCTCGCCGCCGTCGTCCACCCCGGGCAGGCCGACCACCGGGACCGGGCCGAGGTCTGCGATCTCCTCCTCGCGCATCTCGACGTCGACCGTGCGGCGTTCCGCGGCGGAGCGGTCCTTCAGCGTCAGCCGGTCCTCGCCCAGCCGCGGCGGCTCGGTGGCCTGCGCCGAGCGTGCCGTCGACAGCGTCAGCCGTACGTCCGTCCAGTCCTCGCCGGTGCGCTGCCAGACCGTCGCCTCGGTCTCCAGCGTCAGGGAGTCCCCGTCGAGCACGGCCCGGTAGGCAGGGCGCCACAGTGCGCACGCGGTGAGGTGGCTCAGGCGCAGCGCGACCGGCCCGGCGGCCGCGGCCTCCACGGTCAGTTCGATGTGACCGGTGAGCTCCGCCGGTTCCTCCTCGGAGAGGTCCATGGCTTGCCAGACCTCTCTGAGTTCGGCGGCGAGGGCGGTCAGCCGGGCCTCTACGGAGCGGAGTTGCTCGCCGTACGAGTCGCGTTCGTCGTCCACCCGGTCCAGCTCGCGGGCCCAGCGGGGCCCTTCGGCCTCCCCGGCGCCGGCGCCTTCGCCGATCTCCCGCAGCACATCGGTGGCGAGGCGGCCCAGGAGGTCGAGGCGGGCGCGCAGCCGATCGCGTCGCTGCTCCAGGGCGAGCTGCTCCTCTTCGAGGAGGCGCACGCGTCGGCGCAGGGCGGAGTCGTCGGCGGACGGCAACGGCTCGCGCGGCGTCCAGGTGCGGACGATCCGTGCGTCGAGCACGGTCGCGGGGTGATCGGCGGTCAGTTCGGCGTGGAGGGTGCGGTCGACGGCCAGGGCGCTGACCGGCCCCAGACGCAGCCGCTGGACCCCGGCCTCCAGGTCGAGCACGGTGGAGCGCTCGACGTGGGCGCGATCCTCCATGCAGGTGACGGCGGTGACGGGGAGGGCGATCGGCTCCGGCGCCGTGTTCGGGGAGACGTTCGGGGAGGTGTTCGGCGACGTGGACATGGTGGTGTCAGCTCCTGCGGTTGCCGCCGACCAGGGCCTTGCCGGCCGGGATGCGGATCTCGTAACGGCCGTCGAGGGCGGCGGTGTCGCCGGCGGACAGCTCCACCCGCCAGACGCGGGTGCCCGGGGCGTGGTGTTCGGGGCCCGTGCCGGGCTCGGGTGCCGTCCAGTCGGCCCGCTCCTCGATGCGGACGTCCGGTTCGGAGGTGACCGGCACCCGCTCGCGGACCTCGACGGTGACGGGCCTCGCGAGCCGGTTGGCCAGCTCCACGTGGACGCGGTGGTCGAGCACGGTGATGTTGTTGCGCAGGCCCGAGGTCGACTCGTGCAGGTTCGTACGGCGGGTGACCCGGATGCCCTCGGTCGGCCCGAGCCCCACGCGGCGGACACCGCCGGGGGCGAGCGTGGGCAGAGCGGCGGTCAGCAGGAAGTCGTCGTCGACGGTGACCTCCACCGGGCCGGCCAGCAGCGCCTGGCCGGTGGCGTTGGAGAGCACCAGCGAGCCGTACACGGTCTGCTCCACGGACGGCACGCAGAGGTACTCGTGGCGCAGACCCACCGGGATCCGGGCGACGGTGATGGTGTGCCAGGTGCCGTCCGACGGAACGTCGGCGCGCGCGGTGGCGTCGAAGCGGTGGTCGAAGGAGCCCGCCGACTCGCGGGGCCGCACGGCGTGCCCGGGCAGCGGCAGCGCGGCCACCGCTTCGGCGCGGCGCTGGTACTCGGCCGTCACCGCGTCGAAGGGAGCGTCAGGAAACAGCCTGCCCCGGCGACCGCCCTGCTCGTCGGGGCCGCACAGGACGAGGCCGGCGTAGTCGAGCTCGGCGGTGCTCGGCTGCGGCGGACCGGGTGCCGGAGGCGGTGGTGGCGGCGCAGCCCGGCCGGGAGCCGCGGGCGCCATGGGGGCGGGGGCCGCCGCGAAGGGGCTGCCGCCGGGGTGCGGTCCGGCTCCCGACCGGGAGCGGGCAGGCTGCGACCGCTCGGGCATCTCGCCCGCGAAGCCCTCCGGGTAGTGGCCGCCTGCGCCGCCGGGCGCCGGGGGTGGTGGGCCGTAGCCCTGCGGTGCGCCGTAACCCTGCGGCGCCGGCGCCGGTGCTGCTGCCGCCATGACTGCCGGCGGCGGCGGAACGGGACCGGGCGCGGAACCGCCCGCGGCGCCACCGGGCGCGGAACCGGCCCACGCGGCGCCGGTCGTATCAGGGCGAGGGCCGGCCGCCTCGTATCCGGCGAACAGGTCGGCGAGCCCCGCCGGGGGCTCGCGCCAGCCCGACGGCGCGAGGACCGGCTGACGGCGTCCGATCCGGATCGAGCGGAGCCTCGGCAGGTCGGTGCGGCGCCGAAGGTCGGCGGTGGCCAGGGCGATGCGCACGCCGGTCCAGTCCTCGCCGGTGCGCTGCGCGACCGAGGCGCGCAGCACCAGATCGCCGGTGCCGTCGCCCTGACGGTGGGCGAGGCGGTAGGCGGGCACCCAGACGGCGCCCGGCACCCCGTACTCCAGCTCCAGTTCCAGGTCCGGCCCCGCCTCCGTCTCAGCGGTGCCGTCTGCGGTGCCGTCGAGCGTCAGGACCGCGGAGACCGTGGTCTCCACGTGTGCTGACGGTGCGTCGGTAGAGGCGCGGTCGAGCTTGTCCACAGCGACGCCGAGTTCGTGCTCGACGCGGCGCAGGGCCTCCTCCAGCTCGACGAGGCGGGCGTGCAGCCCGGTCAGCCGCTCCTCGACGAAGTCGGCGAGCCCCAGCCACGCGTCGACCGGGGTGCGGCGGTGCGACTCCTCGCGCTTGCGGGCCGGCGGGGCCGGGCGCAGAGCCCTGACCTCCTCGATCAGGCTCAGTTGCCGGTCCCGGCGGCCCTGCGCGGCCGCGCACTCGTCGTGCAGCCGCTCGACCTCGCGCCGCAACCCCTCGGGCGCACCGGTGCCGGGCGGTTCGGCCTCGAACTCCACCCGGGCCTCGGTGACACGTACGCCCGGAGCGCCCAGGACCCGGGCCCGCAGTGAGCCGGGGTCAAGCGTGCGGGGAAGTCCCGTCACCCGCACCCGGCCGTCCGGCGGCACGCTGCCCCGGGCCAGGCGGCGGCAGAGCGCGCCCTGCGCGTACACCACGACCGAATCGAGGGTCGATCCCCACCTCTGTGCCGTCTCAGCCGTCATGTGCTGCTGCGCCCCCCACCGCGTCCGTGTTGGGCGAAGCCTACGCCGGAGCGGTCCGCGCATCCGCGCCGGTCCGGATGTCGGTTACCCGTCGTACGGGCGGGGGATGAGCACTTCCGGCGAAGTCCTCTTATGTCTCCAGCCGTGCCGCCAGTTCCCCGGGCAGCGCGTCCCGGTTCTGCGCCGTCACGTGGACCAGTTCGATGCCGGCGCGCTGCTTGAGAGCGTCGGTGAACGGGGCGTGGCGCGCGTGGACGGTGGCGACGACGTCGATGTCGGCGGTGAGCAGTTCCTCCACGGCCGCCCGGAACGCAGAGCTGGCGAGCTCCATGCCGCCCAGCTCGTCGATGAGCGCAAGAACCCCGGCCGCCGGGCCCGGTGACAGCGGGGCGAGGGCCGAGAGGGCCAGTTCGTCCATGACGCGGAGGTCGACACCGTACCGGCCGATGCGCGGCGGCCCGGGAAAGGTGACATGCGCGAGTACGGCCCGCCTGCCGTCCAGCGTCTCCAGCGCGAATCCCACGCGGGCGGCGCCCTCCCGGATCTCCTCCGTCGTGAAACCGACGGGCGTACGGGTGCGCAGCAGGGAGGCCAGTCGCCGCACGGCGGTCGTCTTGCCCACGCCCGGCCGTCCTTCGAGCAGGATCCTGGTCGGCATCGCGTCCTCCGGGAGTGCGTGCAGGGAGCCGTCCCCGCGATCCTCGCGCGGGCGAGGCCGCAGAGGTGAGGCGACGCTCCGGCTGCGCGGCCTCCCCTCGCCAACCCGGGCGCGGGGTACGGGCTCGGCGGACAGGGGCCGTGCCCACCTCTCCTCTTATTGCACATATATTGCAGTTGCGAGGAAAAAGCAGAGGGAGACGTGCTGTGGGTGCACCGGTGGTGCTGGGAATCGAGTCGTCGTGCGATGAGACGGGCGTGGGCATCGTGCGGGACGGGAAACTGCTCGCGCACGTGGTGGCGTCGAGCATGGACGAGCACGCGCGGTTCGGCGGGGTGGTGCCCGAGATCGCCGCCCGGGCGCACCTGCACTCCTTCAACCCGGTCGTGCGCCAGGCCCTGGACCAGGCCGGGATGCGGCTGAGCCGGATCGACGCCGTCGCCGTCACCACCGGCCCCGGCCTGTCCGGCGCCCTCCAGGTGGGACTGTCCGGCGCCAAGACCCTCGCCTACGCGGCCGGGGTTCCGCTGTACGGCGTCCACCACCTGGCCGGGCACGTCGCCGCCGACACCCTCGAACACGGCCCGCTGCCCGAACCGTGCGTGGTGCTGATCGTCTCCGGCGGCCACACCTCCCTGCTGCTCGTACGGGACCTGGTCCGCGAGCCGATCCTGCACCTGGGCGACACCCTCGACGACGCGGCGGGGGAGTGCTTCGACAAGGTGGCCCGCATCCTCGGCCTGCCGTACCCGGGCGGCCCCGCCATCGACCGGGCGGCACGGGAGGGCGACCGGAAGGCCGTGGCCTTCCCCCGCCCGCTGACCCGGCCCGGCGACGACCCGTACGCGTTCTCCTTCTCCGGCCTCAAGACCGCGGCGGCCCGCTGGGTCGAGGGCCACCGGCTGCGCGGCGAGGAGGTCCCGGTCGCCGACGGGGCCGCCGCCCTCCAGGAGGCCGTGGCCGACGTGCTGACCCGCAAGGCGCTCGCCGCCTGCCGCGCGTACGACGTCAGGACGCTGATCGTCGTCGGGGGAGTGGCGGCCAACTCCCGGGTCCGCGCCCTGGCGGAGAAGCGCTGCGCCTCGGCCGGGATCGAACTGCGCGTCCCGCCCATGACCCTGTGCACCGACAACGGCGCGATGATCGCCGCCGTCGGCGACCTCCTCGTCCGCTCCGGCGCCGAACCGGCGCCCCTCGACGTGTCGATCGACCCCTCGGCTCCGCTCGAGTACGCGGCCCTGACCCCGCTCGCCCGGTCGGCCGTCCGGGCAGCGTGATCCCTTCCGGCCCCCGGCGCCCCGGCCCCGCGCATCGGTCCGCGTGGCCGCCCCCCGTCCCCTGCCCGCCGGCCCGCACCGCCGTCCCCCGTCCCGTCCCAGACCCGCGCCTGAGATCCGAGCAACGGAGCAGCACACCTTGCGTACCGCCGACATCCGCCGCAGATTCCTCGACTTCTTCGCCGAACGCGGCCACACCATCGTCCCCAGCGCCCCGCTGCCGACGCCGGACCCGACCCTGCTGTTCGTCAACGCAGGCATGGTTCCCTTCAAGCCGTACCTGACCGGGGAGCAGGCGGCGCCCTGGCCGCGCGCCACCAGCGTGCAGAAGTGCATCCGCACCCTCGACATCGAGGAGGTCGGCAGGACCACCCGGCACGGCTCCTTCTTCCAGATGAACGGCAACTTCTCCTTCGGGGACTACTTCAAGGAAGAGGCCATCGGCTTCGCCTGGGAGCTGTCGACGAAGGCGCAGGCCGAGGGCGGCTACGGCCTCGACCCCGACCGCATCTGGGTCACCGTCCACCACTCCGACACCGACGCCCGCGGCATCTGGCGCGAGGTCGCCGGGCTGCCGGACGCGCGGATCGTGGCCCGCGGCGACGAGGACAACTTCTGGTCCATGGGCGTCCCCGGCCCGTGCGGGCCCTGCTCCGAGCTGTACTACGACCGCGGCCCGGCGCTCGGCCGCGAGGGCGGCCCGGCGGTCGACGAGGACCGCTACATGGAGTTCTGGAACCTGGTCTTCATGCAGTACGAGCGCGGCGAGGGCGCCGGCAAGTCCGGCTACCCCATCCTCGGCGAACTGCCCCGCCGCAACATCGACACCGGCATGGGCCTGGAGCGGATGGCCACCCTCCTCCAGGGCAAGGACAACCTGTACGAGATCGACGAGACCCGCCCGGTCCTCGACCGAGCCGCCGAACTCGCCGGGGTCCGCTACGGCGCCGACGCACAGGCCGACGTCCGCCTGCGGGTCGTCGCCGACCACGTCCGCACCGCCCTGATGCTGCTCGCCGACGGCACCGCACCCGGCAACGAGGGTCGTGGCTACGTGCTGCGCCGCATCCTGCGCCGGTCCGTCCGCTCCATGCGCCAGCTCGGCTTCCACGACCCGGCCCTGCCCGAGCTGATGACCGTGGCCCGCGACTGCATGGCCCCCGGCTACCCCGAGGTCACCGAGGCCTTCGCCCGCATCGTGGACCAGGCGTACGGCGAGGAGGACGCCTTCCGCGCCACTCTCAAGCAGGGCACCACCGTGCTCGACACCGCCGTCTCGAAGGTCAAGGCGGAAGGCGGCCGCTCGCTGCCCGGCAAGCAGGCCTTCCTGCTGCACGACACCTACGGGTTCCCCATCGACCTCACCCTGGAGATGGCCGCCGAACAGGGGGTCGAGGTCGACCGCGAGGGCTTCACCGCGCTGATGAACGAGCAGCGCGAACGGGCCCGCGCCGACGCCCGGGCCCGTAAGTCCGGCGGCGCCACCGACACCGGCGCGCTGCGCACCGTCCTGGACGCCCACGGCCCCACCGAATGGCGCGCCTGGGAGACCCTGACCACCGAGTCGAAGGTGCTCGCCGTCCTCGGCGCGAACGGCCCGGTGCCGGCCGCCCGTGAGGGCGAGATCGTCTCGGTCGTCCTGGACCGCTCCCCGTTCTACGCCGAGTCCGGAGGCCAGGACAGCGACGCCGGCCGCATCTCCGGCAGTTCGGCCGAGGCCGAGGTCCTCGACGTCCAGCGCCCGCTGCCCGGCCTGGTGGTGCACCAGGTGCGCATCACTGCCGGAGAGCTCGCCGCCGGTGACCCGGTGGTCGCGGCCGTCGACCCCGAGTGGCGCCTCGGGGCCCGTCAGGCCCACTCCGGCACCCACGTCCTGCACGCCGCGCTCCGCGAGACCCTCGGCCCGACGGCCCTGCAGTCCGGCTCGTACAACCGGCCCGGCTACCTGCGCCTGGACTTCCCCTGGCGCGGCGCCCTCTCGCAGAGGGTCCGCAGTGAGATCGAGGAGGCCGCCAACCGCGCCCTGCGCCGCGACCTGCCGGTCGGCGTGCGCTGGATGCCCCTGGCGGAGGCCAAGGAGCTCGGCGCGCTCGCCCTGTTCGACGAGACGTACGGGGAGCAGGTCCGGGTCGTCGAGATCGGTGGTGCCTGGTCCCGGGAACTCTGCGGCGGCACCCACGTCGACCACGCCTCCCAGGTCGGCACGGTCGCCCTGACCGCGGAGGCCTCGGTCGGCGCCGGCATGCGCCGCCTGGAGGCCGCGGTCGGCGTCGAGGGCTTCGGCTACCTCGCCCGGGAACGCGACCTGGTCTCCCGCATCGCCGAGCAGCTGAACGCGCCCCGCGCCGAACTCCCCGAGAAGATCGCCGGCCTCCTGGACCGCCTCAAGGCCGCGGACCGGGAGAACGCCCGCCTCAAGGCGCGGGCCACCGCGGCTCAGGCCGCCGAACTGGCCGGCCGGGCCGTGGACGCGGGCGGCACGCTCGTCGTCACCACCACTGCCGACGGCACCACGGACGAGGCCCGCGCCCTGGCCCTCGCCGTCCGCGACCGCCTCCCGCAGGGCCGGCCCGGCGCGGTCGCCGCCGCCACCGCGTCCGGCGGACTGGTCCTGGCCCTCACGGCGCCGGCCCGGGAAGCCGGGCTGAACGCCGGCGCGCTGGTCAAGCAGCTCCTGGGCGGCCGCGGCGGAGGCTCTGCGGAGATCGCCCAGGGCGGCGGCATCCCCGCCGAGCGGCTGAACGACGTCCTGGCGGAACTTCCCCGCCTCGTCGGCGGCCACTGAACCGCTGACCGCTGACCGCTGACCGCTGACCGCTGACCGCTGACCGCTGAGCCGAGGGGAGCGTGTGCCGGCCGGTCACGCGCTCCTCACGGCCCCGCGCAGCAAGGTGCGAGCGCCCTTCTTGGCGAGATTTCTCCTGTGCATGGCGACTTGACGCCTCACCGTGCGCGGGTCGTCAGTCCACTCTTGTCAGCTATGACTGCTGCCGATGGATATCTTGACGACGCGATCACGGACTTCTCCCGCCGACTCGTCGACGTGGACGGGGTGGTGAAGACGGTCTACGTCGCGGGCTCCGGGCCGGCCGTCGTCCTGATGCCGGAGATGCCCGGCATCAGCCCCGACGTCCTCCGGCTGGCGAGGTGGGTGCGGGATGCGGGCTTCACCGTCCACGTCCCCTCCCTCTTCGGGGTTGACGGCGCCTACCCCACGGCCGAGGCCGGTGAGAAGACCGTCCGTCGTGCGTGCGTCAGCGCCGAGTTCCGTGCGTTCGCCGGGGGCGGCACCAGCCCCGTCACCGTATGGCTGCGCGGGCTGGCGCGCCGGGCCCACGCCGAATGCGGCGGTCCGGGGGTCGGCGTGATCGGGCTGTGCTTCACCGGCAACTTCGCCCTCACCATGGCGATGGAACCGGCCGTCATCGCGCCGGTGGTCAACCACCCGTCACTGCCCTTCGACGATCCCGCGGGGCTGGAGATCAGCGACGAGGACGCGCGCGCGGTCCGGGACCGCATCGCGCGCGACGGGCTGAAGGTTCTCGCCTACCGCTTCGACGACGACCGCTGGTGCACCGGCCGGCGCTTCGCCGCCTACCGGGCGCTCCTCGGCGACGCCTTCGACGGCCGCGTCCTTCCCGGAAGCTCCGCCAACACCGAGCCTCCCCCGTTCTTCCGCGACGTGGTCGGAACCCCTCACAGCGTCGTCACCGCCCACCTCGTCGACGAGGAGGGACACCCCACGCGGCAGGCCCGGGACGAGATCCTCGCCTTCCTGACCGAGCGTTTGAGCCTGTCTGAAGGCTCCGGGACGACAACCGGCTGAGCGGCATGCCCCGCTGGAGCGCTGTTGTCAGGTGAGGGGCCCGGCATGCTCCAGCCAGTGGCGGAGACCGTGCGGAAGGCCGCGGACGGCCTGCTCGTACAGCTCCAGGTCCTCCCCGGTCACGGTCTCCTGCCACTGCCCGCTCACGCCGCGGTGGAAGAACCACGCCCCGCTCTCTGCTCCGCCCTGTGGTCCCCTCGCCACGGGCGCGAGGTGGCTGCTGTCCGCACGCATGGCCTCGAAGCGGCAGGCCGCGACCAGTCCGGGCCAGACCTCCTCGGGGAGGTCCAAGCCCAGGCATGCGGCCACGTGCCGCATCTGGCCTTCCAAGTCGTCCAGCAGGTTCTGGTAGTGGAGCAGGAACACACCGGATTCGTGCCGCACCTCCCACCAGGACAGCATGTGGGTGGTGAACCTTTCCAGATGAACCGCGCCGTCGCGGCCCATCGGCTCACCGGAGAAGAGCGCCTGCCAGAAGGCCCGCGGATCGCTCGGCAGAGGACCGTGTACCCCGGTCCGGTGCATGTGGTGGTGGTAGGACAGCGCTACGTCACGCAGGTCCCGGAAGACCACGAGATACGACACCGTGCGGGGCAGCGGCGGCAGCCCGTCCGCGGGAAGGTGCGACTTGACGAACCGTCGGTGATCCTGGGCTTCCAGGCGGGCCAGGACGGTGTCCAGATCGCTGTCGGCACGCAGGTGTTCCAGCCATGGCGAGACGCTCCGCAGCGGGCCGGGCAGCCCGGTGTGCCCGAAGACCAGGCATGCCGTGATGCGCTGCATCCAGGTCGTGCCGCACTTCGGCGGCGTGCTGATGATGATGTCGTCCGAGCGTGGCCGGAATCGGTCCCAGCGGGTGCTGTCGGACACCGGCGTGCGATACGTGCGTCGGCGCGGCGAGGGGTCCATACCTGTCTTGTAGCTCAGGGCGGGCGGGGCTGCCGTTCGTCTCTTCGTCGTCAGTGGGCGTTGACGGTCACCCGCCACTGGAAGGTGAGGTGCCGGCACCGGTGCTGCGGGCGGGTGGACGTGCACGTGCGCTGGGCGGTGATGTCGCTCTGACCGGGTCCGTCGACACGGATGTCGGCGGTGGCGCCCCCGTCCGGGGTTTCATGACCCTCCGTCCGGGTGAGGACGTCGGCCGAAGAGACCACGGGCGTGCTCCACGTCCACTTCTCGCCATTGCCCTGGATGGGGCGGAGGCGGACGCTGATCTGATCGCCGGTGGGGAGGTTGAGAGTTCGCCCATGAGAGGTATTGGTCAGCGACGTGGTGGCGAGCACCGCTGCGTCGGCGTCCGGGGCCGCGGACGGAATGACCAGTGCGGTGGTGAGAGCGGTGAGGGCGAGCAGGGTCCTGCCGAGCATGATCGGTCCTCCCCCTGGGACACATGACGTTGTGGCGTCAGCGTAGGAGCCGCCCGGCGGCCCGGTTCCGGGCCCGTCCACCGTTCACCCGAAGGGGAGAATGACCGCACGTCATCGCGAATGCCGCGCTGTGAGGTGCTCGCCGCCGGAAGGTGAGAAGCGCGGCGGGTGGCGCGTGCGGCAGACTGCGCGGATGTTCGAGATGCATCCTGTCCTGGAGGTCTTCCCCTCCGAGGGCTTCACCCTGTGGCCGGTGGCCGAGTTCGATGACTACGGCTTCCTGCCGCTCACCGGTGCGCTCGTTCCTGCCGAGGTCGGAGCGGCGGTGATGCGTATCGCCGCCTGTAATGACGTCGACCCGGAAGGGGACGGCCGTCCGCCGCGGCCCGGCGATCCGGTCGGCGCCTTCCTGCACGGGCTCTTCACCATGGACGTGCTGTTCGCCGCCGGCGGCCTGCGGGTCACCGACACCGCGACCGGCGTCACCGTGCTGCCCGGCTGCTGCAGTGGACTGGAGGACTGGCGCGACGGGTTCGGGTTCGTCGACGGCAGCGCCCCGTTCGACCTCGGTCATGACCCCGGCCCCCTTGTCGAGCGCTGTGGCGACCTGATCCGGCTGACTGCGGACACGGAGGCGGACGACAGCCCGGTCATCGAACTGCCCGTCGCCGAGTGGCGCCGCCTGCTCGCCGACGTGGAGCGCGACCTCGCCGACTTCCTTCGGCTGGCTGCCGGATGGGCCGGGCGGCATCTGCCGGATCATGCGGCTGCGGTTGCCGCCGCCCTTGCCCGGGCCCTGAGCATGCCCGCACCGGTCGTGTCGTCGGAGCGGCCGGTCGTGTCGCCGGAGCGGTAGGAGACCGGCGCCCTCTCGGCGCCCTCGTCGCGGCGCCCGGCAGCGCTGCGTCGGGGGACCGGTGCGCGCCATTTTGATCGATCATCGATCATTACTGCCGGGTAACCGTTGACTGCATCAACTTGCCGCTCCTAGCGTGGACTGACGGAAACAAGGTTTCGTAACACGGAATCTGCTGCCATCCCCCGTCCCCCACCCCGGGATCGTGAAAGAGGATCGCCCGTGTCCCAGCTTGACCAACTGCCCGACAAGGACCCGTCGGAGGTCGCCGAGTGGCGCGAGTCCCTGGACTCCGCCGCCCGGTTCGGGGGAGCCGACCGGGCGGCGTACCTGCTGCGCCGTACGCTCGAACACGCCGAGCGGACCGGGCTGGGCCTCCCTCCGCTCCTGGAGACCCCTTACGTCAACACCATTCCGACCTCCGCCGAGCCCGGCTACCCGGGCGACGAGGCGCTGGAGGCCCGGATCACCGCCTGGAACCGCTGGAACGCGGCCGCCATGGTCACCCGCGGCAACCAGCGCGCGGGCCTGGGCGGCCACATGGCGACGTTCGCCTCGGCGGCCTGGCTCTACGAGACGGGCTTCCAGCACTTCTTCCGCGGCAAGGAAAGCCTGGGGGCACCCCCGGCGGTAGCCGGGGGAGGCTCGGGCGACCAGCTCTACGTCCAGGGCCACGCCTCCCCGGGCATCTACGCACGCGCCTTCCTGGAGGGCCGCCTGACGGAGGGGCAGCTGGACCGCTTCCGGCAGGAGGCCGGGGGAGACGGGCTGCCCTCCTACCCGCACCCGCGCCGGCTGCCCTGGCTGTGGGAGTTCCCCACCGTCTCCATGGGCCTGGGCCCGCTCTCCGCGATCTACCAGGCGCGGTTCAACCGCTACCTGGAGCACCGCGGCATCAAGGACACCTCGCAGTCGCGCGTGTGGGCCTTCCTCGGCGACGGCGAGATGGACGAGCCGGAGTCCACCGCCGCCCTCGCCCTCGCGGGCCGGGAACGGCTCGACAACCTGACCTTCGTCGTCAACTGCAACCTCCAGCGCCTGGACGGGCCGGTCCGCCCCAACTTCAAGATCGTGCAGGAGCTGGAGGCCCAGTTCCGCGCCGCCGGCTGGAACGTCGTCAAGTCGCTGTGGGGCACCGCCTGGGACGCGCTCTTCGCGCAGGACGCCGGGGGCGCGCTGGTGCGCCGCCTGCGCGAGGTGCCGGACGCGCAGTTCCAGACCTACGCCACCGCGGACCCGGCCTACCTCCGCGAGCACTTCTTCGGCCCCGAAGGCCCCGGCTCCCCGCTGCACACCCTCGGCGCGGGCATCTCCGACGCCCGGCTCCTGGAGCTCTTCCGGACCTCCCGCGCCGGCCACGAGCCGCGCAAGGTCCACGCCGCCTACCGGGCCGCCGTCGACCACAAGGGCGCGCCGACCGTCGTCCTCGTGCAGACCGTCAAGGGCTACACGCTCGGCCCGGGCTTCGAGTCGCGCAACGCCAACCACCAGATGAAGAAGCTCACGGGGAAGGAGTTCCGGGCCATGCGGGACCTGCTCGACCTCCCGATCCCCGACAGCGCCCTGGACGGCGGGATGGTCCCCTACGCCCACCCGGGCGAGAACTCCCCGGAGGTGCGGTACCTGCGCGAGCGCCGCGCGGCGCTCGGCGGCCCGGCCCCGGCCCGCAAGGTCGTCGCCAAGCCGCTGCCGGAGCCGCCCGCCAAGCCCTTCGAGGCCCTGCACAAGGGCTCGGGCCGCCAGGAGATCGCCACGACCATGGCGTTCGTCCGCCTGGTCAGGGAGCTGATGCGGGACGAGGAGACGGGCCGGCGCTGGGTGCCGGTCGTCCCCGACGAGGCCCGCACCTTCGGCATGGAGTCGCTCTTCCCCTCGGCCGGCCTGTACTCCCCGGCGGGCCAGACCTACGACCCCGTCGACCGCGACCAGCTCCTGTACTACAAGGAGGCCGAGGACGGCCAGATCCTCAACGAGGGCATCACCGAGGCGGGCTCACTGGCCGACTTCACGGCGGCCGCCACGTCGTACGCCACGCACGGCGAGCCGATGATCCCGTTCTACATCTTCTACTCCATGTTCGGCTGGCAGCGGACGGCCGACCAGTTCTGGGCTTTGGCGGACCAGTTGGGCCGGGGCTTCGTCATCGGCGCCACCGCGGGCCGCACCACCATGACGGGCGAGGGCCTCCAGCACGCCGACGGCCACTCGCACCTGATCGCCTCCACCAACCCGGCGGCCGTCTCCTACGACCCGGCGTTCGCGTACGAGATCGCGGTCATCGTCCGCGACGGCCTGCGGCGGATGTACGGCCCCGACGCCGAGGACGTCTTCTACTACCTCACCGTCTACAACGAGACCAAGGTCCAGCCGCCCATGCCCGAGGGCGCGGAGGAAGGCATCCTCAAGGGCCTCTACCGCTTCAAGGAAGCCACCGGCGCCCGGGACGGCGCCCCGCGCCTGCAGCTGCTCTCCTCCGGCACCGCCGTGCACTGGGCTCTGGACGCCCAGCGGCTGCTGGCCGGTGACTGGGGCGTGGCCGCCGACGTGTGGTCCGCGCCCTCCTGGACCGAGCTGCGCCGCGACGCCCTGTCCTGTGACGCGGCGCGGCTCAGGGGCGAGGACCGGGTCCCGTACCTGACCCGGGCGCTCCACGGCGCGCAGGGGCCGGTCGTCGCCGTCAGCGACTGGATGCGGGCCGTCCCCGACCAGATCGCCCCCTGGGTCGAGCAGGACTGGACGTCCATCGGCACGGACGGTTTCGGCCTCTCCGACACGAGGGAGGCTGCGCGGCGTCACTTCGGGGTCGACGCCGAGTCGGTCACGGTGGCGGCGCTCGCGGCGCTGGCCCGCAGGGGCGATATCAAGCCGGAGACGGTGCGCGAGGCCGCGCGGCGCTACGGCCTGGAGGGCTGAGCCCACCCTTGCGCAGGAGGCGGTGAAGGCCCGGCGGACGCCGGGCCTTCACGTGTAAGCAGGGGAATATTTCCCCGCCGTGCGACCGGAGGTAAGTGCCGGGCACAGGATGGCGATCCGGTTTTTCAACTTCCTTGAAAAACCGGTTCCGTGGCCGGTAAACCCATGGGGGGAATTATGGCCTCCGTCACTGTGGAACCTCGTTCGGACCTGGTGAGGTGATCCTTACCCGCCCGGGTACGACATCGCTTCTCACCAGGTGAGTTGAGGGGGAACGGCTCCATACGCATACCGGAAATCCTGTGAGCCGATTGCCGGAGCCCCCGCCGCCGCACCGACCGTCCCGGTCTTTCGCGCGCACCTTTTGCCGATGCCGAACGCCGCCCGTAGAGCGGGTTTTGTCCACCACACACCGGAGTAGCAGTGTTGAAGAAACGAACCATCGCCGTGGTCGGCGGCGGCGCCGCCTGCACCGCATTCCTCGCCGCGTACGCCCGGCGGCTGTCGGGCGACGTGGCCGGCGCGGCGGCCGATGTCATCGTCTTCGAACCAGGGAAGAGTTTCGGCCCCGGCATCGCCTATGCCGAGGACGCCGACACCGCCTTGCTCAACCGGCCCTATTCCGCCATGTCCGTGGACTACGGCGACCCCGGGCAGTTCCGCCGCTGGCTCTACCGGCAGGCTTCCGCCGGTGAGGGCGGCGACCCGCAGGCGCGGCGGACGCCGCGTTCGCACTTCGTCTCCCGCTCGCTGTTCGGCCAGTATCTGGAGAACGTCTTCTGCCAGTCCCGGGAGGACCTGCGGCTGCTCGGCGCGCAGGTGACTCTCGTGCCGTCCGCCGTCGTCGACCTGGCCGTGGAGGCCGGAGGGGCCGGGGGGAGCGACGGGCACGTCCTGACCACCGCCGACGGGGAGCGCTTCGTCGCCGACGAGGTGGTCATCGCGTTCGGCTCCATCGCGCCGTCCGATGTCTACGGGCTCGCCGGGACCGCCGGATTCGTCGCCCAGCCCTACCCCCTCGTCAGCTCGCTGGACGAGGTCGACCCGAGTGCGGAGGTGCTCGTCCTGGGGGCCGGGCTGACGGCCATCGACGTGGCCGTCGTCCTGGCGGACGCCGGACAGGAGCGCCGGATCACCCTCGCCTCGCGGTCCGGCAGGATCCCGGACGTCCGCACCGACCTCGGCACCGGCGAGCTGCCCGAGCTCCTGGCCGGCGCGAGCCGGCTGCTCGCCCGTGGCGGCGTCAGCCTGCGCGGCATCCATGAACTCGTCGACTCCGCTTTGCGGCTGGGCGGAACGAGCATGCGCGAGGCCCTTCTCCCGTACACCGATTCCTGGTCCGCGCCCGAGCTGATGCGCCACCGGCTGGAGAATCCGCTGCCCGGCGGCCTCGCGCAGCGCTGCGTCGGCGCTCTCACCCCGTTCTACTCGGAGCTGTGGCGGTCCCTTCCGGAGGCGAGCCGGCGCCTGTTCCTGCGGGACCACTACCGGACGTACAACTGCCTGCGCAATCCGATGCCGGTGACCAACGCGCACCGGCTGCTCGGCCTGCACGAGGAGGGCCGGCTCGGCTTCGCCAGGGGCATCACCCACGTCACGGCCGCTGCGGGCGGCGGTTTCACCGCGTCCTTCACCGACGGGCGCACCGGGCACTACGACGCGGTCGTCAACGCGGTGGGGCGCACGAACAACACGGCCGCCGCGTCCGCTTCCTCCCTGACGTCCCGGCTGGTGCGCAACGGCACCTTCGTCTCCCACCCGCTGGGCGGCATCCGGGTCGACCCCGAGACCAACCAGGTGCGGGGTTCCGCGGGAGCGGCGTTCCCCCGGCTCTACGTGCTCGGCGACCTGGCCTCGGGGGAGCACTTCCACGTGAGCTCCATGGAGCTGGTCGCACGGCAGGCCGCCAAGGTGGCGGCGCAGCTCGTACCGGCCTCGGACCGTCTCCTGGTGGGGGCCGTCGCGTGAAGCAGGCCGGACTGCCGCGGGGGCTGGCCGTCTGCTTGATGTCACTGGTGTTCGTGCCTCAGCTGGCGCTCGCCGCCTACGTTCCCGCGCTGCCCGCCATCGGCAGGTCGTTCGGGGTCGGGCCGGGCAGCACCAGCAGCTCACTGGTCGGCTACATGGCGGCGTACGCCGTGTGCATGATCCTCACCGGCAACCTGGCGGACCGTTACGGCTCCAGGCGCATCCAGCTGACCGGGCTCGTCATCTTCACCGGTGCGTCCCTGCTGTGCCTGCTGGCCCCCGGGTACGGGGTCTTCGTGGCGGGCCGGGTGCTGCAGGCGCTCGGCGCCGGTACGGGCACGGTGATCTCCCGGCTGTGGGTGCAGCGGGCGTTGCCCAAGGAGCAGCGGCTGCCCATGCTGACGGCGCTGTCCACGGTGATCGCGGTGACCCCGGCCGCGTCGCCGCCGCTGGCGGGCCTGGTCGTGGAACACACCTCCTGGCGTGCGCTGTTCGCCTTCATGGCCGTGCTGGGCGCGGTCACCGTCGGCGCGGTCGCCAGGCTCCTGCCGGCGGACGGCGGCGCCGAGGCCGGGGCCGCGGGCACCCCGGCCGGTTCCGTGCGGCCGCCGGGAGGCCTCGCCGGGCTGGCCCGGGCGTACCGCACGGTTCTCGCCAACCGTGACTTCACGGTGTTCGCCGGTGCCATCAGCCTCGCCTGGTGCACCTACTTCACCTTCACCACCTACTCCAGCGACCTCCTCCAATTGCAGCTGGGCGCCTCGCCCACCGTCTACGGAGCGCTGTACACGCTGGTGATCACGGGGTACGTGGCGGGCAGCACCACGGCGAAGCGGCTGGGCAGGACGCGCTCGCTGGAGTTCATCGCGCGCACGGCCGCCGCGGTGGCGGCGGGCACCGCCTTGCTGATGCCGGTCACGGTGCACCTGTGGCCGGGCAGCACGCTGAGCATCGTCCTGCCGATGGCCGTGTGCATGCTCGGCGTGGGCGCGCTGTTCCCCACCTGCCAGGCCGGGATGATGCGGTACGAGGGCGAGTACGCCGGAGCCGCTTCGGGGCTGTTCTTCTTCCTGCAGATGGCGTCGGGGGCCTGCTACACCGCTCTGACCGGCATCCCGGGGTCTCCTGACGCCCCGATGCTCGCGCTGGCGATCGCCCTGCCCGCCCTGGTGCTGTTCCTGCTGTGCGTGTTCGCCTTGCGGGCCCGGCCGCCGGCCGGCCGGGAGGCTGCGGCCGTCCGCAGCGCGGGGCGCGTGACGTCGGGCAGCTCTTGATCGGTCGCTTCCCCGGCCGCCGCCTCGCACGAGGCGGCGGCCGGCCGTCCACACAGAGATGTTGCGGCTGAAACTTCACTGAAGATGGCGAATTTTCCCCTTGCGCTCGCCTCTGCAGGGGCCCCTTTCAGTACGGCCTAAGGTTAGGCTAACCTTCGCCGCGTGAATGTCGGTAAAGAGACCTCCGCGGCCGGACGCCCCCGCGGTCATGAACTGTCGGCCACGGGTGTCACTGTGGCCTACGAGGGCGCCGACGTCGTGCACGACGCGTCTTTGACGCTGCAGCCCGGCGAGGTGACCGTCCTGGTGGGCCCGAACGGCAGCGGCAAGTCGACGCTGCTGCGCACCATCGCGCGCCTGCAGCGGCCCCGCACCGCCACGCTCGTCATCGACGCCGACACCGACGGCCTCGCGCTGTCCCCGCGCGAGTTCTCGCGCCGCGTGGCCCTGCTGACCCAAGGGCGCCCCGCCCCCAGCGGGCTGACTGTACGGGACGTCGTCGAATTCGGCCGCTACCCGTACCGGGGCCACTGGGGCAAAACGGACCCGGACGGCCGGGACGCCGTGGACCGCGCGCTCGCCCTGACGGGCGTCGCGGAACTCGCCGAGCGCGGCGCCGAACACCTCTCCGGAGGACAGCTCCAGCGCGTCTGGCTGGCCGGCTGTCTCGCCCAGGAGACCGGCGTGCTGCTCCTCGACGAGCCCACCACCTACCTCGACCTGCGCTACCAGATCGAGCTCCTCGACCTCATGCGCGACCTGGCCGACGAGCACGGGATAGCCGTCGGCGCCGTCCTGCACGACCTCGACCAGGCCGCGGCCGTCGCCGACCGGATCGTCCTGCTCCACGCAGGGCGGGTCATCGCCGACGGCGACCCCGAAGACGTCCTGACTCCCGAGCGCCTGACCGGCACCTACGGCATCCGCATCGAGGTCGACACCGACCCTCTCACAGGCCGCCTGCGCACCCGAGCGATCGGCCGGCACCACACCAGAAGCGAAAGGCTCAGCACCACCTCATGAGACGCCTCCTCATCACCGCAGCGGCCGCCACCGTCGCAGCCCTCACCCTCACCGCCTGCGGAACCACCGAGCCCGCCGCCGACGACGAGAAGAAGAACACCGCCGAGCGCATCACCCTCACCGACGCCACCGGCGCGAAGGTGGAGCTCGAGGGCCCGGCCAAGAAGGTCGTCGGAACCGAGTGGAACGTCGTCGAGAGCCTGGTCTCGCTGGGCGTCGACCCCGCCGGCATCGCCGACGTCAAGGGTTACAAGACCTGGAACACCGCCGTCCCGCTGAAGAACGACCCCAAGGACATCGGCACGCGCGGCGAGCCCAGCACGGACACCATCGCCGCCCTCAAGCCGGACCTCATCGTCGCCACCAACGACCTGCCGGCCGCCGCGCTGAAGCAGCTGCGCAAGGTCGCCCCGGTCCTGGAGCTGCGGGCCGCCGCCGCGTCCGACCCGATCGGTCAGATGACCAAGAACCTGGAGCTCATCGCCCAGGCCACCGGCACCACCAAGAAGGCCGACGAGCTCAAGAAGCAGTTCCGGACGAAGCTCGACGAGGGCAAGAAGGCCCTCGCCGACGCCGGCCGTGCCGGGGCGGAGTACGCCTTCGCCGACGGCTACGTCGTCTCCAACCAGACCACGATCCGCCCGTACACCAGCGGCTCCCTCGTAGGCGCGGTCAACGAGAAGCTCGGCCTGAAGAACGCCTGGTCGGTCAAGGGCGACGAGAGCTACGGCCTCGGCTCCACCGACGTCGAGGGCCTCACCAAGCTCGGCGAGGACGTCGAGTTCGCCTACATCGGCAGCGACGGCGACAAGAACAGCACGCCGTTCACCGGCACCCTGGCCAAGGACTCCGCCTGGACGTCCCTGCCGTTCGTGGAGAAGGGCAACGTCCACCGCCTGCCCGACGGCATCTGGATGTTCGGCGGCCCCGAGTCGATGAACAAGTACATCGACGCCGTCGTCGAGGCGCTGAAGAAGAAGTAGCCCCATGGCCGTCACCGCATCCCCTCCCGCCACCCGTCCGTCGGCGGCCGCCTCCCGGACGGGCGCGGCCGCGGTGACGGCCGCTCTGGTCCTCCTCGTCGCGGGCCTCGCGCTCGTCGACATCACCCAGGGCACCGCCGCCGTCGGCGCGCCCGAGGTCTGGAAGGCGCTCACCGGGCAAGCCGACCCCGCCGACGCCTCCGTCGTCGTCTCCTCCCGGCTGCCCAGAATGACCGCCGGACTGCTCGTCGGGGCCGTGCTCGGCATGGCGGGCGCCGCCCTGCAGGCGGTCAGCCGCAACGTCCTCGCCTCGCCCGACACCCTCGCCGTCAACGCCGGCTCCTACCTGGCCCTCGGCCTGGCCGCGGCCACCGGCGTCTCGCTCCCGCTGTTCGCCTCGTCCGCCGTCGCGTTCGCCGGCGGCCTCGTCGCGGCGGCCGTGGTGCTCGGGCTCTCCGGCCTGGGCGCGGGCAGCGTCCGGCTCGTCCTCGCGGGCAGCTCCCTGACCCTGGGGCTCACCGCCGTCACCGAGGGACTGCTCCTGCTGTTCCCCCGGCAGACGGAGGGCCTCTTCCAGTGGAACCAGGGCAGCATCGCCCAGAACGGGTTCGACGGCGTCCTGCAGATGGCGCCGGTCGCCCTCGCCGGTCTCCTCGGGCTGCTCCTCGTCGCCCGCCGGGTCGACGCCCTGGCCCTAGGTGACGACGCCGCCCGCGGCGTCGGCGTCAACGTCCGCACCACCCGGATCACCGTGGTCGTGCTCGCGGCGCTGCTCTCCACGGCGGCCGTCACCCTCGCCGGACCCATCGGCTTCGTCGGCCTGTGCGCCCCCGCTCTCATCCGCCCCCTCGCCCGCAGGGTCCGCGCGTTCAACCGGGCGCGCGCGAGCCTTCCGCTCACGGGCCTGGCCGGTGCCGTGCTCGTCCTCGGCTCGGACGTGCTCCTGCGCACCCTTGTGCCGGCGGACGTTGCGGTCGCCGTACCGACGGGCGTCGCCACCAACCTCGTCGGCGCCGTGTTCCTCATCGTGATGGCCACCCGGGTCCGGGACACCGCGGGCGCCACCGCGTCCGAACGGCTGCGCCTCAGGAGCAGGACCGTCTTCCTCACCACCACGGCCGCCCTGGTGGTCGTCCTCGTCGGCGTGGCCGTCGCCGCCGTGCTGCTGGGCGACAGCAAGCTGTTGCTCGGCGACGTGGTGAACTGGGCCCAGGGCAGAGCGGGCCGCACCGTCGGCTTCATCCTCGACACCCGCGTGCCCCGGGTCCTCGCGGCGCTCCTGGCGGGCGCGGCCCTCGCCCTGTCCGGGACGCTCGTGCAGGCCGTCACCCGCAACCCGCTCGCGGAGCCGGGCACCCTGGGCGTCTCCAACGCGGCCGCGCTCGGCGCCGTCCTCCTCGTGACGACGGTGCCGTCGGTCGGCTCGTGGAGCCTCGCCGGCGCCGCCTTCGCGGGCTCCGCGATCGGTGCCGTCGTCGTCTTCGGGCTCGCCGCGCGAGGCGGGTTCCGGCAGAACCGGCTCGTCCTCGTCGGCTTCGGCATGGCCACCGGGACGTCCGCGCTGATCAGCATGCTCATCGTCCTCACCGACCCGTTCAACGCGACGAAGGCCCTCACCTGGCTCTCGGGCTCCACCTACGGGCGGACCTTCCCGGACATCGCGCCGCTCGCGGCCGTGCTCACCGTGGGCCTGTTCGTGGCGGTGCTGCGGCGCGCCGAACTCGACCTCATATCGCTCGACGAGGACACCCCCAGGCTCCTGGGCCTCGACCTGGCGCGGGGCCGCCTGGCCTTCCTCGCGCTGAGCGTCCTGCTCAGCGCCACCGCCGTGGCGGCCGCGGGCACGATCGGCTTCGTCGGCCTCGTGGCACCGCACGCGGCCCGGGCCCTGGTGGGCCGGCAGCACACGAGGGTGATCCCGGTCGCCGTGCTCCTGGGCGCCCTGCTCGTCTGCACCGCAGACATGCTGGGCCGCACCGTCATCGCCCCGGCCCAGCTGGGCGCCGGCCTGATGACCGCGGTGATCGGCACGCCGTACTTCCTCTACCTGCTCATGCGGGGCCGCCGCCAGGGCACGTAGGACACGTAGGGCACGTACGCCACCACCAGCGGACAGGCGCCGGGGAACCCGAAGAGGGTTTCCCGGCGCCTGCTCGTTCACATGAACGCAGGGTGCCCGACGGGACGGCGCACCCGTCCGGGGCGCTCAGCGCAACGCCTTCTTGAGGTGGCTGCGCAGCTGGACGGCGTGGAAGACCTCGAACACGCCCATGACCAGAAGGAAGATTCCCGTCACGACGGTCAGCGCGGCGATCGACCCGAAGGGCAGGTCGATCATCAGGATGCCGGCGACGACGTTGAGGAGGCCGACGAACACCTGCCAGCCCCGGGCCGGCAGGTCCTTCGTCGAGAGGGCCACCCCCGTCAGCACCACCCCGCGCAGCAGCCAGCCGAAGCCGATCCACAGGGCGAGCAGCAGGATCGACTGCGCGGGGCCCCGGAAGGACACCAGTCCGAGCAGTACGCACAGGCCGCCGCTGACGAGCCCGAGGGCGCGCAGGGCGCCGGGAATGTGGGCGGCGAAGGCGCCGACGAGCTGCAGAATGCCGATCGCCAGCAGATACAGGCCGAAGAGGACGCCGACGACCATGAGCGAGGCTTCGGGCCACGCGAGCACGATGGCTCCCAGCGCCATCGCGGCGATGCCCGCACCCAGCAGCACCTGCCAGCCGGCGTACGCCAGGACACCGAGGCCTCCGGGGAGGCCGTGGGGTTCGTGGAATTCGCGGTATGAGGAAGTCATGGCATCGCATCCCTCTTGATCTTCCTCCGTCCAGGTTCGCACACGTGCCCTATGGCGACAACGCGAGGAGAGGGCGGCGGCGCCCGCAGGCGCATGGCGTACGGCCTACGAGCGGGGCAGGCGGCGGGGCAGGTCGGTCACGGCCCCGCAACGCGTCCAGGTCCGTGAAGCCGCCGTGCGCCTCCATCTCCCGCCACTGCCGGGCCTCGAAGCCCCGGTGGGCCGGGCGCGGGCGCGGGTCGAGGAGGGTGTGGCGCGGGATCTCCACTTCCCGGCGGGCGTGGGCGCCGGTCAGCTGCCGCACCAGCTCCTCGTCGTCAAGGAACCAGTGGTTCCAGAAGAGCGCCAGAGCGCCTCCGGGCCGCAGCGCGGCCACGGCCCGCGTCCACCTCACGGCCGGATCCACCCAGTGCCAGGCCTGGGCGCAGAACAACAGGCCGTACCGGCGGCCGCCCGGCTGCCAGGTCTCGAAGCCGGCGATCTCGACGGAGACACCCGGCAGCCCGGCGCATTTGAGGCTCAGCACCCGCGCCATCCGTGCGTCCGGCTCGACGCACGTCACCGGGACACCGCGCCTCGCGAAGGCCGCCGTCGCTGTTCCGGTTCCGGCGCCGACTTCCAGCGCGGGTGCCGTGCCGGCCCCGGCGGCGAAGTCCAGGACGTCTTCGACGAGTTGCACCGGGTACCCGATCCGGCCGGCGTCGTACTGCTCGGGGTCCTCCCCGAAGGCGTGGCGGCGTTCCCGGGTCCTGTCCGTCATGGATTCACGGTAGGGGGCGCCGGCACCCGGAGCGGGCGGAACCGGCCGGCCGGGCTCAGCCGGCCAGCCCGGCGGCGACCTCGGCGTTCGGGAGCCGGGCCAGGAGCGCACCGGGGAGGATCAGCTTGCTCCGGCGCACGCCGCTGCCGACGAGGACGTACGGAGCGGCGGCGACGGCCTCGTCGACGAGCAGGGGCCAGTCCTCCGGCAGCCCGACGGGGGTGATCCCGCCGTACTCCATGCCGGTCTCCGCCACGGCCGTGTCCATCGGAGCGAAGGAGGCCTTGCGGGCGCCCAGGCGCTTGCGCACAGCCGAATTGACGTCGACGCGCGTGTTCGCGAGGGCGACGCATGCCGCGTGGGTCACCGCTTGGCCGCGCTTGGCGGCGATGACGACACAGTTCGCGGAGAGGTCCAGCGGGACCTCGTACGCCTCACTGAAGGCCGCCGTATCGGCCACCTCCGGGTCGGTGTCGACGACCAGCACGGACTCGACGAGCCCGGCGTCGCCGCACTTCTCGAGTGCTGTGGCGACGGGCTTCGCGAGGAGGTCGGGGCGGCTGACGGCCGGCCAGCACGCGTCGAAGCGGCCGAAGGGAGCGGTCGGCGAAGAATGGATCACGGGGTCATGGTAGGCCGTGCGCAGGGCGGCCTTCGGGGGCGCCGGGACCGTGCCCCGCGGCTCACTCCGGATCGCGCTGTGCCATCAGTGCGCTCAGGAGGCCGGGGAAGGCTTTGTCGAACTCGTCGCTGCGCAGGGCGTTCATGCGGGACGTGCCGACGTAGTACTGCCGGATGAGGCCGGCCTCGCGCAGCACGTGGAAGTGGTGGGTGGCGGTGGACTTGCTCACCGGCAGTTCGATCGTGCCGCAGGTGAGGTCTTCGCCGGCGGCGTGCAACTCGCGGACGATGCGACGGCGTACCGGGTCGACCAGCGCTTCGAGCACCTGCTGAAGGGTGATGGTGTGCATGTCCGGGTGGGGCGGGACGCGGTCCCGTCCGCTTCGTCGCGCAGTCGCCGCCATGGTGCGCCGTCCTTCCGCTCGCGTGCTGGGCTGGGCTGGTCCTACGGCTTCAAAGTATGGCGTACATCAAAGTATGACGTACGCCGAAGTTTGATTCCTGTAGAAGTTTGACGTGAATCAAAGTTTGACAGTGGTCGTACTTTGAGCTTGAGTGGGGAACGGCGGCACGCACCGGCGTCGCCGTCGTCGACCCGAGGGGATGCGTGATGGCCAGAACAGTGCGGTTCCACGAACACGGCGGGCCCGAGGTGCTGCGGCTGGAGGACGTGGAGGCCGGTGACCCCGGCCCCGGCGAGCTGCTGATCCGCGTCGACGCGATCGGCCTCAACCGCGCGGAGGTGCTGTTCCGCGGCGGCCACTACATCGAGCAGGTCAAGGAGTTCCCCGCCCGGCTCGGGTCCGAGGCCGCCGGAGTGGTCGAGGCCGTGGGGGCCGGGGTGACGGGGTTCGCGGTCGGTCAGCCGGTCAGCGTGGTGCCCGCGTTCTCGATGAACGACTACGCCGTCTACGCCGACCGCGCGATCGTCCCCGCGGCCGCGGTCGTCCGCCGCCCCGAGGGCCTCGGTGCGGTCGAGGGCGCCGCGGTGTGGATGCCGTACCTGACGGCCTACGGTGCGCTGGTCGAGGTCGGCGGAATGCGCCCCGGGGACACGGTCGTCCTGACTGCCGCCTCCAGCAGCGTGGGCCTGGCCGCGATCCAGATCGCCCGGCGCGTCGGCGCGGTGCCCATCGCCACCACCCGCACCACCGCCAAGAGGGACGCCCTCCTGGAGGCGGGTGCGGCCGAGGTGATCGTCACCGAGGAGGAGAGCGTCGTCGAACGGGTGCTGGGTCTGACCGGCGGGCGTGGCGCCGAGTTCGTCTTCGACGCCGTCGCCGGCCGCGGTGTCGTGGACCTGGCCAAGACCGTCGCCCCCGGCGGCACGCTCTTCCTGTACGGGGCGCTGAGCGGCGAGCCGACGCCCTACCCCGGGTTCGAACTCGGCATGCCCGCGCTCAACATGCGCACCTTCACGCTCTTCGAGACGACCACCGATCCGCAGCGGCTGCGCCGGGCCGAGGCCTTCGTCGCCTCCGGCCTGGAGACGGGTGCCTTCCGGCCCGTCGTGGACCGCACCTTCGGGCTGGACGAGATCGTCGAGGCGCATCGCTACATGGAAGCGGGGGCGCAGGTGGGGAAGATCGTCGTCACCGTCGACCACTGACGGTCCCGGCGGTCCGGCCGTGGGGGAGTCGTGGGGAGCCGTGGGGGACTCTCCCTAGGCCTGCTGTCGTTCCCGGAGGACGGCGATCGTGTGCAGGCACCAGTCGCGGTTGCCTTCTTCGAAGGCCAGGCCGCGCCGGCAGGTCAGGTAGGGGCCGATGCGGTCACCGTGGCGAAGGAAGTCCTCCTCCGTCCGGTCGCCCCGCATGTCGCACAGCAGTTTCGTGAACAGTTCGGCCTTGGCCCGGGCGAAGGCGGCGCGTTCGGTGAGCTGTGCGATCAGAGGCCCGGCGTCGACGTGGTCGGCGGCCTGGACCTTGACGAACAGGTCGTCGCGGATGAAGGAGGGCTTGGCACTGGTGGCGGCGAACCGGGCCAGCTCCGCCCGGCCGTCTTCGGTGACGTGGAACAGGCGCTTGTTGGGGCGGTTCTCCTGGGCCACTTCCCTGCCGGTGATGAGCCCGTCCTTCTCCAGACGGCTCAGCTCGGAGTAGAGCTGCTGCGGCCGCGCGTGCCAGAAGTTCGCCACGCCGAGGTCGAAGGACTTGGCCAGCTGATAACCGCTGAGCTCTCCGTCGAGCAGGGCCGCCAGCACGGCGTGCCGTAGTGCCACCGGGTGACCTCCTCCATGACTGCCGCCGTTCGCCGTCGGATGCGGTCCATCGTAGTCATGAAAATGACTAGCCTGATCATGGCGGCCGCACCCGCACCCGCACCCGCACCTGCACCTGCGCCTGCACCCGGCCCGGCGCGTCGGGAGGGCCGACGGCGCCGAGCCGGGTGGGGGAGGCGTATCGCAGATCGCCGAGTGCGTCAGCAGGGGGTTACGGCTGCACCTCGGTCGGCTTTTCCGCGCGCAGGTCGCTGACGAAGCCGCCCTTGGCCACGCGCATCCAGTAGCCGTGGGCCCGGACCCCGGCGGGGATGTCGGAGCTGCGCTCCAGCTTGCGGTTCATCGAGGTGGTGCCGCTCTGGGCGTCCCGCTGGAAGGTGTAGGGGTGCCATATGCCGATCTCGCTGCTGTAGAAGGGCTTGCGCTCCATCAGCATGACCTGGTCGGGGCTGCCCTGCGCGGGGCTCCAGTTGACGCGGACGGTGGCGGCGTCGAGACGGTCGATCGACGTCACCGCCGGCGCCTTCGGGATCACCGAGGAGGCGGCGGGCTTGATGTCGTTGCTGCGGATCGTGCGCGGCACGGACGGGTCATAGCCGTCCGGGTTGTCCAGCTTCCCCGTGATGCGGAGCGCGGTGGGGGCCTGGCTCTGTCCGCCCGCGCACGCATCGACCTGGGCGACCTTGAGCCACTGGCCGGAGAACCTCACGAAGTCCTCCTTCTGCAGCGGCAGCTCGCGGACGGCGCCGCCGATGATCCCGCTCACGGAGTAGACGTAGCGGGAGTCGTCGTCGCGGACGACCTGGTAGCTGCACCGGTCCACGGCCGCGGCGCGCCCGGTGACCGCCGCCTGGAGCGAGGGCGCCTTGGCGGCGGATCCGGTGGCGGGGGCCGGCGAAGCCGCTGTGGCGACGCTCGCACCCGAGGCGAGGGCCCCGAGGCTCAGCGCGCACGTGGCGACGGCTGCGGCGATACGAGAAGGCATGGCATCCTCCGGTGACATCCAACGGATCCTGGGGGTCGGCCTTGATCGACATCGCCGACCAGACGGGACGCTACCGGCAACTGATGGTCAAAAAGAAGTCAAAGAAATGTAATGCTCATAACAGGGCCGGGATCCGGGCCGGTTGAGGCGTCGGGTGTCGAGTCCGCGAGGGAAGCGAGCGTTGCCGTGGAATGCGCGGACAGCGCTGCGAGCGCTTTCCGGCCAGCAGAGGTAGTGACTCGGCCAAGGCCGTGAGCAGTCATGCCGGCACCTTCTTGGCGTGCACCTGCTGCGGCAAAATGCGCGATGTCACTGGCAATTGCGGGCTGAGCGGCCCCACCTCGTCCCGCGCGGGGCGGCTCCGGGGCCCCGCGGTGCCACCGCTACGGGGGGTGTGGTCTTGGCAGTGCTGTCCTTACCGATACGGCGCATGCGAGTACTGCGGCGGCAGGGGACGACCGGGGTGGGGTCGGGTCTGCAGCGGGCCCAGTCCTTCATGATCGTGGCCACCTTGCTCTACCGGGCGAGCCATCTGACCGTCGGCGTCCTCGCCGTCGTCCAGCGCAGGTCGCACCTTCCCCTGCAGTACGTGGGATTCGCCGTGGCCCTGGGCGTCAGCGTGCTCGTCTACGGCACTGCTCTGCGCCGCGGCTGGTTCGACCGGCGGCACATCTGGGCGGACGTCCTCGTGACCGGATGCGTGCTGCCCCTGGCCCTGTGCGCCTGGGGCGGGGTGCGCGAGCCCGCCACGATCGGCTGGGCGATGCTGCTCGGCGGGTCGGCGAGCGCCGTCGCGGCCATCGCCCTCGAACGGCTCCAGGCCCTCACCGTGGTCGCGCTCCTCGTGGTGACCCACTTCATCGGCTACCGGGCGGTGGACGCGAGCCCCGCCGTGATCGTCGGCCACCTCAACTCGCTGGTGACGTCGGCGATACTGACCTGGGCCTTCAGGTGGTACCTGCGCCGCCAAGGGCATCTCCTCGACGAGGCCAACGCCCGCGCGCTGGCGGCCGAGGCGCACAAGGCGCGCTACGCCGAGCGGCTGGAACACCACCGGGCGCTGCACGACACCGTCCTCGCCACGCTCACCACCCTGGCGGCCGGCGGGATCGACGCCAACGCCCCCCAGGTGAGGGAACGTTGCGCCCGCGAGGCCGCGTACCTGCGCCGGCTGATCCAGCAGACCGCCGACGAGGTCCACCACCGGGAGATCGGTACGGCCCTGGAGGAGGCGGTCGGCTCCGTCGAGAGCCTTCAGCTGCGCGTCACCGCCCAGTACCACGACCTGCCGCAGGTGCCGCCCGAGGTCGCCGCCGCCCTCGGCGACGCCGTGCGGGAGGCGCTCAACAACGTACGGCGGCACGCGGGCACCGGACACGCCTACCTCACCGCGACCGGGGACCCGGACGGAGGAGGGGGAGCCGTCGTCACCGTGGTCGACCGGGGGCCCGGATTCGACCTCGAGCGGTACGAGCCCGGCCTCGGGCTGAGCGGTTCGGTCCACGGCCGGATGGCAGAGGTGGGAGGCCGCGCCGTCGTGGACACCGCCCCCGGCGAGGGCGTGCGAGTGGAGCTGAGATGGCCCGGGTGATCACGGTCGCGGTGGTCGACGACGACCGTATGCTCCTGGACGGCCTGCGGGCCTGGCTGGGCCGGGTGCCGGAACTGCGGCTCGTGGCGACCGCGGCCACCGTCGGGGAGCTCCTCGGCGAACCGGACGCGCAGCTCCCGTACGGCTCCGGCGGGCCGGGGCACACCCCGGCCGACGTCGTCCTGCTCGACCTCCTCCTGCGCGACGGTTCCGCCCCCGTCGACAACATCCGGCGGCTCCTGCGCACCGGGAGCCGCATCCTGATGATCAGCACGGTGCCGGACCGCTCCGCGATCATCGAGTCCATCCGGGCCGGCGCCGACGGCTACCTGACCAAGGACCACGACCTGCCGACGCTCGTCGCCGCCGTCAAAGACCTCGCGGAGGGCCGCAGCGCCCACTCCGCGGAACTCGCCTTCGCCTGCGCCTACGACAACAGCCCCGCCCGCCCCAGCCTCTCGCCCAGGGAGCGGCAGATCCTGCTCGACTACGCCTCCGGGATGACCCTCAAGTCCGCGGCCCGGCGCGCGGGCATCACGGTCCACACCGCCAAGGACTACCTGGACCGGGTCAAGGCCAAGTACCAGCAGGCGGGCCGCCCCACGTACACCAAGCTCGACCTCGCCCGGCGGGTGCGGGAGGACAGCCTCGAAGCGGGCTGACCACCCGGCGCAAGCCCCCCAAACAGACGGCTTCAGAGGTGCTCGTGCCCTCCCTAACGTCATCCCCGGGCGGCGCCTCGGACGGCCCGCCGGGAGGGGGACGAGCCGGTGTCCGATTGCTGGCCGGCGTTGCCGGACGACGCCTGTACGGCCTGTACTGCCCGCACTGCCTGTACCGCCGCGGAACCGGAACGCGGCCCGCACACGAGGCGGGGGGAACTCGTCGGCCGCGAAGCCGAGATGGGAAGGGTCGCGGCCCTGCTGGCCGCCGCCCGGTCCGGGCGGGGCGGCGCGCTCGTCGTCACCGGCGAGCCCGGCGTCGGCAAGACCCGGCTCGCTGCCGAGGCCCTCGCCGCGGCGGCCGGAGCGGACATGATCACGGTACGGGGACGGGCCGCCACGGTGGGCTCGCCCGTCCCGTACCGGCCCCTGGTCGAAGCGCTGCTCCTGCTGGCCCGCGCCGGCCTGCTGCCGGACCCGGACGAGCTGGGCGGCTACGGGCCGGTCCTGGCCGGGCTGCTGGGCGCCCCCCGGGACGGCACCGGCCCCGGCAAGGCCCCCGCCGCGGGCCCCGGCGCGGCGTCGCCCATCGTGGTCGCCGAAACGATGCTGCGCCTGCTCGCCGTCGTCGGAGGACAGCGGGGCTGCCTGCTCGTCCTCGACGACCTGCACGACGCCGACGCCGGGACGCTGGCGGTCGTCGAATACCTCCTGGACCACATCGGCCACCAGCCGGCCGTACTCCTGCTCATCGCCGGGCGCGAACCCTGCGCGGCGGCCGACCTGGCAGCGCGGGCGCGCCGGCGCGGAGCCGCGGAGGTTCTCGACCTGCGTCCGCTCAGCCGCGCCGACGTGCACCTGCTCGTCGCGAGCGAGCTGGGCATCGCCCCGGCCGACGTCTGTCCCCGACTCGTCGAGCGCACCGCGGCCGGCAGCGCCGGGGTCCCGTTCGTGGTCAAGGAGCTCGTCCACGACCTCGCCGGCGGCCCCGCCCCCGACGCCACCTGTACCCCGCCCGTCCCCTCCACCGTGGCCGGCGACGTCAGACGCCGGGCCGAGAAGCTCGGCCCGCTCGGAGTGGAGTTCCTCAGCACGGCGGCCCTGTTCGGTCAGCGCTTCCCGCTGCCGGTGCTGGAGCACGCGATCGGCCGCGATCACGCGGAGCTGTCCGCGACGCTGCGCGCCGCGGTCGCGTCGTGCCTGATCACGCCGGACGGCGCGGGCACGCAGTGGTACGCCTTCCGCTACCAGGTGGCGGCCGAGGCCCTGCTGGACGGCCTCGGACCGGGTGAGCGTGCCGGATACGCGCGGCGGGCGGCGCTCGCCCTGACCGCGCTCCACCCAGGTCTCCCCGGAGCCTGGTGCGCGCACGCCGCCCGGCTGCACGAGCACGCCGGCGACACCCGTGAGGCCGCCCGCCTGTACGGCGAGGCGGCGGGGCGGGCGATGCGCGAGGGATCGGTGGAACGGGCGGCGGTGCTGCTGGCCCGGGCCCACCGCCATCTCGGGCCCGGTGCCGCACCCGAAGTACGCGCCACGGTGCTGGAGCAGCTGCTGGACGCCGTCGCCTGCTCGGCACGGTTCGACCTGCTGCCCGCGCCGGCCTCCGCCCCGGACATCCTCGGCGGTGACGGCGGCGGTGACCCAGACACCGCCGGCGTCACCGGTGGCGAGCACCCCGTACCCGCTCAGCGCCGCGCCGCGCTCCACGCCCGCCTGAGCGACATCGCCGCCCTGAGGGGCCGTCCCGCGGAAGCCCTGCGGCACCTGGACACCGCCCGGAGGCTGCTCGGGAGCCGACCGACCGATGACCACGCCACCCTCGTGGACATCGCCGGGGCCCGCGCAGAGCTGAGCCGGCCGGCCCCCGACCGGCTGCACACCGCCGCCCGCTCGGCCCACCGGGCCCTGGACACCGCCCGGCGCGCCGGCCTGCCGGACCGGGCGTGCACGGCGCTGCTGCTGCTCGGGCAGCTGGCCCGGGAACAGGACGAGCTGCCGGCCACGGCCCACTTCGTACAGGCTCGTGCGATCGCCCTCGCTCACCGGCTCCCCGTGCACCGCATGTCCGCCGAGGTGCACCTGGCCGTTGCCACGGCGAGTCGCGACGGCCGGCCGGACCGTGTCGAACAGACCCGGCAGGAGGCCCTGCAGATGGGCCTGCGACCGCTGGCGCACGAAGCGGGCTTCGCCCTCGCGCTGGAGCGGATCCGGCGCTGCGAGTTCACGGCGGCCCGGGACCGGATCCGCGAGGGGGCGGCCGATGCGGAACGACGGGGACTGGCCGGCGCGCTGGCCGCGTTGCGGCTCGCCGACGCCGTACGGTGCGCCCACCAGGGCCGGCGCGCCGAAATGGAGGAGGCGCTGGAGCGACTTGCTCCGCTCGTCGACGCCGCGCCGGGCGTGCGAGCGATGTCGTGCGGGCTGGCGCGGGCGTTCTGCTCGCTGCTGGAAGAGCGGCACGACGCAGCCGGGCAGGAGTTCGCGCAAGCTCTCGCCTACGACGCGGAGAACCCCGCGACCGGCGAGTTCGGCAAACACGGCGTCATCCTGCTGCTCGGCGTCCTGGCCGGACGCATGGGCCGGCGGCACTACGCCGAATCCGCCGGGACGGGCGTCGGCGGAACCCGCTGGAACCACCAGTTCACCGGCCTGGCCCACGCCGTGCTGCTCGGCCGGGAAGGCCGCTCCGACGGGGCGACGGCCGCCGCGGGCAAGGCCCTGGAGGCGGCCGCGCCCTACCCGATGGCGCGCCGCCTGTGCCAGCGCCTGGTCGCGCAGGCGGCGTACGAGGACGGCTGGGGCGCGCCGGTCGAGTGGCTCCGCGAGGCGGAGGAGTACTTCCACGGCGCCGGCCTCCGGGCGGTCGCCGGTGCGAGCCGGGCCCTGCTGCGCGGAATGGGCGCCTCGGTCCGGCAGCGGCGTACGGGTACGGAGCAGGTGCCGCCGGAACTGCGCCGCTGCGGCATCACCGTCCGCGAGTTCGAGGTGGCCCGGCTGGTCGCCGAACGGATCGGCAACAAGGACATCGCCGGACGGCTGCACATCTCGCCGCGCACCGTCGAGAAGCACGTGTCGAGCCTCCTCCAGAAGACCGGCCACCCGAACCGCAGAGCGTTCGCCAGCGCCGCCCGCGGCCTGGTTCCGCAAGGCCTGCCGGCCGGACAGGCCTAGGGGAGCGCGGCGGCCCCGGCCAAGGTCACCACGCGGTCGAAGCGGCCGTCGAGTTCCTCGTCCCCGTGGTGCACGACGAGCAGGGCGCGTCCCTCGGTCCGTTCGCGCAGCATGCGCAACACCAGTTCCTTGCCGTGCTCGTCGAGGTTGGCGAACGGCTCGTCGGCGAGGTACGCGTCGGCGTCCTCGCACAGGAGCGCGGCGACCCCGACCCGCTGGCGCTGGCCGGAGGACAGTTCCGAGGGCAGCTGGTCGGCCGGCCCGTCCAGGTCCATCGCGGCGCGGAGCCGTGCGTCGGGGACCAGGTCGCGCACCGGCAGCGGGGGGAGGTTCACCGGTGCGGTCAGGCTCGCCACCCGGGGCGGCAGGGTGACCGACCCGGCGTCGGGGGCGAGCGTCCCGGAGACCAGGTGCAGGAGCGTGGTCTTTCCGCAGCCGTTGGGGCCGCGGAGCAGCACGTGCTCGCCGGCGCGCAGCTCGAAGCCGTCGATCGACACCTCGGCCCCGTCGCCGTACCCGACCCGGGCGCCGCGGATCCGCACCAGGGCTCCTTCTTCGTGGTACGGGCGCTCCCGGGCGTCGCGCAGCGCCTCGATCCGCTGGAGGACGGCGGTGCTCCGGCGGGCCTGCGGGATCATGTTGACGAGGTCGAACATCCCGGTCACCGCCCGCCACAGCGAGTTCACGAAGGCGAGGAAGCTGCCGAACGACATCCGCCCGGAGAAGACGAAGAAGGCTCCGACGACCATCGACGCGGTGTCCGACAGGTTCATGACCAGGTCGCTGAGGGTGCGCTGCCTCTGGGACAGGCGGAAGTTGACGAAGGTGATGCCGAGGAATCCGCGCAACGCCTCCTGGTTCGCCGCGCGGGTGCCCGGCAGCAGCGAGGGCAGACCGCGCAGCGCCGGGAACGCCTCCAGCGTCCGGGTCAGCACGTTGACGTACCGCGCCTCCGCCTCGCGCTCGGGCCCGGTGTTCTTCTCGATCCGCTTGCCCAGCCGGTTGCTGACGAGCACCAGCGGCGGCACGATCACCAGCAGGATGAGGCCGGCCTGCCAGGACAGGTAGACCAGCACACCCACGAAGACGACCGACGTGACCGCTTGGCGCGCGATGCGCAGGGAGACGTCGACGGCCGGCAGGACGCCCTGGGAGACGTCGTTGTGGATGCGGCTGACGTACGAGGCGTTCCCCGCCTCCGACACCTTACGGCCGTCCAGGCCGAGCGTGCGGCCCAGCAGCTCCGTCTCCAGCACCAGCACGAACGCGTTCTCGAACCGCTTGCGGCGGCAGGCGATCCAGTACCCGGTGCCGTTGAGGGTCAGCCCCAGCAGGAGGTAGGCCGAGCCGAGGACGAGGAACCGCCGGAAGTCCGCGGTCAGGATCGCCTGGTCGAACAGGGCCTTCAGCAGCAGCGGGTGCAGCAGGGCCTCGAGCCCGCTCATGCCGGCCTCGGCGACGAGGATCACCACGTACGGAGCCCGGTGACCCCGCAGGGTGCGCCAGAGCTGCTTCACCGCCCGACCTCGTCCAGCAGGAAGTCGGCCGTGCCCCCGGTGTTCACGCGGTGGAGCACCCGCAGCACGCCCGCCGAGCCGGTCAGGTAGTCGGTGGAGCAGCGCAGCAGCCCCTCGCCGGGAAGGGCCAGCAGGCTCCGGCCGTCCTCGCGCGGCAGAGCGAAGCGCTCGGAGGGCTCGAACAGGAAGACCTTCCGGACGAAGTTGAGCTGCCGCAGCGCCGTGTCGCGGTACGAGCGGTCGCCGGTGAACTCCGCCGCGTCCAGCAGGGCGTCGGCGATCCCGCTCATGCCGAAGCCGTACCCGGGGAGGATCGCGTACCTGACGTCCAGACCGCGCAGGACGGTGCGTGCCGCGGCGTGGTCCCCGTAGCGCAGCAGCACCTGCGCCACGCCCGCGGATCCCACCTCGACGTACGGCTCCATGGTCCCTTCGTGCTCGAACATGATCGGGCCGTCGGCGGTGCCGTTGCCGTCGCCGTCGATGGGCTTCGCGTGGGCCATCTCCCAGGCGAGCGCCTCCCGCCCGAGCCGCAGGTAGTGCTCCTCCTTTGTGACCTGGTGCATGCGCAGCAGGAACATCGCGACACCCGCCTGCCCGAAGCCCAGGCCGGTCAGCGGCCCCTTGGCGGAGAACTCGTTGAGCCAGTGGGCGCGGCCGCCGTCACGCTGCGCCGTGTCGCAGAGCACGCGCGCGCACTCCTGTGCCGCGGCCAGGTCGTGCGGGTCCCGGCCGTGCAGGAAGAAGCGGAGGTTCGTCATCCCCACCCCGGCGAGGCCGTAGTAGAAGGTGTAGTCGCCCTTCTCCACCGCGCGCCGGTTGGCCTGGGCCAGCAGTTCCCTGGCGTGTGCCCCGAGCCCGAGCGAGGCGGCGGCCCAGGCGATGCCCGACAGGCCGTTCATGAGTCCGTCCGGGTACCGCGCCACGTCGATGCCCGCCAGCTCCTCGCTCAGCCAGCCGTGCCATTCGGGCCGGATCGTGATGCCGGAGGCGTTCAGTGCCCACAGGACGCCGCTCGCCCCGAAGCCGAGGCTCAGCGGGTTGGTGACGTGGGCGAACGGGTCCACGGGGAAGAGGGTGTCCCGGCCGGGGTCGGCGGCGGCCTCGACGAACGCGGCCACCCCCGCCTCCGCGTCCACCAGCCCGAGCCGCTCCTCGACGACCGGGCGCGCCGGTGCGGCCTCGACCCGGCGGAGCAGGTCCTCCTCGTCCTCCAGCGCCTCCAGCACGTCGGTGAGGCCGATGCGGTTCCGGGCGAGGTCGGTGATCAGCCGGTGAACCCGCTCCGGCCAGCCCAGACCTTCGGTGATGAAGATCCGGTACAGGTCGAGGACGTCCTCACGCAGGTACGACATCGCCGCGATCGGGAAGACGAAGTACGCCATGGTGGACGCCAGGGCGTACCGGTCGCCTTCGGGCCCGTACGCCTTGAAGCGGTTGCGGGAGAGGCTGAACCCCGGTGTGTACAGCTCGACGGGCTTGCTCAGGTCCGCTGCGCCGGCTTCGGTATCGGTCAGCCGGCAGGCCTCCAGATCGACGATGGTCACCTCGTGGGTGTCCGGGTCGATGAGCAGGTTCGCGGCGGTGAAGTCGGCGAGGACCACACCACGGTCGTGCGCGGCCCGGATCGCGCGCGCCAGCCCGCGGAAGACGGCGAGGAAGATCCGCAGGTACTCGCGGGACTTCCCGACGTCGGAGCCCGGTCGGGCGAGAGGGTTGTGTTCGAGCAGCACCGAGCGCATGTCGGTGCGGTCGATGAACTCCTCGGCGATGTAGTGGTGTTCCCAGTGGCGGAACCTCGCGACCGGAGCGGGGAACGCGCCGACGCCGGCCAGCCGGTTCAGGAACATCCACTCGCGGTCGAGGATGTCCACTGCGTCGTGGTCCTGGCGGGGGTTGGGGTTGGTGTACGGGCGGGCCTCCTTGAGCACCACCGGCCGGTCGTCGTTCTCCGTGTCCTCGGCGGTGTACACGCCGCCGCTGTTGGAGAACTGGAGCGCTCCGGTCACCCGGAAGCGGCCGCCGAGCAGGCCGTCCCCGTCGTCGTCCTCGTCGGCGGGCTTCCAGTCGTCGAACGGCCAGGGTACCCAGTCCGGGTGGGCGTACCCCGGGCGCCGGTCGTCCGGGACGGGGCCGTCCGGCCCGAGGATCCGCGGCAGGCGCCGCCCGAGGACGTCGACGGTGTGGGTGTCGAGGAACTGGCCGTAGCGGAAGTAGAGCGCCTTGCAGTCCCGGTAGCGCAGGTCCGACAGGACGTAGGCCCCCTCCTTGCCCTCCAGGAGGCGGGCCAGGCCGGCCAGGCACGCCCTGAACTCGTCGTCATCGCGCGGGTAGACGGTGACGAGCTTGCCGCCGCTGCCCCGGGTGACGGCCTTGGAGTTGAGCATCTCGAAGACGTTGAGGTCGAGAGCCATCTTGAAGTCGACCGCGTGCTCCGTCAGGTACCCGATCACCGAGGCGGCGACCTCACGCACATGGCGGTGGCCCGACGACACGTGGATCTTCCAGCCTTGCGCCGGCAGGTCCGGGTGGTGCCGGTGACTCCACCAGATGCCGCTGCGGACGAACCGCCTCCGCGTCTTCTCGTCGAACCCGGCGAGGAAGTGGTCCGCGCTCGGCTCGTAGGAGACGTCGAGCGGGTCGAAGAAGAGCGTGTTGTTCCAGGCGAAGAGGAAGCGGTTGACCCATCGTTCGTTGCGCATGTCAGCCTCTGTGATCGTGCGAGGGCCGCGGGCGCAGCGGCCGGTGGGAACGGCGGGATCCGTGCGGAGGCCCGGCAAGCCCCCGCACGGATCCGTCAGGTCACTCCGGGGTACCCGGGTCTTCCATGGACCTGCAGCAGTTGCTGCCGCTGCTCGTCAGGCTGACGGTGGCAGCGGCGCTCTGCGTGGTGCGGGCCTCCATGTTCTGCAGCTTGAGGACGCTCATCCGGATCACCTCCTCCGAGGGGCGAGTGCGCGGGACGCGCGGCTGACATCGGGTCGTACCGGCCGATCGGCACGCCTCACTCAACGCCATCCGCGCCACCCGTACATGGGTGCTGCCCGCGCAGAATCCCGTCCCGCGCCCCCACGGAATGCTCGCCTCTCCGGTGGGGTGAATGGTGGTGGTCGCCACGCCTGCGCAGGCAGGTGGAGGGGGCAAGACAGGTGGAGGGGGCGCAAGACAGGTGGAGGGGTTCTCCCGCCGGAGCAGGAGAACCCCTCCACCCAGTGCTCGTCAGGGCGTGACGACGTCCGTCAGCCGAAACACCCGAGCGTCTCGTCGAAGCCCGCGCAGCGCCACTTGACCCACCAGTAGCAGCCCTCGCCCGTCACCTTCAGGCACTTGTTGTCACCGAAGATGCCCACGGTGAGCTTGCCCCGGACGACGCCCAGGCTCTTCTCCCAGCTGACGCTGTTCATCTTGGAGGTGAGGTGGAAGCCTTCCGACCAGATCACCTTGCCGGAGAGCTTGATTCCCACCTCGGCGCGGGCGGTCCACTCGCTGCCGCCGCTGAACTCGATGCCGCCGTAGACGCTGATGGGGCCGATGACCTGGAACTCCCAGGGCTCCCACCTGTCGGTCTCGCCGGTCACCGACTTGATGATCGTGGGCGGCTCGACGCCCTCGGCCTCGAAGCGCCGGGCCTCGGAGACGAAGTGCTGTTTCACCTCCTCGGCGGTGGTGGCGGGCTCGTCGTCCTTCTTCCGTTCGTTGATGGCCCGGGCCAGTTGGTCCCAGACGCCGGGGTCGATTCCTTGGAGTCCGGTAGCGGGATCGGTTGCCATGGTCCGTTTCCCTCCGCGGTAGGCGGTACCACGCGCCAGGCGCGTGTACTGCACACCTGCCCGGACCGGCCGGCGTAAGCCTCAGTCGTCCTCTATTCACAACAAAGCGTGAAGATTCGCTCACCCGTGCGGGACGATGGCGACGGGGCAGGCCGCGTGGTGCAGCGCCGTGTGGCTGACCCGGCCGAGGTGCAGTCCCCGGTGGTCCTGCCGCCGGGAGGCGCCCAGCACCAGCAGGCCGGCGTCGGCCGACGGCTGGAGCAGCGCCTTGTGGGCTGGTCCTTCGACGATCGTGCGCCGGATCGTGACCTGGGGGTACTCGCTCTGCGCCGCGTCGAGCACCTCCTCCAGGACGTCGGTGGCCTGCTCCGCGTAGACGCGTGCGCTGTCGTCCAGGACCATGAGCGGGTCCGTGGGCTGCTGCGGCGCGCGCCAGGCCCGTACGGCCTCGACCTCGCAGCCCCGCCGTTCGGCCTCGCGCAGGGCGAAGCGCACGGCGCCGGCCGCCTCCTGTCCTTCCTCGACGCCGACGACGACCTTGTGAGCCGTGCCGCGGATGTTGCGCTCCTCTCCGCGCACGACCGTCACCGGGCAGTGCGCGCGGCCCGCCACGGCGAGACTCACCGACCCCAGCAGCATCCCTCTGAGCACTCCGCGCCCCGAGGAACCGGTGACCAGCGCGGCCGCCTTCCGTGACTCGTCCACGAGCGCATCCGCGGCGTCGCTCGGCACCGTCACGGCATCCACCTTCACCTCCGGATGCAGCTGCCCGGCGCGCTGCCGGGCGGCGGCGAGGACACGCTCGGCCATGAACCCGTCCGCGGGCCGTTCATCATTGAACGACGGCACGGGCCCTTCGTAGCGCTCCCACAGCGAGGCGTGGACGACGCGCAAGGAAAGCCCGAAGCGAGCGGCTTCCTCCACCGCCCAGTCGAGCGCCACGAGGCTGCCGTCGGAGCCGTCGACACCGACGACCAGAGGAAACTCCATCGCTCCCACCGCCTCGTACCGAAAGGGGTTCTGCTCCTTCCCTTCCATGATCCTGCTTCATCGGCGATTGCGTCACAGGGACGCCCGGCGACCCCCGCCTCCTCACGCCGCGTGAGGTTCGAACCCGCCCGCGCAGGCAGCGCGGGGAACCCCACTTCCGCACGCCCGGGTCACCGGCTTCCGAGGGCGCGGTTCCGAGCCCACTATCAGGGCGAAGGCTGGAAACGAGAGAGGGAAACCCGTGAAATCGAGGAACTTCCGCCTCGCTCCGGCGGTGGCGGTGGCCACCGCGGGACTGCTGTTCGCCGGCACGGCGGGGGCGGCCGTCGCGGCTACGTCGGACGAGTCCCCGCCCCCGGCGAGCAGTGCCCCGAGCGAGGAGGCGCAGGCCGACTGGAAGCCGGGCGCCTGGTACGACGACGAGGCGGCCTGCAAGAAGGCCGGCGAGCAGGGCAAGAAGGACAACAAGTGGCGTGAGTACCGCTGCAAGCGCGAGGAGAGGCACCCCGGCCAGTACGACCACCAGTGGCATCTGTACTACCGCGCTTAGCAGAACGGAACGGCCGGTACGGCGCCGCGCCCTCCGGGCGACGCCTGGAGGGACGTGCGGCCCGGGGGCGTGCACTACGCGGCCGGGGCCAGGCCGAGGGCGGGGACGGTCCGTTCGTAGGCGTGTCCCGCACGGAGCACCGTGGCTTCGCCGAAGGGGCGCCCCATCAGCTGCATGCCGATGGGCATGCCCGCCGCGTCCCGGCCGACCGGCAGGGTCAGGGAGGGGACGCCGGTGATGTCGGCGGGCGCCGACAGGCGCACATAGGCGTCGGAGACGCTCTCCACGCTCCCGTCGCCCCAGGTCACGGTCGGCCGGCCGGACTCCACGGCGGTGAGCGGCACGGTCGGTGCGGCGATGACGTCGACCGTCTTCAGCATCTCCCGCCAGGCCTGCTGCATCAGGGTGCGGGCGCGCTGGGCCCGGAGGTAGTCCCCGGCCGTCATGAGCTCGCCCGCCTCCAGGAGCACGCGGACGTCGGCCCCGTACAGGCCGGGGACCGCCCGCAGCGTCCGCTCGTGATAGGCGGAGGCCTCGGGCACCATCAGGCCCCACTGGGTCGGCTGGACGTAGCGCGCCATCGGGATCTCGACCTCGACGAGCCGGGCGCCGAGTTCCTCCAGCCGGCCGATGGCCCGGCGCACGGAGGCTTCGACTTCGGGGTCCACCCGGTCGAAGTAGTAGTTGCCCGGCACGCCGACCCGAAGCCCCGTCAGGTCCGTTTCGGCGCCCGGCCGGTAGTCCACGGGAGGAGCCGCGACGGACGCGGGGTCGCGCGGGTCGTGACCGACCAGGGCGGCGAGGACCAGCGCCGCGTCCTCCACCGTGCGCGTGAGGGGACCGACATGGTCGAGCGACCAGGCCAGCGAGGTCACCCCGTACCGGGGCACCAGCCCGTACGTCGGCTTCAGGCCGACCACGCCGTTCAGCGCGGCGGGCACCCGGATCGACCCGCCGGTGTCGGTGCCCAGGGTGAAGGTGGCGGCCCCCGCGGCCACGGCGGCGGCCGAACCGCCGCTGGAGCCGCCCGCCACCCGCTCCCGGGCCCAGGCGTTGGCGGTCTGAGGCGTGGTCAGGCCGTAGGCGAACTCGTGCGTGTGGGTCTTGCCGACGAACACCGCGCCGGCCGAGGCGAGGCGCGCGGCGACCGTGCTGTCGGTCTCCGCCCGGTGACGGGCCCGCACCCGGGAACTCGCCGTGGTGGGCATCCCGGCCACGTCGATGAGGTCCTTCAAACCGGCGGGTACGCCGTGCAGCGGACCTCTGGGCGCGCCGCCGGAGATCTCGGCCTCCGCCTTTCGCGCCGCCTCTCGCGCGTGGTCCGCCGTCACCGTGACGAAGGCTCCCAGCCGCGGCTCGACCTGCTCGATGCGCTTCAGCACCGAGTCCACCAGCTCGACCGGCGAGATCCGCCGGGTGCGTACGGCCTCGGCCGCGCCGGCCAGGGTCAGTGCGTAGGGCTCGTCCGACCCGTCGGCCTGGTACGGCTTGTGCTGCTCATGCGGCTGCATCGTGCTGCTCCCATCCCGCGTGGTACGCGGCGGACGGCGGTGTGTCGCCGAAGTCCAGCTCGCGCAGGACGGAGACGACGGAATGGATGTGGTCGGCGGTGGCGGCCACTCCCGCGTGGCGCTCCCGCACCAGCGGGAGCCCGGCTCGTGCGGCCCAGCGGGCGGCTTCGGGGGGAGTGAGGTCGGTGAAGGACATGCGGTGCCTTCCTGAGCGCTAAAGCTAACAGCTTGCGTTAGTGGACAGTAGGGCCTACGGTCGCTTAAAGCAAACTCATAGCTTTTATTGCGAAGGTCCGTCATCCCGGCCCCTTTTGAGCCGCGGGAAAGGAAGCACACGCATGCGCACAGCACGGCTCGCCGAGCAGGCCCCCTCCTCCGGTGCCTCCGCGGCCCACTGGACCGTCGGGGAGGTCGCGGTCCACCGCATCGACGAGATCCCGCTGCCGCCCCCGACCGGACCGTGGCTCCTGCCGGCCGCCACGGCGGACGTCGTCGCCGAACACGACTGGCTGCGGCCCGACTTCGCCGGCACGGACGGCGTCCTGCGCCTCGACAGCCACAGCTTCGCACTGGTCGTGGACGGACTGCGCGTCCTCGTCGACACCGGGATCGGCAACGGCAAGACGAGGGCGAACCCCGCGTGGCACGACCTCCGCACGGACTACCTCGCACGCCTCGCCGCCGCCGGATTCACCCCCGAGAACGTCGACCTGGTCGTGCTCACCCACCTGCACACCGACCACGTCGGGTGGAACACCCGGCAGGCCGGCGGCGCGTGGGTGCCGACCTTCCCCAACGCCCGCTACCTCACGGCGAAGAGGGAATACGACTTCTGGGCCGCGTACGACATGGACGAGGCGCGGCGCGGCATGTTCGACGACTCCGTCCTCCCGGTCGAGGAGGCGGGACTGCTCGACCTGATCGACGTGCCGGACGACGGCATCGACGTGGCCGACGGCCTGCGCCTGATACCCGCCCCGGGGCATACGCCCGGGCATGTCGCCGTGCAGGTGAGCAGCGCGGGTGCGACGGCCCTCATCACCGGCGACTGCATCCACCACCCCGTCCAGCTGGCGCACCCGGAGATCGGCAGCTGCGTCGACATCGACCCCGTGCAGGCCGAGGCGACCCGCCGCACGCTCCTCGCCCGGCTCGCCGGCACCGGTGCTCTCGTCCTCGGCACGCACTTCCCCTCGCCGACCGCCGGGCGCGTGGTCGGCGACGGCGACGGCTACCGGCTCGAAGCCGTGACCGGCGACGTCCGGCCCGGCGCATTCTGTGGGGCTCCCGTCGGGCGCGCGGGTCGTGCCGGCAGCGGATCAGCGGGCGGCGCCGAAGCCCTCCACGGCCTCCTGCGCGAGACGGCGCGCGTACGCGGGGGTGAGGCCGTCGGGGCGGAACAGGATGCGGTACATCATCGGCGCCACGACCCGGTCGAGCACGGTCTCGGCGTCGGGGGCGTCCTCGCCGCGCTCCGCGGCCCGGGCGAGCATGGTGCCGATCTGGCCCGCCGCGTAGTCCGAGCACTGCCCTGCGTTGTCCCCGTCGGGGTCTCCCAGCAGGGCGTCGCGGATGTAGGCCCGTCCCGCCGGGGTCGCCATCTCCTCCAGGAACTGCTCGGCCCAGCTCTGCAGGTCGTCCAGCAGGCGGCCGCGGTCCTCCGGGAGAGTGTCCGGACGCAGGTGCTCGACGGCGACGTCCGAGAGCAGCTCCTGCAGGTCGCCCCAGCGTCGGTAGATCGTCGAGGGGGTGACTCCGGCACGGGCCGCGAGCAGCGGGATGGTCAGTTCTGCGCGCCCCACCTCGGCCTGGAGTTCGCGGACGGCGGTGTGGACCGCCTGCTGGACCCGTGCGCTGCGGCCCCCGGGGCGAACCATCGGCTTGCGACTCATACGGCCAGCTTAAAGCAAATTTCTTGCATCAGTCTGTACGGGTCCGGACGGCACCGGAGCGGGGCGACGAGGTGCCCCGCCGCCCCGCCCCGCCCCGCCGCGCGGCTCAGCGCTCTGGTGCCGCCGTGCCCGCTGCCGCACCCAGTGCCGCGCGCAGGGCCGCGGCGAAGTCGGCCGGGTGCGTCAGGAATCCCACGTGTCCGCCCGGGAAGCCGACGACGTCGCTGCCGGTGTGCTCCGCCAGGGTCCGCGTGACGCGGTGCATCAGTGTCTCGGGCCCCTCGCTGCCGGCCACCAGGGCGAACGGTGCCGTGCGCAGCGCGTCGACGTCGGGCCGGAAGCGGGTGAAGGAGCGCAGTTCGTACGCCAGGCACGTCTCCATGTTGGCGTGGACGCGGGCCAGCATCTCCCGGACCGGGGCGGGGAGGCCCGACGCCGACGCCGGAGGTGGTCCCTCCACGCCGATCGCCGCACTGAACCTCTGCATCGCGACGTCGGTGCCGGCCTGTTGGTAGAGCTCGTACACCTCCTGGCAGAGCGCGTGCCACTCGTCCGCGTCGGGGAGCAGGTCGATCACGAACGGCTCGTGCGCGACCAGCGCCCGCACCCGGCCGGGGTGCCGGACCAGGAGGTCCATGCCGACCATGCCGCCGTAGCTGGTGCCGAAGACGTACGCCGGTTCGCCGGCGGCCACCGTGTCCAGCAGCAAGTGGGCGTCGCGGGCGTGCTCTTCGATCCACTGCGGGGCGGGGGAGCCGGTGAAGCGGCTGCGGGAGTTGCCGCGGGGGTCGTAGGTGATGACGGTGTGGTCCGCCGCCAGCGTGTCGGCCAGCGGGCCGAACACGGCCGCGTCGCCGTCACCGCCGTTGATGAGGAGAAGGGGTGGGCCCGATCCGCGTACTTCGTAGTAGATCTCGGCCCCGGGCGCGGTCATCATGCCTGTCTTCATAGGGCCTCAGAGTGCACCGTCGCCGGGGCGCCGGGCAATACCCCGGAAAAGCCGCTAACCGGGCTCTTCAGATCAGAGGTGCTCCGCAAGAACAAGATCCGGCCCGTCTTCCCCTTCCGAGGACGCCTGGAGTACCCATGAAGGAGGGCGACCGCCGGACCGGTCGCACGGGAGAACGGGGAGGCATACGGTGCACAAGAAGCCCTTGGAAAGCGGCTGGTACATCGACGAGCGCTGCACGAACTGCGACGTCGCACGGCAGCTCGCCCCGGACCTGATCGGCGAGGCCGACGGCCGGTCGGTCCTCCTCCGGCAGCCACGGAACCCCTCCGAGGCGGCGCGACTCGGCGCCGCGGCACACGCCTGCCCCACCCGGTCCATCCGCCCCGCGACCCGCCGCCTCGACGCGTCGCCGGACCCCTTCCCGATGGCCCTGGACGACACCGGCACCGGCGCGGGCGCCGTGTACCTCTGCGGCCACAACTCCCCGCACACCGCGGGGGCCAACTCCTACCTCCTGCGGCGCCCCGACGGCACCCTGATGATGGTGGACACCCCGCGCTGGGGCCCGGCGCTCGCCGCACGCTACGCGGAACTCGGCCCCGTCACCGACGTCCTCCTCACCCACCGGGACCACGCCGCGCACGGCCGCCGCTACGCCGACCGCTTCGGCGCCCGGCTCTGGATCCACGAGGGCGACCTGGACGCGGCCCCGGACGCCGACCGGATCCTGCGCGGCACCGAGCCGGCCGGCATCGCCGAAGGAGTGACCGCGCACCCGCTGCCCGGGCACACGCGCGGCAGCGTGCTGTACCTCGCCGACGACCGGTACTGCTTCAGCGGCGACAGCTTCTACTGGTCGCGCACCACGGCGGATCTGGAAGTGGCCCACAGCGTCACCTGGTACTCCATCGAGGAACTGGCCGCGTCACTGGCCCGCACGGCCGGACGGCTGCGCTTCGAGTGGGTACTGCCGGGCCACGGCGACCGCCGGCACCTCCCGGCCGATGCCATGGCCCGACGGCTTCGCGACCTGACCGCCCGCGTCGGTCAACTCCGGCCCCGCCCCATCGACTTCGCCGCCGTGCGCTGGTGAAACGACCACCGGAAGCCGACCGGTTCTCCCGATGCGAGGAGGCCCCGGAAAGGGCTGGACGGCATGGGTGAATCGTGATCAGGTTGCGGACATGAGCTCCTTGATACGCCATGTCACCATCGACTCCGCCGACCCCTACGCTCTGGCGACGTTCTGGGCTGCTGCCCTGGACGGCTCGCTCGCCGACGACGACTACCCCGGAGACCCGGAGGCCACGGTCACGAGCGCGGCGGTCTCGCTGCTCTTCGTCACGGTCGACGACCGCAAGACGGTGAAGAACCGTGTGCACCTGGATCTCCAACCCCAGGACCGCACCCGGGACGAAGAGGTCGAGCGCCTGCTGTCCCTCGGCGCCGTGATGCAGGGCGACCACCGCAAGGCCGACGGCTCGGGCTGGGTGACGCTCCACGACCCCGAGGGCAACGAGTTCTGCGTCGAGCGCAGCGCGGCGGAGCGAGCGAAGGGCTGAAAGGCCGAAGGACCGAGCCAGTGAGCCGGGCACCGGGCCCGGCCCAGTCGAAGTCCTCGCATCAGTCGAAGTCCTCGAACGCGGGGCGGCGGCCCGCGCGACGCCGTACGAATCCGCGCCGGCCGGCGAGCAGGGCGATGCCCGTCCACCCGGCGACGCCCGTGACGAGAGCGGCGAACTGCCCGTCCGGGTCGACGTCGGAGGCCGCTTCCAGCGGGACGACGCCCTTCGGGTCGCTGATGACATCGACCTGGTCGCCCACCTTCCACTGCGGGTGGTCGCCGTCGTAGTCCAGGGTCTGCTTGAGCTCGCCCGACCGGCCGGTGAGAGTGAAGCGGTGGGCCGATCCGCTGTCGGCGGAGATGCGGACGGTCTCGCGGACGCCCCGCTCGTCGAGCGTGGACTCGGGCGCGTACTGCACCGAACCCACGAGCACGAACACCGCCGGCAGGAAGGAGAGGAAGGCCAGCCACCAGGCGCAGTGGAGGAAACGCAGGACGAGCGCGAAGACCCCGCACCCGATGAGCCCGGTGATGATCGGGATCAGGTCCGTGCCCAGTGCGACGTACGAGATTCCGGTGTTGACCGCGGCAATGATCCAGCCGAGCCCCACCACGGCGAAGGTGAACAGGAGGTACAAACCCCTGTCCACCGTCCCGCCCTGCGATTTCTTCATGTCCACTTCAGCCACCGACGCAGCATAGGCAGCCGACCCGCAAGGATCGCCCACCGGGGGCGGCAGCTTCGCGGGCCCCGTCTCCGGGGCCCGCGACCGCAGGTCAGTTGGCGGCGGCGCCGAACCAGCGCGGCAGGTGGCCGAGCAGATCCTGCTGGTCCTCACCGGCCCACGCCACGTGGCCGTCCGGCCGCAGCAGCACCGCGGGCGCGTCCAGTTCCTCGCTGACGTCGACGACGTGGTCGACCCGGTCGGCCCAGCCGTCCACCGAGAGGCGGCCGGTCTGGTCGAGCAGCAGACCGCGGCCGCCGTGCATCAGCTCGTAGAGGCGCCCCTGCTTCAGCTGCAGGTCCCGCATCCGCCGGCCGAGCAGTTCGTGGCCCTCGCCGAGGTCGTAGCGGACCCCGACCGCGGTGATCATCTCGGTCACGTACCGGTTCACGACCTCGAATTCCAGGAGCTCCGAGAACAGCTCCTTCAGTGCCATCGCGCCCGCATCGGTCCGCAGCAGCACGCTCTGCGCCCGGGTGTTGAGCACGACGCGGGCACCCACCGGGTGCCGCTCGGCGTGGTAACTGTCCAGCAGCCCCTCCGGCGCCCAGCCGCCCACCTCGGCGGCCAGCTTCCAGCCGAGGTTGAACGCGTCCTGCACACCGAGGTTGAGCCCCTGCCCGCCGACCGGCGGGTGGATGTGCGCCGCGTCGCCGGCCAGCAGCACCCGGCCGACCCGGTAGCGCTCGGCCTGCCGGGTGGCGTCGCCGAACCGGGAGAGCCAGCGCGGCGAGTGCACGCCGAAGTCGCTGCCCGCGACCTCCCGAAGTCGCTGCTTGAACTCCTCCAGGGTCGGTGCGGCACGCTCCTCGGCCACGCCGTCGGCGGGCACGATGACGCGGTACGTCGTCCCGTCCGCGTTGGGGACGACGCCGAACCGCACGTGGGTCTTGCTGACCTCGGCCGCCACGGCGGTCACCGTCGCCGGGTCCTCGGCCACCTCCATGTCGCCCAGCAGCGTCTCGACCGTGGGGGGCTCGCCGGGGAAGCCGACGCCGATCAGCTTGCGCACCGTGCTGCGGCCGCCGTCACAGCCGACGACGTAGCGCGAGCGCAGCCGCGTGCCGTCCGTCAGCTCGACGGTCACCCCGTCCTCGTCCTGGCTCAGCCCGGCCACCTCGCAGCCGCGCCGCACCTCGGTGCCGAGCTCGGCGGCGCGCTCACCCAGCACGCGCTCGGTGACCGGCTGCGGCATGGCGAGGCCGTACGGGTGCGCGGTGTCCATCTGCTCCGGCCACGGCGTGGGGAAGGCGGCGAACGGACCGCCGACCGTGAACGGCTCGCTGACCTCGCGGAACCGCTCCAGCAGGCCGCGCTGGTCCATCACCTCGACGCTGCGCACGTGCAGGCCCCGCCCGCGGGACTCGGTGGTCGGCTCCGCCAGCTTCTCCAGCACGACCACGTGCACGCCGTGCAGCCGCAGCTCGCCGGCCAGCATCAAGCCGGTCGGGCCGCCGCCGACCACGATGACGTCAATCATGAATCCCCCATCAAACAAACATAAATGTGACAACGTCAGATCTCGGCCGACTGCCGTGCATGCCGGACGCACCGTCCTGCACCACCACGCAGCGTGACCCGTACGTGGACAACAGCACACGTACGTCGTGGCTCCGTTATTTCCGCAGGCTCTGGCCGAGGTTGATGATTGTGCAGTACGAACGGGGCCTTGCCGCAAGCCCCCTGGTGCGCTATAAGTTAAGAGTGGCAAGGAGCGGGTGATTCCCCTTGCCTGTTGCCGTCCACTGCGTGCGGACGAATCCCCGTCAGCCTCGGGTCAGGCAGAAGGGATGCCCGGCCGGGTCGGTCAGGACGCGCCATCTGTTTTCGTTCGGTTGGTACTCCGGCTTGCCCGCTCCCAGCTCCAGGAGGAGGGCCTCCGCCTCGTCGAGGTCGTCGACCTCGAAGTCGAGGTGGATCTGCTGCGGCACGGTCCGGCCGGGCCAGCGGGGAGCCTGATAGTCGTCGACCCGCTGGAAGCCGATGAAAAGCCCGTCCTCGCGGGTGAGGCCGGCGAAGTCACCGTCAGATTTAGGGTGCGGCTCAAGGCCGGTGGCCTGCTGATAGAAGGCGGCCAGCGCCTCGGGGTCCGCGCAGTCGAGCGTGATCGCCGTGAGCTTCATCTGCGGGGACATGGAAACTCCGTGACGGCCGGTCATGCTGCGGGTTCGGACTCGTATGCCGTCACATCGTAGTGATCAGCGCTGCGCCTCGCCCCCGGTTTCGAACGTACGATCCTCTCATCCGGTTCGCCGACGCGATCCGTAACGGGGCCCGACAAGAGCCCTGGCCAGGTCTTCCAGGGAGGTTCCCGATGTCTGCATGTGCCGATCCCGCAGGGGGCGGTGGTCTGCTGCTGCCCGCGGAGAAGGGGCGGCGCGCGGTGGGGCACCTCGGCATCGTCCTGACCGTGGTGGCGGGCCTGCTGCTGCTCGAAGTGGTCGCGGGCCTGGGAGTCGTGCTGCTGACGAGCGCGGGCATGGAGATCATGACGCTTCCCGACGTGGCCGGGTACACGGCATTGCCGGTGGCCGGGGGAGTGCTCACGCTGCCGGTGTTCCTCCGCTCGTGGCGGCAGCCCGCACTGCGGATCGACGCGGCAGGCATCAGTAAAGTGCAGCGGCGCGGCGTCGAGACCGTCCCCTGGTCGGCCCTCGACGCGGTCCAGTTCACGCGGAACCGTGGCGTCCTGGTGCTCCGCGTGCGCGCGGGTGCCACCCTTCCTTGGAAGGACCGTGCGCTGGAGCAACCCCTGGCCCTGCCGTACTACGCCCTGGGCAACATGTTCCGGCCCCGGCGCCGGCGCGAGCACCACGACCTCATCGTCGCCGCGGTGGAACGCTTCGCGCCGGGCGCGTACGACGACCGGCCCTGGCGGTTCCGGAAAGCCCACCACAAGGCCGCAGTGACGAGCTGAACGAACGTGGCCGCGAGCGACGGCGGCCCGGCTGCAGGTCTTCCCGGAACGCCGGTGCGTGAACCAGGATGTGTCGCCACGGGAAGCACGTGAAGGAGCCGGTCACCGGCACCGGCACCGGCGGCCTCGTCGGCCGGGACCGCCGGCCGGGGGCGCCGGAGGCCGCCGCCCCGGCACCGGCACGCGTCCGCCCGTACGACCCCGGTACGAGAGACCTGTCAGGAGAACGGCATGCACACCGCCCCCCGGCCCCCCTCCCCGTCCGCCCCCGTCGCCCCGCAACTGGACGCCGTCGTCGTCGGGGCCGGCTTCTCCGGCCTCTACCAGCTGTACCGGCTGCGCGAACTGGGCCTGCGCACCCGCGTCTTCGAAGCGTGCGAGGACATCGGCGGAACGTGGTACCGGAACCGGTACCCCGGAGCCCGCTGCGACGTCGAGAGCACGTCGTACTCCTTCTCCTTCTCTCCCGAACTGGACCAGGAGTGGGAGTGGAGCGAGCGGTACGCGACGCAGCCGGAGCTCCTGCGCTACCTCCACCACGTCGCCGACCGCTTCGACCTGCGCAAGGACGTCACCCTGCAGACCCGCGTGACCCGCGCGGTGTACGACGAGGGCGCTCACCTCTGGCAGGTCACCACCGACAGCGGGGAGACGGTCACCACCCGGTTCGTCGTGCTGGCCACCGGCTGCATGTCGGCCGTCAAGGAACCGGACATACCCGGAGCCGGCACCTTCGCCGGCCGGGCCCTGCACACCGCCGACTGGCCGCACGAGGGCGTCGACCTCACCGGCAGACGGGTCGCCGTGATCGGCACCGGCTGCTCCGGCGTCCAGGCCATCCCGCTCCTCGCCGAACAGGCCGCCTCACTCACGGTCTTCCAGCGCACGCCCGTCTACGCGCTGCCCGCCCTGAACCGGCCGCTGTCCGCAGCGGAGAACGCCGCATTCAAGGCCCACTACCCGGAGTTCCGCGCCGCCCAGCGCCGCTCCCGCGGAGGCACCGTCTTCGAGCTGCCGACCCGCTCGGCCCTGGAAGTGGACGAGGCGGAGCGCACGGCCACCTACGAGAAGGGCTGGGAGACGGGCCTGCTCAGCGGCCTCCTGCGCACGTACACCGACATCCTCGCCGACCGGGCCGCCAACGAGACCGTCGCCGAGTTCGTCCGCTCCAAGATCCGCTCGATCGTCACCGACCCGGCCACGGCCGAGACGCTCTCGCCGCGCACCTTCCCCTTCGGCACCAAGCGTCCCTGCCTGGACACCAATTACTACGCCACCTACAACGAGCCGCACGTGAACGTCGTGGACCTCACCGAGACGCCGATCGTGGAGATCACACCGCGAGGCATCAAGACCTCGGACCGGGAGCACGCCGTCGACGTCATCGTCTTCGCCACCGGCTTCGACGCCATGACCGGATCCCAGGTCGCCGTGGACATCGTCGGCAAGGGCGGCACCACCCTCAGGGAGAAGTGGGCCGACGGCCCCCGCAACCACCTGGGCCTGCTCTCGGCCGGGTTCCCGAACCTCTTCACCGTCATCGGCCCCCTCAGCCCCTCGGTGCTCAGCAACGCCGTGGTGTCCATCGAACAGCACGTGGAGTGGATCACCGACTGCATCGCCCACCTGCGGAAGAACGACATCACCGAGATCGACGCCACCCCGAGCGCGGAGGAGGAGTGGTGCGCCCACGTCGCCGACCTCGCCTCCCGGACCCTCTACCCGGACGTCGCCTCCTGGTACACGGGGGCGAACGTGCCGGGCAAGCCCCGGGTGTTCCTGGCCTACACGGGCGGCGCGGACCGCTACCGGGCGGAATGCGACGCCGCCGCGCGGGACGGGTACCGCGGTTTCGTCCTGTCGGGCGCCGCCGGCTGAGGGGCTCGACCCCGGGTTTGCTCCCCGGGCCGTTCCCCGGTCCACTCGCCGTTCCCGGGCGGGCCGATCCTCCCGATCAGCTCGCCCGCGGCGGCATGGCCGCCAGCGCAGCCTTCGTGATGTCCTGCGCTTCCGCCTCGCAGGCAGGGTGCCTGGCGGCGTCGAGGTAGACGCGTACGACGAGGTTGCCGTCACGGACGTTGAGCTGGCAGCTCTGCCGGTCGGGCTGGGACGCCGACCAGTACGCGGCGTCGCCGAAGCCGAGGCCGTCCGCGCGGCGCTCGCCCTTCGCGCCGCCGGCGAACCGCTCCTGTGCCTCTCCCGTGCCGTTCTCATCGGGGTCCGAGCGGTACAGGTCCCACGAGACCCTCGCGCTGGGGAAGGCGTTCCAGCCGTCCGACTGGGGCTGGTCCTTGTCGTGCCAGGAGCACATGGTGCTCGCCTCTTCCGCCCTCTCCTGGTAGACGTCCTTGTCCTTCCTGCGCTCTCCCCGCAGGGGAAGCTTGGGAACGGCCTCCGAACACAACGGCATCGTCACGTACCTGTCCGCCGGTCCGTCGCCGTCGTCGTCATCGCGCCGGAGCAGGTACGCGCCCACGCCGAGCCCCGCCGCGAGCACCGCCCCTGCCGTCACCCACGCCACGGGGCGGCGGCGGGGACGGGAGGGCGGGGGAGAGGCGGGAGCGCCGTACGTGGTGAGCACGGCCGTCGGCGGGACGGCGGTGGAGCCGGCGCGGGACAGGACCGCCGTGCGCTCGGGATCGCCGTCGAACAGTCCCCGGACCCGCGCCCGCTGCTCGTCGACCATCCCGTGCACAGCGGGCGGCCACGGCCGGGCCGCCGGCGTCACCGGACCGAGGAGGGCGAGCAGCTCGGCCGGCGTGGGCCGGTCGGCCGGGTTCTTGGCCAGGCAGCGGACCACGATCCCGTGCAGGGCCCGGGGGACAGCGCTCAGGTCGGGCTCGGTGTGGACGAGGTTGTAGAGGGTCAGGAGGGCGGAAGAGCCGGCGAACGGGCTGCGGCCGGTCGCCGCCAGGACGAGGACCGAGCCGAGGGAGAACACGTCGCTCGCCCCGGTCAGCTCGCGGCCCTCCGCTTGTTCGGGCGACATGAAGGGCGGTGAGCCGACCACCCATCCCGTACCGGTGAGCTCGGTGACGTCCCCTGACTCCGCCGCCCGTGCGATGCCGAAGTCGATGACCCGGGCGCCGTCCTCGGCGAGCAGGACGTTCTCGGGCTTGAGGTCGCGGTGGACGAGACCGGCACGGTGGATCTCGTCCAGGGCCGTCGCCAGGCCCACCGCCAGGCGGTGCAGGGCTTCCGGGGGAAGCGCGCCCGCGCGTTCCACGGCCGCTCCCAGCGAGGGGCCGGCCACGAACACCGAGGCGAGCCAGGGCATCTCGGCGTCCGCGTCGGCGTCGAGGACGGCCGCCGTGTACGCACCGGACACTCTCCGCGAGGCCTCCACCTCCCGCCGGAAGCGGGAGCGGAAGCCGTCGTCGGCCGCGTGCCGCGCGTGGACGAGCTTCACCGCCGCCGTCCGGCCGTCCGGCGCGACGCCGAGCAGGACGCGCCCCATGCCGCCCCGGCCGAGTTCGGTGAGGAGGAGGTACGGTCCGGCCTTCTCCGGCAGCGGGTGCGGTGCGTCTCCGGAGGTGCTCACAGGGCCGTCACCGCCGCAACGGCCTGCCGGGCCATGTCCTTCGTGAGGTCCTCGCACGCGCCCTTCGGGTAGTGGACGCCCTGGACCGAGATGAACAGGGACAAGTTGCCGTCCCGGGCGTACAGCAGGCAACTGCTGTCGCTGGGGTTCTTCAGCCACATGCCCTCCTCCGCGAACCCGAGACCGGGGTCACGCGGGGTCTTGGAGCGCATGTACATGCCCTCGTAGTGCTTCTTCGCCTGCTCGGAGCCCGTGGGGCCGTCGGTGCGGGAGCGGTAGAGGTTCCAGGTGACGTCGATCTTGTCGCCGGAGCGGGTGTGCCAGACGCAGGCGGTCGACGGATGCGTGTGTCCGTCGCTGTCGGACTGCTCCCACACCTTGTCGGGGAAGTTGCCCGTGGCTTCGCCGAAACCGTCCGGGGCCTTCATGCTGCGGCGGACCTGCACGCAGGTGGGGACCGTCTTGGTGTACTTGTCCGGGACCTGGGCGAGCGGGGTCGAGCCGGGGGTCGGCACGGGCTCGGGAACGAACGCGTAGTACACGTTGTCCGGGCCGACGGCCAGGACCGTGGCCGCCACCGTCACGAGCGTCACGCCCGCCGCGATCGCGGCGGTCAGCCACCGGGGGCGGCGGCGCGGGGCGGGATCCCCTGACGGCGCGGCGGGGGGCGAGGGGACCGGGCCGGCTGTGGCGGGCACGGGCACGGGCACGGCGACAGGCATGGGCATGGACACGGGTAGGGAGTCGGGTATGGAGTCGGCAGTTGCGGGCGGGGCTGCGGAGCCTGCCGTGGCCGCAAGCCGGGCCGCCTCGGCCCGGCGGTCCGCGACCTGCCGGTACACCGCCTCCGGCCAGGGGCGCGCGGAGGTGGCGAGCGGTCCGATCAGGTCGAGGAGCTGCGCGGGAGTCGGCCGCGCGGCCGGGTCCTTGGCCAGGCACGGCTCGACGATCCGGCGCAGCCGGGGCGGTACGGAGCTCAGGTCGGGGACGTCGTGGGCGACGGAGTGCATGAGCGCGAGCGGCGAGTTGCCGGCGAACGGGGTCCGGCCCGTACTGGCCATGACAAGCGTGACGCCGAGGGAGAACACGTCCCCGGCCGGGCCCGGCCGCTCGCCCCGGACCTGCTCGGGCGCCATGAACGCGGGCGAGCCGATCAGCGCGCCCGTGTGGGTCAGCTTCGTCTGGTGGTCGGCCGCGCGGGCGATGCCGAAGTCGACGACGCGTACGCCGTCCTCGGTCAGGAGAACGTTCGACGGTTTGAGGTCCCGGTGCACGAGATCTGCCCGGTGGATGTCGGCAAGGGCCTGGGCGAGCCCGGCGGCGAGCAGCCGTACCGCCTCCTCGGGCAGCGCGCCGCCCGCTTCCAGTGCCTCGCTCAGCGACGGCCCCGGCAGGAAGAGCGAGGCGAGCCACGGTGTCGGCGCGTCCGGGTCGGCATCGACGACCGGCGCGGTGTAGGCCCCGGACACCCGTCGCGACGCGTCCACCTCCCGCCGGAACCGGGAACGGAACCCGGGATCCTCCGCCAGGTCGGCGTGCACCCGTTTGACGGCCACGAACCGGCCGTCCGGTGCCATCCCGAGCAGCACCTGCCCCATGCCGCCCTGCCCGAGCACCCCGACCGTCCTGAACGGCCCCACGTGCGTCGGTCCGTCCACTCCCAGCATCCGCATGCCGAATCCGTCCTCCCCCTGAATGCGTAGGGATCATAAGGCGGGGCGGGGTTCTTGAGTGGGCGCGGGGCTCCGTGGGTGGCGTCAGGCGGTGTCAGGAACACCGGCCCGGCTGCGGAGGGCGGCCAGTTCATCGGGCCGGACGGCATGGCCGAACTGCGCGGCGGCCCGACGCGAGTCGAGCCGGCCCCCGCTGCCGCCGATACCGGGACGGGCCGGCGGCTGTGGGAGCTGTCGGGACGACTGACGGGCGTACGGTTCGTGATCCCGGCCCGCGCCTGACCGCTGCTGGTGCACTCCTCAGCAAAGAGTCCGCGCCGAAGTGATCTGAAGGTCCGGCCGGAAGTCCATGCTCTGGCCGGGCTTCAGGAGCACGGTGCCCGTGGGCGTCGACAGGTGTGCGATCCGCTGTGTGTTGTTCTCCACCTTCCTTGCGGGGAACGGAGGGGCGAAGTCCCGGCCCCGGCACTGAGGGATCTGGAGGGGCTCGGGGATGCCGATGCCGCCGACGTAGAGGCAAAGGTTTGCCGTCGGGCACAGGAGCGAGGCAGTCGCGGCCGCGGCTGTGCCGGGAGAGGCGGCGGAGGCGGGCACGCCGGCCGCGCCGGTCCCCGCCAGCGCCGCCGCGGTGGCCACGGCCAGCAGCGTCGGCAGGGCGCGGGTGCGTCTGCGGCGGGCAGCGCGGGCGGTTCTGCCGGGCGGTGTGTCGTGGGGTGCGCCCGCGTGCAGGCCCCTGTGCGGATCCTTGCCCAGGCCCAGGCCCATGCCCTTGCCCGGGCCCTGGTGTATGTCCTTGCGTACATCCGTCATGGACGTCGCCTCCTGGAGGTCAAGAGGACGGGCCCCGGGTGGAGCGGAGCGCCCCACCGCGTGCACCGTCCTGTCCTCCTCGATTCAGCGGCCGCCCGAGCCGTGCGTAAAGCCCTATTCAGGCCCGAAGCCCTATTCCGGCCCGCCCTGTTGCGCCAGCCTGCGGACCAGCCGGATCAGGGAGGCGCGCTCGGCCTCCGGGTCGGAGGGGCCGCCGAAGATCATGCGGACGGCCTGGGGGACGGTGAACCACCAGGCGGCCAGGGCCAGGACGGCGTAGAAGAGTTCCTCGGGCCGCAGGCCGGTGTCCAGCACTCCCTCGCGCTGGGTCCGGGCGAGCGCCGCGACGCGCGAGCCGTAGGTGGCGGTGCGCTCCGGTTCCTTGAGCGCGGGGCCGCCACGGTCCTGGAGGCCCTCCCAGTGCAGCAGGCGGACGAACTGCGGGCGGGCCCGGTGGTAGTCGTAGAGCAGACCGGCGTAGTGGCCGAGGTCCTCGGCCTGCTCGGCGGTGAGGGGGATGGTCGTGGCGATGCGCTCGAGCTCCGACTCCAGCACCTGCCCGAAGAGCCGCTGCTTGTTGCCGAAGTACTGGTAGATCCGCTCCTTGTTCACGCCGGCGCGGGTGCCGATGCGTTCGATGCGGGCGCCGTCGAAGCCGTGCTCGGCGAATTCGTCGACGGCCGCGTCCAGGAGGGCTTGTCGGGTGCGTGCGGTGTCCCAGGCCATGCGCCGATCATACGGGATTCCAACCAACCGTTTGGAGATTGCTTGAAAGTTAAGTTAATCTCCAAACGGTTGGTTGGAATTTGATCGTCAAGGAGTCCGCAGCATGTCCGAGCCCACCCCCGCCCCCGCCGCGCCCCAGGCCGGCCCGCCGCCCCGTCACCACATGGCCCTGATGATCTGGGTGTCGGTCTTCCCCACGCTCACCGTGCTGGAGCTGCTGTTCCACCAATGGCTGAAGCGCCTGCCGCTCGTCCTGCAGACCCTCGTCCTCAGCGCGTGCGTCGTCCTCACGGTGGTGTACGTCCTGATGCCGCGACTGCAGCGGCTGCGGGCCCGGCTGCTCATGCGCGCCGCCCGCTGACACCGCACGCCGTGGCGCATGCGTAAGCCCCCCGCCGCAAGACGTGCGACGAGGGGCGGACGGCAGAGAAACGCCGCGCGGGCCGGCGGCATCGTGCCGCCGGCCCGCGCAGTCACGAACGGGTCAGGAGGAGGCGCCGAAGTTCTGCGTCCACCACGGGCCGTTCGACTTGAAGTTGATGCCCACGCCGATCTCCTTGAAGGAGCAGTTCAGGATGTTGGCGCGGTGGCCGGGGCTCTTCATCCAGCCGTCCATCGCCGTACGGGCGTCCTTGGGGCTCTTGAAGATGTTCTCGCCGTACGTGCTCCAGCGGTACCCGGCGGCGGTCATCCGGTCGCCGGGGCTCTTGCCCTCCGGGCTGGTGTGGGCGTAGTAGTCGCGGGCGGCCATGTCGTCGGAGTGGCCCTGGGCCGCCGCCTGCAGCTTCGCGTTGATGGTCAGCGGGGAGCAGCCGGCCTTCGCGCGCTCCGCGTTGACCATGTCGACGACCTGCTGCACGTGCTTGCCGTTCGCGCCGCCGGCCTGGGCGCCGCCGCCACCGCCGGTCGCGGGCTTGCGGGCGCTGCCGGAGCCACTGCCGCTCCCACGGCCCGTCGAGGGGGCCTCATCGGCCTTGTCCTCGGCCGAGGACCGGGTGCCCGGCTTGCCCCCGGCCCCTGCCTCCGCTTCGGTCTTGACCCCGGCCCGGTCCTTGTTCTCCCGGCCCCCGTCCTTGCCCTTGTCCTTGCCCGCGGCCGCCGACGCGCTCGCGCCGGCGCTCGGGGACGCGCTGCTGCTCGCACTGGGAGCGGAGGAAGCAGCCGCCGCCACGGAGGGGTGTTCCTTCAACGGCTCGGTGGGCTGGTCCGTGGCCGGCGCGGACGACGCCGCGGCGTCCGTACGGGTCTCCCCGCCGCCCGACAGCGACTGGGCCACGCCGTAACCGCCGCCCACGACGGCTATCAGCCCCACCGTCCCGCCTATGACCAGGGCCCGACTGGGGCGCTTGCCACGGGCCCGGCGCCGACGCGGGCCCGTGGTGCCGTCGGACGCCGGGTCGGACATCGGGGTCTCGAGTTCACGATTCATGCGGATCACTTCCGGTGCGGGTGTCACTGAGTGCTGGTCCAACACCTCAGGAGACGGGGCGACCGGGGGTGGATAACAAAAATTTCCGAACATCTTCGTCTCGGGTTCCCGAGAGTCCCGGAGGGGCCGGGCCAGGACTCGTGCGCGGAAGGAATTCGGTCGCAACGGGGGCCGGGCGCTGCTAGCTTGCGGCCGTGGATCTCTTCTCACGCTCGTGGACAGCACTGCGCACAGCGGTCGCCGAACTTCCGGACGAGGACTTCGCGCGGCCGTCCGGCTGCACCGGCTGGCTGGTGCGGGACCTGGTGTGCCACCTGGTCATCGACGCCCAGGACGTCCTGATCACCCTCGTCACCCCGGCCGAAGGGGAACCCACCCGGGACGCGGTGACCTACTGGAACGTCGAGGACCGACCGCCGACCGGCGAGGATCCGCTCGACGCCCTGACCGTCCGTCTGGCCGCCGCCTACGAAGAGCCCTGGCTGCTGAAGTTCCACCTCGACGACCTCGGGTCCGCGGCCGGCCGTGCCGCCGGGCTCGCGGACCCCGCCCTCCGGGTCGGCACCCGCGACGAGGTCCTCACCGTGGCCGACTACCTTTCCGTCTACGTCCTGGAATGGACGCTTCACCACCTCGACCTGATCGCGCACCTTCCGGACGCGGCGGACCCGCCGGCCGAGAGCCTCGCGGGAGCACGCGAGCTCCTGGAGAGGATTGCCGGCGCGGCGTTGCCCCCGTCGCTCTCCGACAAGGACGCGCTGCTGATCGGCACCGGCCGGCGCGCCCCGACCGGCGAGGAGAAGGCCGACCTGGGGGAGCTGGCCGCGAAACTCCCGCTCGTCCTCGGCTGACGGACCGGCAGCCCCCCGGAGCGACAACCGACACCGGGTCAGCACCGGCCCGGCCAAGGGCTCGGCCGTTCGAGCCCTCTCCCGGGCCGTGGCCACCTGATAGGGCGCGTCCCATCGATGAGGCGTCGTCAGAGCTCCTAGCATGTGCCCACGGCTGGTGACGAGGCACGGCCTGGGTCCGTCGCGCCGCCAGGCGATCAGCCGGCCCACCTGGCCGCACGAGAATCCCGGAGAGCACCTCATGAAGATCCACCTCTCCAGCGTCTTCGTCGACGACCAGGAGAAGGCCCTGCGCTTCTACACCGACGTGCTGGGCTTCGTGAAGAAGCACGACATCCCGCTCGGCGCGGACCGGTGGCTGACCGTGGTCTCTCCGGAAGACCCCGACGGGACCGAACTGCTGCTTGAGCCCTCCGGCCATCCCGCGGTGCAGCCGTACAAGACGGCGCTGGTCCAGGACGGCATTCCGGTCACCTCCTTCGCCGTGGACGACGTTCAAGCGGAGTTCGACCGGATGCGCGAACTCGGGGTGCGCTTCACCCAGGAGCCGCAGGAGATGGGCACGGTCACCACTGCGGTTCTGGACGACACCTGCGGCAACCTGATCCAGATCGTGCACAGCAAGTAGGGCGCCGGCCGGCATGCCGGCTCAGCGTCGGCCGGGGCGTCGGCTCAGCGCCCGCCGCGATCACCGTCCGCGCTCAGGCTCGGGACTCCTGCACCGGCGAGCTCGTTCTGCGGTGCCTGCTGACGGCGCGGCAGCAGCAGCGGGGTGGCGAGGAGGAGCACTCCGGCGACGGCGATCGCGGTGCGGGGGCCGGTGACGGCGGCGAGCAGGCCCCACGTGGCGGTCAGGGCCGCGATGGTCACGCTGCTGCTGATCGACCACGCGGACAGGGTGCGGACGACCCGGTCGGGGGCGGTGTGGTGGAGCCGGTAGGTGGCCAGCACGGGGTTGAACAAGCCGCAGCAGGTCACCAGGCCGAGTTGGACGGCGATGACGAGCACGATCCCGGGGACGCCGGGCTGGACGAACGCCAGGCCGACGGGCCAGCACGCGCGCAGCGTTCCGGCGGTGAGAAGCACCTTCCGCTGCCCGAACCGCGCCACGAGCCGGTGCGCGAGGCGTGAACCGACGAGGCCGCCTATGCAAGGGGCCGCGAAGACGAGGCCGTACTGCCAGGGCGCGAACCCGAGATCGCCCAGCAGGAGCACGGCGAGCAGCGGCTCGGAGGCCATGATCAGGCCGTTGACCACGACCGAGTTGAGGAACAGCCGGCGCAGCGCGGAGTGGCCGAGGATGTGGCGCCACCCTTCGAGCAGATCGCCTGCCCGCAGCCGCGGCGCATCGGTTCGGGAAGGGCGCGGCTCCGTCCCGCCGATGGCACGGATGCCCAGCGCCGAGAGCAGGTAGCTGACCGCGTCGGCCACCACGGTCGTCACGGGGCCGAGCACTCCGATCGCGGCCCCGCCGAGCGGTGGTCCGACCATGGTCGCGGTCCACGTCGTGGACTCGAACCGGCTGTTCGCGACGAGCAGGTCCTCCGGCGGCACCAGCGCCTTGAGATACGCGCCGCTCGTCGCGGTGAAGGCGATGTTGGCCGCGGCGACGACGACGGAGACGACGAGGAGCTGGGCGAAGCCGAGCCACCCGAGGGCGAACGCGGCGGGGACGCTCATCAGCGCCGCGAACCGGATCAGGTCCATCGCCACCATGACCGGCCGCTTGCGGCGGAACTCCACCCATGGGCCGAGCGGCAGCGCCAGCACGGCCCCCACCGCCCGGCCGGCGGCGGCCAGCGCCGCCACCTGGGCCGGCCCGGAGTCCAGCACGAGGACCGCGATGAGGGGGAACGCGCCGAACCCGAGCGAGGTGCCGTACGCGCTCACCGCATACGCGCCCCACAACCGCCCGAACCGCCGCCCCAGCGCCCGCCTGCCCGCCATGCCTCATGCCCCTCTCGCCGATCTGTCTTGTCCCGGCCCCGGCCCCGCCCCCGGCGCCGGTCCCCCGGTCCCCGCCCGGGCCGTCCTGGGATCAGGCTCCGGCCTCGGTGGGGGTGCTGCGGCGGCGTGGTCGGCCTCGGTTGCGGGTGCGGCGGGTCCGCAACCGGCTGGTCCGCAGCCGGTCGGCACTCTCCGGATCCCGCGATGAGAGCTCGGCGAGCGCCGGGTGCAGGCCCATCCGGGACAGTCGCTCGGTGAGCGGGTCGGGCGGGCCGTCCGCGTCGCGCTGCCTGTCGTAGCGGCCGAACCAGGCGATCTGCGCGATCAGCGCGAGTGCCGTGGCAGCGGTTGCCGCCCACTGTTCCGGCCCGCGGGGTGCGCTGTCGAGCACCGCGGCACAGGTGAACGACATCTCCATGACGAGCAGTAGCACTCCGATCACGCCCAGGCAGCCCAGGTCGCGCGCGGTAGCCGGCGTCGGGGGCGGCAGGCCTGCGCGGTAGGCGGTGTGGAACTCCTCCCGGGCGGTACGGAAGGCGGTGTCGCGGAGCACGATGTGGCCGACGGCGGCGGGTGCGGTACGACGGCGCAGCGTGGCGAGCAGGGCGTCCGGCAGCGGGTGCCCGGCAGTACGCGCGGGGTCGGTGCCGTCCGCGGTGAGGCTCAGGTTGCCCCGGTGGTTGACGGTGGCCAATCCGGCGAGCAGCAGCCGGGCCGCGGCGGCCTGGGTGTCGTCCTCGGGCCACCAGCGGGCGGCGGCTGCGTAGTGAGGGTCGACCACGAGCTCGGCGCAGCGCTCGGAGGCCGCCCGGTACCGCCGGCCGTCCCGGCGGCGACGCAGCCCGAGCAGCCCGTACAGCAGGGCGGTGACGGGCAGCACGACGCAGGCGAGGGCGATGGGGAACACGCGCAGAGCGTAGGGCGCGGGCAGGGAGGCGGCACAGCCGTTTTCGGAGGAGAGGGCAGCGGCGCTGCTCGTGGGCAGTGCGTGAGTGGTGCTCGGGCGCGCGCGTGCCCTCCCGTGGGTGTAATCGGCCGGTCGCGGTGAGTGGGTGATGGGGGCCTGGAGCGTGAGGGCACGCACGTGGGCCCGATCACATACGATGCCGGGCCGTAGTGACAGGGGCGCAAATTTGGGCATTCCGGCTACTTCGGGTGGGGTTTTTACGGTGCTACGTCGTAGGTCACACCCTTTGTCAGGCGGGTTTCGCGCCGCTAACAATGGCTGAGTCGCAGGGCGCCGTCGTTCGAGACGCGGCGCCTTTCCCGTGCCGGACAGGCCCGGGTGCGACATCCCCGATTGGAAGAGGTTCAGCTCAGTCATGCGCTCCACCATCTCCGGCTATACCGCTCTGCCCAAGGCTCACAAGTTCTCCGCCGCCGGTCTCGTCACCGTCGCCGGTGCCGCCGCTCTGACGTTCGCGCTGGTGCCGCAGGCTTCCGCCGCCGACGCCGGCTCCAGCGTCGGTGTGAAGCCCGTGGCCCAGAGCGCCCAGGAGTTCGGTGCGACGCACGACGCCGAGCTGGCCAAGGCCACCGACGCCGCCGCTGCCAAGGCCGGCGCCGACGCCAAGGCCGCCACGCAGACCGCCGCCAAGGCCGAGGCCGACGCCGAGCGCGCCAACCGCTCCACCGAGCGCAAGGCCCTCAAGCCCGCTCCGGCCGCCAAGCCCGCCGCCCCCGCCAAGAAGACCTACGCGGACAACCTGGACGGCTGGATCAAGGAGTCCCTGGACGTCCTGCAGGCCAAGGGCATCCCGGCCTCCTACGAGGGCATCAAGCGCAACATCATGCGCGAGTCGACCGGCAACCCCCGCGCGATCAACGACTGGGACATCAACGCCGTCAACGGCGTCCCCTCCAAGGGCCTGCTGCAGATCATCGACCCGACCTTCAAGGCCTACCACGTCGAGGGCACGTCCTGGGACATCTACGACCCGGTCGCCAACATCACCGCGTCCTGCAACTACGCCGCCGACAAGTACGGCTCCATGGACAACGTCAACTCCGCGTACTGATCCGGCCACGGACAACACGAAGGGCGCAGCACCCGCACAGGGGCTGCGCCCTTTCGCATGCCCGGGGCGATCCCGAGCGCGGAGGCCGAAGGCGCCGTCTTGGAACTTCCCCGGCTCGGCAAAGGCGTGCCCTACCAGGCCGTACTCTTCCGGCGTGAGTGACATATACGAACTGCAACTGGCCCTCGACCTCCCGGGCTCCCTTCCGGAGACGGACTTGGACCTGCTCCGCCGGCACCTGTCCGACGAGGGCGGTGACGCCGGCCACGATGAGGACGATGAGGAGGCGGGCGGCCCCGAGACGTACCCTCTGCTCGCCTCCCGGGGTCCGGCATGGCGCATCGGCGGGGCTCTGGTCGGCGAACTCTGCCGAGGGCCGCGAGGCTGGGCTCTCACCGCGCGCCAGGAAGTGCACCCCGACGAGTTCCCTGCCCTTGAGGGCCTCCTGGTGTGGCTGGCCGCGCGGACGTCGACCCCGGGCCCCATCGGGTACCTGCGTTTCCACGAGTCCACGGTGCCCGACGTCCTGATGGCGGACGGGCAAGTACCCAGCCGTATGAGCCTGCACCCATCAGCAGCCGTCGAGGCGGAACTGCTGCCCGGCGCGGAGTAGAACCGGCCCCGCCGTGCCCCCGTGCAGCCATGGCATCCTCCAAAAAACCGTGGAATATTGAAGGAAAAGCCAGGATCGGGATGCCGCCGCACCGCCACGATGCTGGAGGACGCCATGGGCTTCGCCGACGAGCATCTGACGCCCCTGGTCGACGCCGGGTTGGGCAACAGCGCCTACCTGGTCGATCTGGGCGACGGACGCGCCCTGGCCGTGGACGCCTCCCGGGACCTCCGGGCCCTGCGCGAGGCCGCCGACCGGTGCCGCCTCGCGGTGGCGTTCGCCGCCGACACCCACCTGCACGCCGACTTCCTCACCGGCGCGCTCCAGCTCGCGGCCGACGACGGCGCCACCGTGCTGGCCTCCGCCGCCGGCCACCGCGCCTTCCCCCACACGGCACTCGGCGACGGCGACGAGGTGGATCTGGGAGGGCTGACCCTGCGGGCGCTCGCCACACCCGGCCACACGGACGAGCACCTTTCCTTCCTGCTCCTCGACGGGTCCCGGGTGCTCGGCGTGTTCACCGGCGGGTCGCTGATCGTCGGCTCGGCCGCCCGCACCGACCTCCAGGGCGCGGACCGGGCCGAAGAGCTGGCCCGCGCCCAGTACCGCTCGCTGCGCCGCCTGACCGAGCTGCCGGTCGCGACCGAGGTCTGGCCCACCCACGGCGCGGGGTCGTTCTGCTCGGCCCCGCCCGGCTCCGAGCGGACCACCACCATCGGCGCCGAGAAGCGGGCGAACGACCTCCTGGCCGCGCCGGACGAGGACGCGTTCGTCGCCCGGCTGCTCGGCTCGCTCGGTTCCTACCCCGCCTACTTCGCCCGCCTCGCCGAAGTCAACCGCCACGGCCCCGCCCTCCTCGCAGGCGCCCCCGGCCTGAAGCCGCTCACCCCGGCCCGGCTCCGGGCTCTGCTCGCCGACGGTGCGTACCTGGTCGACGCCCGCCCGGTCACCGAGTTCGCCGCCGGGCACGTCCCCGGCGCCGTCTCGAACGCGCTGCGGCCGGCGTTCGCGACCTGGACCGGCTGGCTGCTGCCCCCGGACGTGCCGCTCGCCTTCGTCCTCGGACCCGGGCAGGACCCGGACGAACTCGCCTGGCAGGCGGCGAAGATCGGCTACGACCGGCTCGCCGGGCAACTGGACGGCGGCATGGAGGCCTGGCGAGCCGACGGCGGCCCGGCCGAGACCATCGGGCTGGTGGCAGCGGGCCGGATCGGAGACCGCCCGGTCCTGGACGTACGTCAGGACGAGGAGTTCGCCGCCGGGCACCTCCCCGGCGCCGCGCACACCGAGCTCGGCGACCTGGCCGCCGACGGCCACGAGATACGCGACGGCACGGTGGTGATGTGCGGGCACGGCGAGCGCGCGATGAGCGCCGCCAGCCTCCTCGCCCGCCGCGGCAGCCGGGACCTTGCCGTGCTGGTCGGCGGTGCCCCGGACTGGGTGAAGGCGACCGGTCGCCCTCTGGAGGGCGACCGGTGACCACCGAGCCGGGCCGCGTCCGGCCTACCGGATCAGCCGCTTGAGCGTCTGCACGCGGCGGACCCCGTCGTACACCCACCGCTCGTGCGCCGGATCCCAGCGGGCCCCCGCCATCTTCGCCTCGTCCTTCATCGGCAGAATTCCGCTTCCACGGCCGCCTGCTCGAGCGCGGGATCGCCCCAGTCGCTGGTGCGGTTGATGGTGACGACGTGCTCGCCGTCGGCGGTGGCGGCCGTCCGGGTCATGGAGCCGGTGACCTCGCTGCTGTGACCCCAGACCTGCACACCGCATGCTCCGAGCGTCTGTGACCTGATCCCGAGACCGTAGGACCGGCCGCCGCCCAGGTCGTGCCCGGTGAACATCTCCTTCTGCTGGGCGGGGGGAAGGAGCTTGCCGCGCACGAGGGCACGGATGAAGACGTTCAGATCGCGGGCTGTGGAGATCATCTCGCCGGAGGCGCCGGAGAAGGAGGGGTTGAATTCGGTGACGTCGTAGATCCGCGCGGCAGGGTCGTCCACATAGAGCTTGGAGTAGTGGCGGCTGTGCGGTCCGGGCACCGACGGCGACGAGCCGGGGACCGTGGTCCCGCGCAGGCCGAGAGGTCTGATGACGCGCCGTTCCACTTCGGAGGCGTAGCCGTGGCCCGTGGCCTTCTCGATGACCATGCCGGCCAGGACGTAGTTGGTGTTGGAGTAGGACCAGCCCTTGCCGGGCTCGAAGAGCGGCTTGTGGGCGAGGCCGATCCGTACCAGTTCCTCCGGGGTGGCGTTGTCGTACCGATGGGCGAAGAAGGCCTTGCCGGTGAACTTGGCGCGGAGTCCGTCGTCGTTGATGTAGTCGTACAGCCCGCTGGTGTGCTGGAGCAGCCGGCGCAGAGTGATCCGGCGCCCGTCGTTGCCGTGGCCGCGCACCAGGCCGGGCAGCCACTTGTCCACCGTGTCGTCCATCGACAGGCCGTGCTCGGGTTCGGCGGCGAGCTGCAGCAGGACGGTGGCGATGAAGGGCTTGGTGAGGCTGCCGATGCGGAAGCGGTCCTGCGGTAGGCGCGGGCGGCCGGTGCGGAGGTCCGCCACACCGGAGGTGCCGTTCCAGGACTCGCCCGCACGGTCGACCCGGGCCAGGACTCCGGGGGTCCCCGCGCGCGTGATCGCGTCGAGGGCGTCCTGCGTTGCGGAGTGGGCGGAGTGGGCGGAGTGGGCGGAGTGAGGGGAGGGGGGTGAGGGAGTACGCGGTGCAGCGGAGGCCGGGGCGACCGCGGCTGCGGCGACCGCTCCGGCCAGTGCCAGGGTGACCAGAGTGCGAGGTAAGGCGTTCGTGGCCATGTGGGCTATCTCCGTCTCCGGTGGGGTGCTGCTGCTGTGGTACTCAAGGGGACTCCTGAGCCCTCCGGGAGGTTGACGGTCTTCCGTCGTCCGGGAGCATGGAGGTGTGGACGGGAACCGGGATTTCGGCGGGGCCGAGCCGTTGGATGTGCTGGACGTGGCGCCGACGCCTCGGACGGCGGTGGCATGGATGCCGCCCCAGGAGCTCTGGCCGGCGATCCAGGAGATCCGGTGGGAGCACGATCCACAGGTCCGGCGATGGCCGCCGCATGTGAACCTGCTGTTCGGCTTCGTACCGGAGGAGGAGTTCGTACGGGCCTTGCCGTTGCTTGCCGCCGGGGCGGCTGAGACCGCGGCGTTCACGGCGCGCCTCTCCGGGGTCCGCTACTTCCGCCACCGGCACTACGCCACCGTGTGGCTCGATCCGGCCGCGGCCGGCCCGGCCGCGTGGGCCCGTCTCCAGCAGGCGCTGGGGTCGCGGTTCCCGCTCTGCCGCGGACGTGGCGGCCGCTTCACCCCGCACCTGTCCCTCGGCCGCACGCAGGAGCCGCGGCAGCTCGCCGCCGAGTGCGCCGCCCGCCTCGGCTCACTGCCGGCGGTCGTCGACGAAGTGGTCCTGCTCTCCCGGCGCGGCGACGGGCCCATGCAGCCGCGGGCAGTGATCGCGCTGGGCACGGGGGAGGTCCGCAGGCCGCCGGAGTACGAGTTGTAGGGCGGAGGGACCCGGCCCGGCAGCCGAGCCGCCACAGGCACATCACGAGGGAGAGCCCAGTGCGGCCCGCGCCGCCGTGACCATGGCCGTGATCCCGGTCGGCAGGGCGAGGCGCGGGCTCGGGGCGAAGAGGGGGGAGTGGTTGGGCGGAAGGCCGGCCAGCTTCTCGGCGGCGGTGGTGCCCGGGGCGGCCGCCCATTGGCGAGGACCGGCCGTGCCCAGCATCCAGTACGCCGTGGGCACGCCGTCCGGCGCGAGGAGCGGGAAGTCCTCGGTGGCCATGGACGGCGGCCAGCCGGTGACGCGAGCCTCGCCGAAGGCCGCCGCGTGCGCGTCCCGGATGGCCGCCGTGAGCTGCGGATCGGGACGGTTGACGGGAGAGCGGGAAACGACGGAGATCTCCGGCGGCACCGGGCAGCCCGAGGCGTCGCATTCCGCACGGACGATCCGGTGCACGGCCGTCACCACCCGGTCCAGCGCGGCGCCGGAGAAGCCGCGGACGGTGAGGCCGAGTTCGGCGCGGTCCGGGATGACGTTGCCGCGGGTGCCCGCCTGCAGTCGGCCGACGGTCAGGACGACCTGTTCGGCCGGTGCCGTCTCGGCGGCGACCATGGTCTGCAGGCGCACGACCACGGCGGCAGCGGTCACCACCGGATCGACGGCCAGGTGGGGCGTCGCGACGTGGCCGCCGCGGCCGTGCACGACGACGTCGAGGGAGACGCTGCCCGCCGTCATGGGGCCCGTGCCATGGGCGACCATGCCCGCCGGCAGGGGCGCGGCGTGCTGGGCCAGTACGGCGTCGGGCCGGCCGAACCGGTCGTGGAGCCCGTCGTCGAGCATGGCCTGCGCGCCGCTCAGCGTCTCCTCCGCGGGCTGCCCTACCACCATCACCGTGCCCCGCCACAGCCGCCGATCCGCGGCGAGCACGCTCGCCGCGCCCGCGGCCGCCGCGAGGTGGAGGTCGTGCCCGCAGGCGTGCATCACCGGCACCGGGGTGCTCACCCGGCTCGCGTACGGCAGGCCGGTGCGCTCCTGGACGGGCAGGGCGTCGAGTTCGGCGCGCACCACGACCAGCGGTCCCTCGCCGTTCTCCAGCAGGCCGACGACACCGTGGCCCCCGACGCCCGCCGTCACCCGGTAGCCGGCCCGGGTCAGCCAGTCGGCGAAGCAGGCCGCCGTGCGTGACTCCTCTCCGGAGAGCTCGGGGTGGGCGTGCAGGTCGAGGTAGAGCGTCGTGACGGCCTCCAGGAGATCGCGCGGGAGCACGGATGCGGATGCGGATGCGGACATGGATATGGATATGGACATGGGCTGGTGCACCTTTCGGCTCGGTCGGATCGGGAGGCTGGCCGGATTGGCCGGATTGGCCGGTCGGTCAGCCCGTCAGCCGGTCAGGCGGCTGGACGGGTCGCGCAGCCCCGCTGACACCTGGTGTCAGCGGCTTGCACAGAGATCTGTCAGCGGGCCCTGCTGGACTGATGGGGCAAGAACGGACGTACGGACGTACGGGCGGCGGATCGCCGGCCGTACACACCGGCCACAGCAACGACGCAAGGAGAAGCACCATGGCTCAGCAGGCCGAACTCGCCACGCTCGCCCAGGAGATCCTGGAGCTGGAGTCGGAGACCTTCGAGATCTCGGACTACTCGGACGCGAGCGAGGTCGTCCTCGCCGGTTCCACCAGCTCCAGCTCCACGAGCACCTGCTCCAGCACCACCAGCACCACCAGCTGCTCCGCCTGATCCCAGGCAGCGCAGTCAGCCGTCCGGCGTACGGCCGGCGAACCGGAAGCCCTCGTCCCTGCCCTGGCCGAGGGCTTCCGGCGCGTCGTCTCCGGGGACGGCGCTCACGGGAACGGGTGCGGCACCCGCCTGATCTCCTCCTCCCGCAGATCCGTCGACCGCCACCCCGCGCGCCGGAAGGCCGTCCGCAGCCGGTCCATGCCCAACACTCGCTGCCGGTCCCAGCCGAAGTCGATGGGCACCAGCCCGGGCACCACCGTCGAGACGGTGCACAGCCCCATCCGCTCCTGCTCCGGAGAGGTCTGGTCGACGACGATCACGTCGAAGCCGGCGCCCGTCAGCTCGTCGCGGCACAGCAGCACGTCGTCCAGGAGGTCGCCCGTGGCGGGCCGCTGCCGCTGCCAGCCGGCGTAGAGCTCAGCCAGCGGGCGGACGGACTCCGGTTCCAGGTACTCGCGCGCGTGCCGCGCCATCCGCGGCAGGCCGTACAGCCGGGCGTGATGGGTGAGTTCCCGTACGAGGGAGAAGTCGTCGGCCATGGCCTCCAGCGCGGTGCGGTGCTCGGCCACCTGACGGTCCAGGTGCGGCAGGTACGTGAGCACCTCGGACAGCGCCGCCTCCACGGCCTCCTCCGGGTCCAGCCGGGCGCCCGCCGCGAAGGAGAGCGTGCCGGGCCCGCCGTCGCGGCGTACGGCCACGGCGGTCACCACGGGCACGGCGAGGTCGACGCGGTTGTCGAAGGCGTGGACGTCGTAGCCCTGGAGCGCCGCGCGGTCGGCCATGGCCCGCACCGCGCCGCCGCGGCACGATGCCAGGTCGATGCCGGTGAGCCGGGCCCGCCCGTACCAGCCGAGCAGGAACGCGTCCCGTTCGACGAGTTCCAGCAGCCCGAACAGGACGGCCTCCTCCAGGCAGCTGCCGGTGGCGCAGCCGTTGGAGCTCTCGAAGACGAAGTTGTCGCTGTCGACGCCGGCGCCGTAGTGGACCGCCCGCCGGGGCACGAGGACCGTGCGGTCGTCGCGCAGGGAGTACCCGTGCACCCAGGGGATGGGGCGTGCGGGGTCGAACGGCGCGAGCATCGGGTCGGTGCGGTAGACCTCGGGCGCGTACGTGCCGCAGGTGCGCGGGTCGACGGCCTCGTCGCGCACGTCGTCGTAGGCGGCGACGAGCGGTTCGCCCCGGTGGCGGCGGTGGATGCCCGCGTACCGTTCGAGGCCCTCCAGGTACGCCAGCGTCCGGCTGGCGGCGAAGGAGTTGGCCTGGCCGCTCCAGGTGACGTCGGACAGGCCCGCGTACGTCCGGACGAAGACGCTGCCCGCGACCGGGGAGGTCGTGGGGGAGGCGACGTTGAGCCAGGTCCCTTCGCCGAGCGCGCCGCACACGGGGTTGGCCAGGGCTCCTTGCGGCAGTGGGTACGAGCCGGCCGGCCGCAGCCGGGACACGCCGGGGCCGGGCTTGGGCCGGGTGACGAGCTCCGGCGGGGCGTACGGGCCGGGCAACGGGCCGCAAGCGGGGCACAGCGGGTCGCCGAGCAGCGGCAGCGTGGTGACCCGCAGGGTGGCCAGGTCGACGCGCGTGGCCTGGGGCAGCGGGAGGTCGGCGGACGTGTGCCACTCGCCGTCCGGCCGGCCCGCCCCGGCCGGGCGCCCGGAGAGCAGGACCGCTTCGTACACGGCCCAGATCGCGTCCACGGCGTGGTCGGGCAGCACGGGCCACAGGCCCGCCCCGGTCATGTCCGTGCCCACTTCGAGCGCGTCCCGCTCGGAGCGCGAGCGCAGCCGCTGCCAGCGCCGCGCGAGACAGGCGCCGCACGCTGCAGGGGCTTCCCCCTGCGCGCCCCAGGGGCCGATCAGTGCCGCCTGCGCGGTCAGGTGGACGGTGGCACGGGGGCGCAGCGCGCCGTGCGGGTCCGCAGCGGGCCGGAAGGCGTCGGCCGCGCCCACCGGGACGACGATGGGAGCAGGACGGCCGGCTCCGTGTCCTGAGGCCTGGAAGCGCTCGGTGAGTGCCTGCTGCAGCTGCCTGCTCGCGCCGTCCATGGGATCGGCAACCAGCGGGGGCGCGGTCGTGGCGGTGCTCATGACGCGTTGCTCCAGCGGAACGTCTTCACCGCGATCGCGCCGAAGACCAGCGCGAAGACGGCCAGCCCCCCGCACGCCACGGCGGTGGAGGCGAGGTCGGCGCGCCCGGAGACCGCCCGCGATATGCCGTCGTTGAGATAGTGCAGCGGCAGCACCTTGGCGAAGGTCTGCAGCCAGGAGGGCATCGCGTCCAGGGGGTAGAACGCCCCGGACAGGAACGCCATCGGCACCATGACGCAGTTGGCGACGGCGGCAACGGCCTCCGGGGTGTCGGCCCGCGAGCCGATCACCATGCCGATCGCGAGGAACGCGGTGATGCCGCTCACCAGGACCGGCAGAGCCCACGGCCACGTGGCGTCCACGTGCAGTCCGAAGACCGGCAGCAGGGCCACGCCGATGAACAGCACGGCCTGCACGGCCCCGACGGCCAGGGCGATGACGTACCGCGAGGCGAGCACCGAGCCGAGCGGGGCGGGCGTCAGCCGGATCAGCCGCAGCAGGTCGTCGCGGCGCCACTGCATCAGCGTGAACGCCACCCCGAAGACGGCCGCGTTGCCCACGCCCCACGACAGGACGCCGGGGGCGATGTAGTCGATGTAGCCGCGCCCGCTCTGCTCCACCGTCTTGCCGCGGAAGATCAGCCCGAAGACGACCAGGAAGATCAAGGGGAAGGCGAAGGTGAAGAAGACGGTGGTCCTGTCCCGGATCGCCGCCCGGTAACTCGCCCCGGTCAGTGCGGTGTAGGCGCTCATGCGTGCTGCTCCGTTCCGGCGAGCTCGCCCGTGAGCTCCAGGTAGACGTCTTCGAGGGTGGCGGTGCGGGTGCGGATGCCGTCGAGGCCGACGTCCGCGCCGAGGGCGGCCAGCAGCGGTCCCGCCGACCGGGTTTCGATGACGACCGAGCCGCCCTCGGCGGTGACCCGGTCGGCGCCCGCGAAGGCCTGCGCCCGCTCCACGGTGATCCGGTCCGCCGGCACCAGCAGCCGGGTCGGCGCCTGCGCGGCACCGACCAGCCGGTCCGGGCTGTCGAGCGCCACCACCCGTCCCGCGACGACGATGGCCACCCGGTCGCACAGCGCCTCGGCCTCGTCCAGGTGATGGGTCGTGTAGACGATCGTGCGCCCCTCGCTCTTGAGCGCGCGCAGCACCTGCCACAGGGCGCGGCGCGCCTGCGGGTCGAGGGCCGCGGTGGGCTCGTCGAGGAAGATCAGCTCCGGGCCGTGGACGAGCGCGGAGGCGATGGCGAGCCGCTGCCGCTGCCCTCCGGAGAGGACGTCGACGCGCACGCCGCCCTGCTCGGCCAGTCCGACCAGCGCCAGGGTGCGCTCGACTCCGGCCGGGTCGGAGCCGTAGAGGGCCGCGACGGTCGCCAGATGTTCCCGTGCCGTCAGCCGGGTGAAGAAGGCCGAGGTCTGGGTCTGCACGCCCATGCGCGGCAGCAGGGCGAGGTTGCGGGGCCAGGGGGAGGCGCCCAGGACCGAGACGCTGCCCGCGTCGGCCTTGCGCAGCCCCTCCATGATCTCCACGAGCGTGGTCTTGCCCGCGCCGTTGGGGCCGAGCACGCCGAAGAACTCGCCGCGCTCCACGGTCAGGGAGATCCCGTCCACGGCCTGTTTGTCGCCGTAGCGCTTGCGTACGCCGTCCAGCACCAGGGCGGAGGCCGCCGCGCGTGCGGACGGCTTCTTGTCTGTCATCGTTCCTCAGCTCTTCTTATGGGGGTGCGTTGCGTGTGACGAATTACGAATTGCGAGTTACGTGTTGCGCGGGGTGGACGAGGTCTGCGTGTTCCGGTCGCCCCGCCGGGCCCACGGGCCGGTCACGGCCACCAGCGCGGCGACCAGCAGGGCCGGTACGACGACGGCCCACAAGCCGTAGCGGTCCCCGGCCAGGTGGTGGCACAGCAGGACGAAGCCCGTCCCGCTGCCGCCGACGAGGACCACCGCCCCCAGGCCGTAGGCGGTGTACGCGATCCGGGCCGTCCGCGGGTAGGCGGCGACGCCGTCGCCCCGCCGCACGGCCCGCGCGCCCAGCAGCCGCAGGAAGCGGCGGCTCTCGGTCGCGTAGTCGGCCATCCCCAGGGCGTGGCCGAGCATCTTGTAGCCGTCCAGCGGCGGCAGTGGCACCAGATTCGTCAGCGCCAGCACCGAGCCGGTGAACAGCAGGCCGGCCAGCGGGCCGCGGGCGGCGTCGCTGCCGGGCAGGAGGGACCACAGCAGCCAGAAGGGCAGCAGGAAGGCCAGGTTCATGACCGTTCCGGCCGCCGCGGTGGCGACCCTCGCCCGGCGGGTGGGCAGGTAGGGATAGTTCTCGACCGTGCAGTACATGAACACCATGGGCAGGTGCCAGCGCAGCCCGATCTCGCCGACGGTCCCGCCGAAGTGCCGGGCGACGACCCCGTGGGCCAGCTCGTGCAGGGCCGTGCTCGCCCACAGCAGGGTGAACGCGGCGAGCAGCGCTCCCGGCTGCCGGAACAGCCGCACGGTGTCGTCCAGGAACGCCCCTGCGTGCACGGCGAGGTACGTCTCCATGCCGAGCACCAGCAGCAGGACGGGCACCACGACCACCGGCGCCAGTGCGAAGCTGGCGGCCCTGTACAGCCGGTCGGTGGTGGCCGTGGCGTCCGCGGCCAGCCGCAGCGTGCCCTTGAGGAGGGTGCCGGTGACCAGCTTGCGCGGCGCGGCCCCGGTCGGCTGCCCGGAGACGGCGGGTCCGGACGACCCGGTGCCTTGGGCAGGCCCGCCGTCTCCGGCGTTCCTTGCCCCCTCCAGCAGCCGCCGCTCCCACAGCAGCCTCAGCAGCTGCTGCCAGTGGGCCTCGCCGAGCCGCCGCCCGAACCGCGCCGCGTACTCCTCACCGACCTCGCCGAGCGTGCGGGAGCCGTCCAGGCGGGACATCAGGAAGTGCTCCTTGACCCCGACCTCGAAGGACTGCCCGCTGCGCGGATCCTTCACCAGGTGGACGACAGCCGGTCCGCGCCGTAGCGCAGAACTGCGCAGGATCTCCGGGCGCAGGGCGGGCCGCTGCTCCAGCAGCCCCTCATGCGTCGGGGGAGGCGTCCGCGGAGTCACCGGGAGTCCGCCTCGCGCAGGGCGCGCCCGAGTACGTACGACAGGTACGCCTCGTCGCGGATGGTCACGTGCAGCCGGTTGTTGGTCATGTGCATGTACGGCGACAGCAGCAGGGGCAGGGCGGCCGCCGGGTCGGTGACCTGCTCGTCGGCCGTGCCGTCCCACGAACGGAAGACGAGGTCGCCGCGGACGGCCAGCGCGGTGGCCCGGTCGCGCAGTTCGGCACAGTGCTCGGCCCAGCCGCGCAGGAAGCGGGGCAGCTCGGCGAGCCCGTCGGCGCCCTCTCCGGCCAGGGCGCCCAGGACCGCGCCGAAGCGCCGCGCAGGCGCCGGGCCCATGGCCGCGTAGGTTCGGTCGTACTCGTCGGAGCCGATGAAGTTCGTCCCGGAGAACGCCTTCTGCCAGAACACGTGATAGCGGTCCAGATACTCCGCGAGCTCCGCCCGGCCCGGCAGGAACGTACCGGCCATCACCATCATCAGCTGGGCGGACGCGCCCAGGCGGACGGTCCGCAGATGGAGGTTCATGGTGCGGACGGCCTCGATGACCAGGTCGCTGGAGTGCCGGAAGTGCCACTCGGCGAGCTCCACACCCGCCGGGCCGCCGTACTTGCCGTACTCGGGCTCGTACGGCTCCCGGCTGACGGTGTTGTTCGGCCGCAGCCGCATCCGCCCGTCGGCGTCGAGGAAGCCGCTGCGCTCGTCCTCGGGGAACTCCAGCTCGAAGAGGGTGTTGTAGAACTCGTTGAGGAAGCCCGACGAGTCCACCTCGTAGAGCGCGGGCCGCTCCCGCAGGAAGGCGGCGACGGCCTGCTCGGCGCGCCCGGCGACCTCCTCCGCGACGGCCTCGGACGAGGGCTTGAGCCGCAGCCGGACGTGCGGGCCCTCCAACCAGTAGTTGATGAAGAAGTGGCCCGCCAGCAGCCCCTCGGAGGTGAGCTCCGCAAGGAGCGGGCCGATGCACCGGGTCATCAGGGGCTGGGGATTGGCGGCGTAGTGGATGTGCAGGGCCTGCCAGGCTCCGGGCGTGGCGAGGGCGGGTTCGGTCATGTCGGCGCACCGGTTCCTTCGCGGTCGTGACGGGGCGTGCGGAGGGTCTCGACGGCCAGCTCGGCCATGTGGGTGCCGCGTGCGGACACGGCGTGCAGCTCGTCCTCCCCGGGCAGGGCCTCGCGGAGCACGACCCGGTCGGCCGGGTCCTTGAGCAACCCCTCCAAGGCGGTGAGGGACAGCCGGCTGTCGAAGTCGACGTACTGCGGCTTCGCCCGGTCCGCCCCGGGCGCGGCCGCGCCCGGCGTGACGGTGGCGAAGACGCGGCGCGGCAGCCCGTGCCGCACACGCCACCGCTGCCACTGCAGGAACAGGGCCGCGTCGCCGTCCCGGCCATGGCCGCCGCCGAGGGCGGGCAGCGCGGCGGCGGAGGCGGTCCAGCTGCGCCGGCTGAGGACGAGACCGCCGCAGCGCACCCGCGGCCGGGACGTCACGCCGTCGTCGGGCTCGCCCTCCGGAACGCCGCCCCACACGTCGAGCGGTGCCATGGACGTGGGGGAGAGGAGCAGCAGGGTGCGGGGGATCTCGGGGAGCGCCAGCGGCACGAGATAGCCGAGGTAGACGGGAACGACCTCGCGGTCAAGCCGCCGGGAGCGCAGCACCAGGCGGTCGGCCCGTACGTCGTGCTCCACGTACAGGTCGTCGAGCGCGATCCGGCCCTCCTCCGGCACGCCGCCGTCCTCGCCCGGGCAGACGATGCGGTAGTCCGTCAGGCGCCCGTGCAGATTGAGGTTGCTGGTGACGGCCCCGCCGGTGATCTCGGCGAAGACGGCCCCCTCGGGCGGTGTGCCGGCCGCGGTGCGCCGGATCCGGGCGGAGAGCGCTCCACCACCGCTCTCGCCGCCTTCACCCCTTTCATCTCCTTCACCTCCTTCGCCCCCTTCACTGCCTTTGCCGTCGAAGCAGTGGGTGAAGCGGCTGAAGGGGAAGGCGAACCCGCCGTAGGACTGGTTGAGCACCGCCAGCGGTTCGCCGTCGCGGCGCACCAGCTGCAGGAAGTGGCTCTGCGGCGCGAAGCGGGGCGTGACGCCGGCGAGCCGCCCTGCGACGGCCTCGACCGTCTCGGGGTGGACGCGGATCTCCTCGGCGCCCCGCGCGGTGTCCCAGAGGCGGCGCATCCGGGACGCCCACTCCCGGCGGGCCGCGTCCACCGCCGTGATGCCGGGCAGGCCCAGCCAGTTCGGCTCGGGGACGTAGTCGCCCTGCGCGTCGAAGGGCTTACGGCGAGCGGTGAACGTCAGGTACTGGTCGTAGAAGTCCTCGTGGAAGTCGTGCACGAGCTTCAGGAGGTCCTCGCAGCGACCGCCGCTGCCGTACCGTGCGACGAAGAAGCCCTTGAGCGTGATGCGCTGCGGCAGGGTCAGGTCGAAGGCGGGCAGGATGCGTTCGAGCGAGCGCAGGGTCTCCAGAGGGCCCTCGCCGGCGGCCGTGACCGGGGCGCTCCAGGGCCGCAGGTCGCAGACGACGCCGGTGTCCCCGCCTTCGTTGTCCTCGTTGTCACGTCCGCCTGCCCGTACGTCCTCGTACAGCAGGGTCCGCGGCAGCGTCGGCTCCGCCGCCCCGAGTTCGTGCTGGACGGCTGTGAGGGCCTGCCGCAGCTCGGACAGCAGCTCCCGGCGCAGCTTCGGCCCGGCGGCGGCGTAGCGGCGGATGCAGTCGACCGGCTGCTCCAGTGCCTCGGCGAGCCGTACCGCCCACGGCCTGTCCAGGGCCTGCAGGGCGTCGCGGAAGGCGCGCAGCGGGTCCGCGTCGTGGACGTCGGTGCGCAGGCACGGGATCTGCACCATGCCCAGGTCCAGCAGGGCGGTCAGATAGCGCTCGCACTCGTCCGGGCCGGCGCCCCGCTCCTCGGCCAGCCAGCGAGCGAGGTCCCCGTAGCGCAGCCGCGGCCGCTCGCCGAACAGCGCCAGCAGCTTCTCCAGGGTGCCGCTGCGGCGGAGGAAGAACAGCCGGTCACGGGCGGCGTCGAAGGTGACCGCCGCGCCGTCGTCGCCCGCCGTCACCGAGCGGCGCACGTAGCGGATCCGGTCCTCCTCGTCGTGCCTCCAGCCCGAGGACAGGGTGACGGGGAGGTCGCCGCGCCGCCCGGGGTCGGCGGCTATGAGCTCGGCGAGCCGGGCCAGGACCACCACGTTCAGCCGGGGGTGGCCGGTCCACTCCTCCGGAACGCGGACGATGCCGGGGGCGCTCGACGTGTTCTCCCGGCCGTCGGTGCCCTCTCCGTCGTCGGTGCCCTCGCCGCCGTCGGCGCCCTCGGTGAAGCGGCCGAGGGCGACGGCCGTGAAGGTGCTGAACGGGCTGGTCTTGCAGGCCGTGCGGTAGAGGTAGGCGAGGGCGGAGCGCTCGGCCTTGCGCAGCCGCTTGTCCGGGCGGCCTCCCGGATCCGCGCCGATGTACGCGTCCAGCCGCTCCTCCAGCTCCGGCGACGCCAGCAGCAGCCCCAGCCGCAGCCGTTCCTCACCGAGCAGGCCGCGCAGCGCGGCGCGGGTGCGGGTGGTCTCCGCGGCCAGGAGCGGGGCGCCCTCGGTCAGCAACCCGTCCAGCGCCCGCCGGTCGCGCACCCAGCGCGCCGCGTCCTCGGCGGCTCCCGTGCCGTCGGCGGCGAGCAGGGCGAGGGCCTGCTCGGGCGCGCCGGGCAGCCTGCCGTTGAACACGTCCCGCCGCAGCTTCAGCAACAGCCGCCGGGCGCCGTCGTCCTCCGCCGCCTTGACCAGGGGGCGCAGCCGGTCGCTGAGCGCGGCGCCGCGGGAGCGCAGCCGCTCCTCCTCGCGGAGTACGCGCTCCGCCCACTGCACGGTGGCCGGGCAGCGCAGGGCCTGTACGGCCTCGACGGGCAGTCCGGCGACGCGCAGCATGAAGTACGGGCTCAGCGACCAGTGGCCGGTCCCGGCCTCGCGGGAACTGGATGTCGTGTCGGTCATGGTGTCCCCGTGCACTCAGGCGATCTCGTAGCGGAAGTCGGCGGAGCCGGGGCGTTCGTGGCCGACGAGCATGATCAGCAGCGGTGCCTCACCGCTCTCCGCGAGCTCCAGCTCCTCGACGAACGACACGGTGTCGAAGCCCAGCGCGACCCCGCTGCCCACGCCGAGTGCCGTCGCCGTGGTGTAGAAGGTCTGCGCGACCGCCCCGACGGTGGCGTTGACCAGCCGGTAGCCGCGGTCGCCGACCGCGTCGAGCACGGCGGCGGTGCGCACGGCGGGCACGACGACGGCCGCGGCCTGTTCCAGGTTGTAGTTGGACAGGAAGTAGTTCCGCTGGAGGAAGTCGCCCGGCGGCCCCGGCTTGACCAGCCGCAGCCCGTGCGCGCTGCCCGGCTCGTAGGCGTACGCGCCGGGAGCGATCCCCTCGACGTGGTTGACGAAGACGTACAGCCGGGTGAGCCGGGGCATGTCCGGACCGGCCTGCCCGTCCGGACCGGCTTGTCTGTCCGGCCCCTCCGATCCGGTCGCGTCGCCGCCGACGGAGGCGGATGCGGCGGCCGCCAGCGTCGCGGCCAGCTGATCGGCGGCGAGCGGGCGCCGGGCGTCGAACCGGCCGAAGCTGCTGCGCCGCCGGCGCAGCGCCTCCCGCATGCCCATGCTCAGCGGCGCGGGTTCCGGCAGGGCCACAGGTGCCGCCCCCGGCACGCTGCTCGGCGGCTCCGGCGAAACGGCCGCCGGAGCGAGCGCTCCGGGCTCCGGGCGGGCGGCGGCGTTCTCGAGGGTCGCGGCCTGGATCCGGCGGACGGTCTCGAAGGGGATCACGCGGCGGGAGCGCTCGCTCTCGGTGCGACGCACCCGGGCCGCGGGCCCGGTGGCGCGTCCCGTGGACGGGGCCGCCGCCGTGCGGTCCCAGGTGAGCGGGACCACCGCGAAGACGCCCTCGTGCAGGACGTCGAGGCCGAGCAGCCGGGCGATGCGCTCCTCGTCGAACCACAGGGCGGGCTCGATGCGCAGGCCCCGGGCGCGTGCCCACATCCGCCAGGTCTGCAGCAGGGCGCCGACGTCCATGCTGACCGCGTGCATGCAGAAGCTGTTGTACTTGAAGGCGTTCTGCCAGAACTTGACGCCCAGCACCAGGAACTGGTCGGTCGCCACGTCCGGGTTCTGCTCCAAGCCTGCGGCCTCGCGGACCTCCGCCGAGACGTCGCCGGTCAGCAGCCGCTGCATGGCGTGGTGCGTCGTGGAGTAGTGGTGGACCCCCGGCGCCAGGGGCCCGCCGGGTCCGCTCACCCAGTAGACCGTCGCCGGGTAGAGGCCGCCGCCCGAGGCCGTTCCGCGCGACCAGTTGGCGTCGGTGTAGAGGGGCAGGGACGGCAGGTCGGTGTTGGTCTGGACGCCCAGCCGGCGCCCGGTGCGGCCGTACGAGTCGAGCAGCATCCCGCCCAGCAGCGGGAGGGAGAAGCACCTCTCCTGGGGGTCGGCGTTGCCGAACACCCCTTCCTGCACGGTGGCCGCGGGTCCGGGTCCGGACCCGGGTCCTGCGTCGTCGCCCTCGGGCAGCGGGAAGGACTCGGCGCCCGGGTAGAACTTCCCCTTGCGCGGCCGGTCCGACCAGTCGGGTACGAAGCCGACGGGCTCCATGGGGATCCTGCCGCGATGCATGATCGCAGTCGCGTATTCATGGGCGAAACCCACTGGTTCTCCTTACGTGACGTACGTGATGTGTCCGGTTCGGCAACTGGAGGGGGAGGGACGGGATCAGGGGGAGGCAAGTGCTCAAGGGAACGGATGCGGAGCCGGGTTGAGCTCGTCGGCCCGTAGCTCGCGCTCGCGCAGCCCGGCCGCGTGCAGCGCCGTCAGCATCCGCGGCATCCGCAGCGCCCGCTGCCGCTGCCAGCCGAAGTCGATCGGCAGCAGGCCGGGCACGATCACACAGACCGTGTGCAGGCCCAGGTCGCGCTGCTCGGGCAGGGTCTGGTCGACGACGATCACGTCGAAGCCCGCGCTCGTCACTGCGGCCACGCACCGCTCGACGTCGTCCCGGAGGTCGTCCGCGGCGGGCAGCATGCGCTCGCCCGGTGCGTACAGCTCCGCCATGGGCAGCTTCGGTCCGCGCCGGCCGAGGAGGAACGAGGCGTGCGGGGCCATCTCCGGGAGGCCGTAGACCAGCGGATGGTCGTGCAGGGCCAGCACCTTGTCGAAGTCCGCCGCCATGGCGCGCAGCCGTTCGCCGTCGCGCTCGGCCCGGCCCCGGATGTTCACCGCGTCGGTCGCGATCTCGCACAGCCCGCCGGCCAGTGCGGCCTCCGGGTCGAGGCCGGCCCCCGCGCCGAAGCACAGCGTGCCGGTGCCCCCGTCGGTGCGGACCGCCACCGCGGTCACCACCGGCACGGGGAAGGTGATCCGGGTGTCGAAGAACCGCGCCTCGTAGCCGTACATCGCCAGCCGGTCGACCATCTGCCGCGTCCGCGGTTCCGTGCTCGTCCGCGGGTCGATCTCGGGCAGCGCGGCCCGCCCGTACCAGGAGAGCAGGAAGGCGTCCCGCTCGATCACCTCCATCAGCCCGTGGTAGACGGCCTCCTCCACGGAGCCGCCCGACGCGCAGCCGTTGGAGCTCTCCTGGACGAACCGGTTCTCCAGGCCCGGCGTGCCGTAGTAGGTGAGGATCTCCGGTACGAGCAGCGGCCGGTGGTCCCGCAGGGAGTACCCCCACACCCAGGGGATCTCCCGGTCGGGGGAGAACGGCACCACGCGCGGGTCGGCCCGGTGGAACTCCTCGGCGTACAGGCCGCACTCGCGCGGGTCGAGCGCGTCGTCGCCGAGGGCGGCGAGGGATGCCCGCACCTGCGGGGACCGGCCGCGGGCCCGCATGCCCGCCGCGCGTTCGAGGCCCTCCAGGACGCCGATGCGCTCGCTGTCGGCGTAGGAGTCGGCGTGGCCGCCCCAGAACGTCTCGCGCAGGTACTCGCCCGAGCGCAGCTCGAAGCAGCCGACCGTGGCCGATGTCGACGCCGAGGTGATGTCGTGCACCACACCGGGGCCGAGCGCCCCGCACACCGGACCGGCGAACGCCGCCACCGGCAGCTCGTACTGCGAGACCGCCCGCACCCGGAACGAGCCGGGCCGGTGCTTGGGCGCCGGCCGCAGGGTGAGTTCCGCGGCCTCCGCGCTGTCGGGAACCCGGCGTCCGCAGTCGGGGCACTCCGCGTCGGGGACGAGCAGGTGGCGGCTGACGCGCAGGGTTTCGAGGTCGAGGAGGTGGACGGCGGCGAAGGGGCCGTCTTCGCCGGCGGGGTCTGTGGTGGGGTCCGTGGCGGGGTCCGTGGTGGGGCCGTGCGGGGTACGGGCGGAGGTACGGACGGCGGTGCGGGCGGTTATCAGTGCGGCCATCGCGTCCGTCAGGAACGGCACGGCGTACGGAGGCCGCCCGGCCGCCCGCGTGTCCGACCCCAGCTCCAGCGCGTCGCGCAGGGCCCGTCCGCGCACGGACTGCCAGCGGCGGGCCAGACAGCGGGGGCAGGGCACACCGCCGCGGTCGCCGCGGTGCTTGTCGTCCGGCCGGGGGAAGGGGCCGACGAGCGCGTGGTGCCCGTAGAGGTGGACGCGCGGCGCGAGGTCGCCCTGGGGGAGGGCGTCCTGGGCCAGTTCGTCGCGTACGCCCAGCGGTGCCACTTCGGTCGGGGCGCCCGTACCTGCGGGTGAGGCGCGCAGGAGCGCGGAGATGTCGCGGCAGGCGTGCTCCCACTCGGGCGGGGCGGGGGAGAGGCCGGTGTTGTCGGCAGCCATGCCGGAGGCGCGGACGGTGCCGGAGGGGTGGGCGGTGTCAGGGACGGGGGCGGTGCCGGGAAGGTTCGGGCGGGCGGGGCCGGTGTCAGTAGGAGTCATGGGAGCCCTCGGGAGCGTTCCCGGCGGAGCCGTCGCGCGTGAGCAGCACGCGGACCGTGCTGATGCCGCCCGCGAGCAGGTCGGCCGAGCCGGTGGGCACGACGAGCGCGTCACGTCCCGCGGCACGCAGCCGCTCCAGCACCGTCGCGTACGTCGTGGCATCGGAGGCGTCCGGACGGCCGGTGCTCTTCCCCATGGCGGTGAGGGTCTCGGGGGCGAGATCCCCCAGCAGCGGATCGCCGAGGTCGAGGGAGGAGGCGCGGCCACCACTGCCGTCGGCTCCGGCGAGTTCACGGCCGAGCTGCTCCTGTCCCAGCAGGTCGCGCAGGGCCGCCACCGCGGCCTGCCGCCGGTCCGTGGCGCCCGCGACCGTCCAGGCCCACGTGCCGGAGTGGGGGAGGAGCGCCCGGGCGAACAGGACGTGGGCGGAGGAGCGTTCCGCCTCGCCGAGGTCGAGGAGCTCGTACGCCTTGATGCCGAGGTTGCGGGCCGAGCTGGCCAGGAACGTGAGCTCCGGATCGTCCCCGTGGGCGTCCGGGGCGATGAGGGCCGCCCCGCCGGTGCCGCGCAGGGCGCGTTCCAGCGCGTCGTGGCACAGCGCGGAGAGCAGTCCCCGGGCCGTGGCCTCGGCGGTCGTACGGCCCGCGCCGGTGCCCGCGGACGTGGGGGTGTGGAGCCGGTCGTGGTTGTACGGGCCGAAGGTGCGGACCGCGCCCGCGGGCACGAGCGCCGGGCCCGCGCCGGTGAGGGAGGAGGCGCGTACCCAGGCGGTGACGTCCTCGGCGCGGGCGGGCAGGCCGCTGGCGACGGTGAGCGCGTCGGGACCGAGGACGCGGATCCTGCCCTGTGCCCGGTCGGGGCGGACGGCGTCCCCGGGGAGCACGCCTCCCAGGGGGACGACGTGCTCGGCGTAGACGCAGGCCGCGGTGTCGAGGGCGGTGAGCCGGGCGCCGGCGACGGTGTGCAGGTCGAAGGCGGCGATCTCGCGGCTCCTCCCGTGCCCCAGGGGCAGGCGCACCGTGCCGGCCTTGAGCGGGGTCTGGGTCCACGGCTCGTCCGTGAACCGCTCGAAGACGCCCGTGTGCGGCCGGACGAGTATCCGGCGGCTGTTGAGTTCGGCGAGGAGCGCGTCCGAGTCGATGGTGGGGACGTCGACGCCGGTGGCCGGCGCGGGGACGTCGGGCAGGGCGATCGGGGCGGGGGCCGGGGTGGCGGCCGGCGCCGTACCGGTCGCCGCGGTGCCGGTCGTGCGGCAGAACGGGCAGCGGGGGTGGGCGAGCAGGGGCTCGGCGACCACGTCGAACGACTCGGTGTCCTGGATGATCACCTGTCCGCGCGTCTCGGCGGGCAGCGCACCCGTGGTGAGGCGGAAGACCTCGTAGCCCAGGAGGTTGCCGAGCATCGCCGAGAGGCTGCGGCCGGGCTGCGGCGCGCGGGGCTCTCCTGCTGCGGGCAGGCAGACGTCGCTCCACAGATCGGCGGCGGCCGCGGCGTCGCCCTGGGCGCCGAGGCGCAGCACTGCACAGGCCCAGCAGCCGGTGCTCCCGTGCGTCATGAGCGGGCCGACGACCGCGCGGCTGCCGAACATGGCCGCCGGTACGAGGGACTTGCCCTCCGGCACCCCGGTTTCGAGCAGGCGGAAGAGTGGGCGCGGGCCGTCCGTGCCGCCGCTGGCCACGACGATGTCGTACGCGGCGAGGTCGCTCCAGGACACCGTCACCGGCTCGTCGGCGGCCTGCCGCGCCGCGGGGCCGGTCGCTTCGATCGGCTGCAGGGAGACGGGGCAGCCGGCGGTGCGGAGGCTCTCCGCCTCCTCGTATGCGTGGGCGAAACGATCCTTCGCGCCGGATCGGTGGCCGACGGAGGCGATGCCGTTGCGGACCAGGCTGAGCACGCACCAGGCCGCCACGGGATCGTCGCCGAGTACGGCCACCCGGGCCGTACGGAAGTCGTGGAAGCGCCGTTCCGCGTCGTCGGCGTAGTGGTCGACGTAGGCGATCTGCGGCGCGAAGCGCTCCGCGACCTCGGGGGAGAACGCGGGAGGGGCCGAAGTGTCCGGGGCGGGCGTGTCACGGGCGAACTCCCGCTCGTACAAGGTGCTCACCAGGCTGCCGACCATGGCCCGCTGCCCGTCCCCGAGTCCCCGGCAGAGGTCGGCGACCCGGTGCTTCCCGTTCAGGTGCGGGACGAGGAGGGTGGCGAAGCGGTACGCGGAGGGGGAGTTGACGTGGAATCCGCCGTGGGCGTTGTGGAACAGCACGCCGTCCGGGGTCCGGGTGAAAAGGACGTCACGGCGGATGCGGGGCCGTGTCCCGGCAATCTCTTCGTAGGCTTCCAGCATGTGTGTACACCTCATGGACTCGTGGAATCGTGACGTTGATCGTTGAAATCGGAAACGTGATGGAGGTGAAGGTTCGTGGACTCGTAAAGATGCGGAGATGAATTCACTGCCGCGACGGCAATGCGAGGGAGCCGCCTCGGTCGTCGCGGTATCCGGTGGCGCACCGGGCGAATGCCCGGAGCAGTTCGTGCATGCGGAAGCGACCGGCCGACTCCTCTTCGAGCAGGCCCGCGTCCGCCAGCCGCTCCAGAATTTCCTCGGCCGGAGCCGCTGGTATCCCGAGCAGGCGCGCGGCGTCGGCGACCGGAAGCGGGGCCGGCGGGGCTCCGCCGACACGGAGGAACGCCTCCGCGAGGCGGGGGTCCAGCCGCTGCAGCGCGTCGCCCAGGACCCGGGGAACCGACATCTGCGGATCGTCGGGCAGTGACAGCCGGCGCATCGGGTCCTCGCGCAGCCAGGCCACGCAGTCGGCGACCGTCAGGCGGGGGCGGGTGAGAAGCCGGGCGGCCGCGATCCGCAGAGCGAGAGGGAAGTGACCGCAAGCGGCCGCGAGCTCGCGTACGGCCTCCGGCTCCGCCCCGGCCCGGACCTCCCCGAGGGCGGCCGCCAGCAGTTGGCACGACTCGTCCTCGGCGAAGGCGTCCAGGCGCGTGGCCCAGCCGCCGTGCGCCGCCACCAGCCCGGCCAGCCCGAGCCTGCTGGTGAGGACCGCGGCGCTGCCCGCGCCGGTCGGCAGCAGAGGCCGGGCGACGGCGGGGTCCGTCACGTCGTCCAGGACCAGCAGCACGCGACGGTCCGCACCGCAGGCACTTGCTGCGCCGGTCGGCGCCGCCATGCCCTGCAGCTCGGCGGCGACTTCCGCCGACGTGCGCGGCGTGCCGTCCGTCCGCGTCATGCGGACCGCGAACCGGCCGTCGGGGAAGTGGTGACCGCCGGCCCCCACGAGGTGGGCCACGTGCAGCGCGAGCGCCGTCTTGCCGATGCCCGGGGCACCCGAGACCACCACCAGCGCGGGGCCCGAGCGGTCGGCGGTGAGGCG